>CAYVQL010000236.1:9470-17869 GCA_964454135.1 uncultured Enterobacterales bacterium | reverse complement strand
CCCCTCCCCCGGCGATGGCGCGCTTGTGCGCGGGCCTACGCAAGCCGGTAGACGAAGTTCGCCCCACCCGGCTTCGCCGGGTGGGGCGAATTTCCGTTTACCGGCCCCAGCAGCTACGGCAGTTTTCCGGTCACGTCGATGATGTGCAGCTGCCTGAAATCAGTCGCCGCATTGGGATCATCCGTGGCATTCGGCAGTGCCGTGAAGGCCGCATAGACCTTCCCGCTGATGGCCACCAGATCAGGCTCTCCGCAGGCCACGAGCCCCGTACTGATCTGCACGGTCTTGGCCCCATCCAGCGTAGATACCATCAAGCGATCCCCCTGCTCCGGATCCGACATCGTGTAGACCACCGAGCGTCCATCCGGTGTGATGGCTGGCCCCGCGCGCATGGGCAGCCTGACGTCCTTGGCCAGGATCTTGCGCTGCGCGGCGTTGGCGTCGGTGACGGCCACGTCCCAATGCCCCTCGCCGCGCTCATTGGTGAAGTAGACCACCAGGTCATCCACCCAGTTGGGCCGCGTCTGGTCGCCGTTGCCGCCCTTGAGCGGCTTGACCTCGCCTCCCTGCCACAGGAAGAGGTCCTCCGTGCCTCGGTTCTTGCGCGTGAAGGCCAGGATGCTCCCATCGGGCGAGAAGCGGGGGGAGGCCTCGGCGTACTGGCTGGTGAAGGTGCTGCTGACCTGGTTGCTGGCCTGGTCCCAGATGAACACGTCGCCGCTCCCTGCGGAGTCGGAGACGAAGGCCAGCTTCCTTCCATCGTCGGACAGGGTGGGCCAGGTGAGGTCACCCCCGATCTGACCGTTGGAGAGCAGCTCGGCTGCGGACTGCCCGCCCGGCGCCCAGTAGTAGAGGCGCTGGGTGCCCCCGGCATTGCTGCCCTCGAAGATCACCGTGCCCTCGGGGTGCCAAACCGGGTGAGCCACCACCGAGCCACGGCTGGAGAAGCTGCTGGACACGCCGGGGATCACCGCCTTGACGGGCACCGCGCCGCCGCCGCCGGAGACCCTGGTGACGTAGAGGTCGACGGCATCGCCGTAGCGGTTGAGCTCGAAGGCCAACCACTGCCCGTCGATGGACCAGTGGGGGTTGTAGGCATGGCCCTCGTCCCCCACGTGCACCTGCCCAGCACCCGCGCCGGCCACCCAAAACGGAGCCACCCACAACGGAAACAGGAAGCTGTGAAGCTGCATCAGTCACTCCTGGAGGATGCGGGTGCCAGCGTGAAGGCAAGCTGCACCCACGAATAAAGACGGGAGCCGTCGTGCTGACCACCCCCATGAAGGGACAAGGCGCCGTTGAAATTCCCGATCTCCGCCAGAGCGTAGGAAACTCCCAGCGCCGCGCCGGGCGCCATGATGGTGCCACGGGCTGAAACCACGCAGTCGGTGCAGGACGCGGCCTCGTCCGCCTTGTCACCGGAATTGGGGATATCCGCGGTGTAGGCCGAGCCCACGGACCAGATGGGGCCCCCGAGGGCCCAGACGCGACCGAAGCGACCGGTCAGACCCAACCAGCCGTAACCCATGTTGACGGAGCGGGTCTTCAGCTCGTAGGGCTCGCCCACCGAGGAGGTCAACTGCGAGGCGTCGTCGTCGCTCGACAGGCTCTTGCCGAAGCCGCCGTGGTAGCCCACTTCGACCATGGCGCCGAGCTTCTTTCCAAGCCCCGCCTCCAGGCCCACCCCTGCGCGCGCGCCCGCACCTCCAAAACCGTGGGGCTGGAAGCGCTCCGTGCTCCAGTTGACCTCGCCGGGCTCCCCAGCGCTGATGAAGGCGGGACCGATGGAGAACCGGGGACCGATATAGGCCAGCTTGAAGGGCTCCCGCTCCTCTTTCGGGGGCCGCTCGTCCACGAGCACCAGGTTCAGCACCTCGCCACCGGCCACCACGTTCAGCAGCTCGTCCCCGAAGTGGTACTTGCCCTGGGGCAGCAGGCCCTTGTAGCGGCCGTGCTCGGCGATCCTGGACATGGCCACTTCGATGGCCGCCCGCTGGTCGGGCGCGAATGGCATCTGCACGGCCTTGAGCTCCACGCCCTTCTTGCGCTTGCTGACCAGGGCCACCTGGCCGTAGGTGCCATCGAGGTCGGAGAGCCACTCGATGACCTCCTTGCTGCCCTCCTCCTTGGCGGCGGCTTTCAGCCGCTTGTAGACGGCGTTGATGTCACCCAGGGCGCGCGCCGCCTGGGCGCCCAGGTAGTAGTCCTCGTAGCTGAGCTCCACACCCCGTTCCTCGAGTTCCTTCAGCTTGACGAAGGCGGCCTCGACGCCCTTCCAGGCGTTGCGTTTCGCCAGTCGCCGCATCTCCTCTGTCAGCCTGACGTGTTCAGCGGCGTCGACAGAGCCGGCCTGGGCTGCAGGAGCCACGGCGACCACGGCGGCGATGGGAAGAAGAAGATAGCTGTTGTTCATGACTCGCCCCAGGGGTGAAAGGGGTGGATTCAACTTGACTTGCGCATCTCGGACGGGTTGGCGGCCCCGCTTGTCTCAGATTCCGGATCCAGGCCCGCGCCACCGGGATCCGCCGACCCGGACCTGCGGCGCAGCAGGTGACAGGCCACCTGGCCCCGGTGATCCCTGGCAGGTGCGAGGCTGGGCATGTGGCGACTGCAAGAGGGCTGATCCTCGACCAGCTCGCAGTCCTGGAGGAAGGGGCAGCTGCGCGGACCGGGCGCACCGCTGGGCAGCGGGCCGGTCCAGGGATCGAAGAGCAGGCGGCTGTAGGGATGGACCGGCTCTTCGTTGCGGGGATCGAAGGTCTCGATGACCCAGCCGTCGAGCATCACGATGGCGTCGGTGCAGTACTTGCGGGCCACCGCCATGTTGTGGGTCACCAGGATGCAGGCGGCCTTGACAGGCAGGTTTCCCACCAGATCCCGCAGGACCTCCTCGCGCCGCTCGGGGTCCAGGCCGCTGGTGGGTTCGTCGGCCACCACCAGCCGCGGCTCCAGAGCCAGCACGCGCGCCAGGGTGACCCTGCGCTGCTCACCGCCCGACATCTCGCGGGGCAGCGCATGCTTGCGCGTCGAGAGGCCGAGCCGCTCGAGCATCTTCAGGCCCTTTTCACGTGCCTCCGCGCGTCCGCAGCCTCCCAGCACGCGCAGGGTCTCGGCCACGTGCTCCCAGGCCGTCTGCTGCGGGTCCAGGGCTGACATGGCGTCCTGGGGCACGTACTGGTAGTGCACGCGGTGCCGATGGCGCTGGCGCTCGCTCATCTGGTCCCAGCGACGCCCCTCCAGCAGCACCTGGCCCGAGCTGGCCTCTTCCAGTCCCAGGATGATGCGGGCCAGCGTGGTCTTGCCCGAGCCGGACTGGCCGACGACCGCCAGCACCTGGCCCGGCCCCACCGACACGTCCACGCCCCGCAGAGCCTCCACCTGGCGCTGGGAGCTCCAAGGCCAGGGGCCACGCAGGACGAATGTCTTGCGCAGGGCCACGACCTGGGCAATGACGCCGGCTTGAACGGCGTCGCCAGCCTGGGCGGCCCCGGCGCTCATGCCGCCTCCTCGCGATGGGGCAGGATGCGAACGACGTGGTCGGCGATGCGCTCCACCGTGTCTTCATGGTGGGATATCAACATCAGTCCCGCACCGTGGTTCTGACAGACGTCCACCAGCAGCTCGATGATGCCGCGACGCAGCACGGGATCCAACCCCGTCTCCGGCTCGTCGGCCACCACGACCCGCGGCTTTGGCGCGATGGCAATGGCCAGCGCGGCCCGCTGGCACTGCCCACCTGAGAGCTCCCTTGGCAAGGCGGCGGCCGCCCGCGGCTCCAGGCCCACTTCGGTCAGCAAATCGCGGATCTCTGCGCCCGCATCCTCGACGGCTTGTGCGCGCCGCGCAATGGCCAGCTGCATCTGGCGGCCGATGGTGCGCCCGGGGTTGAGCGCCGAGGCGGCGACCTGCGGCGAGTAGGTGAAGTAGGATCCACGCAGGGGCGCGGTCTCCCGAGCCAGCCGCTTCATGCCCGCGGCCCCGCCGTCCACGTGAGGGCCGTACCAGTCACGGTCATCGCCCGTTCCGGGGAGCTTGAGGGTGCCGCCGCAGAGGCCGGGCACCACGTCGATCAAGCCCATGGCACAGCGCGCCGTGAGAGATTTCCCGGCCCCAGAGGGGCCCACCAGCGCGGTGACGCGCCCGGCCTCCACGTCGACGTCGATGCCGCGTACCAGCACACGCTGCTGCGTACGCACAGCCAGCCCGCGCAGCTGAAGCAGGCGCCCGGACATCAGCGCGCCCTCGCGGCGGTGGAGATGGACACGGCGGCCACGGCGGTCACGGCCACCAGGCCCAGCCCCAGGACCAGCGCATGCCCGGAAGGAATGCCCAGGGCGATGGAGTAGTAGCCCTCGTAGAGCAGATCGGCCCAGCTCTTGGTGGTCTCTTCATTGTGGGTGAACGAGGTGTACTGGCCAGCCAGGGCCAGGTAGGAGAGCGCCACTTCGAGAAAGACCACCTGCATCATGGTCTCCGCGCCCTGACGCACCACTACGGGACGCAGGTTGAAGCCCACCACGTGCACCAGGTAGATGCGAGCGCGGGAGAAGCCATGGGCGCGCAGCGCCTCGACGAAGCGCGCGCCGCCCAGGCGACCAGCCACGGCGGCCGCCTCGTCCATGGCCCCGGGCGCGGCCAGCAGGGCCCAGACCAGGGCCAGCGCCAGCAAGCTGCGCCACTCCAGCGGCATGACGATGGCCACCACCAGGATCACCACCATGCGCGGCAAGGCGCCCACCATCTCTCGGAAGCCGGAGACCAGGCTCTCGAGCTGGGCGCTGCCCATGCAGCGCACCAGGCCGCCCAGGATCCCCAGCAGCGTGACCAGCAGCCCCGCTGCGACGGCTGGCAAGGCGACGATATGGGCTCCCTGCATGGCGTAGTCCAGCAGGGGCCTGCCCATACGATCGGCGCCGAAGGGGGGTAGCTGCCACGGCGTGGCGTAGCTCTCCGCCATCATGTCGACGGTGCGCTTCTCCGGCGCGTGGAAGGCAGCCACCACCAGCAGCCCCAGGCTGAGGATGGTGATCAGGATGGCCACCTTGCGCGGCATCAGGCCACCCCCGGTGACACGACGGGCGCGCGGCGCTGGTGCCAGGCCACGACGATCTCCACCAGGGCCTGGCAGGCCAGGATCACGCTCGAGACCAGCGCGAATGCCGTGGCCGTGGCCAGGACCAGGCCGAAGTCCTGCTGGATCGTGGCCCGCCACAGGAAATCCCCCAGACCGTCGATGCGCAGCAGCGCCTCGACGATCACCGCTCCCGAGAGCAGGTGCAGCATGCGCGCCCGCAGTTGACCCACCAGGGCGCCCGCCACGTTGGGCAGCATATTGGACAGCACGCCCTCGCCCCGCAGCTGCGCCACCAGCACGTACTGCTGCTTGCGCTCGTTGTCGAAGAGCGAGCGGGTACCCGTGATGGCGCCCGAGAGCGCCCCGTCGGCGATGCCCAGGATCAGAGCGCCCGCCAGCATCTTGATGCGGATGGCCTGGGCGTCGGCGTCCACCGCGGCCCCGAAGGCCAAGAACACCAGGGCGTAGACCACCAGCGCAGGCACCATGGCGGGCACCAGCCCGATGGCCTGGAACAACGGATCCAGCTTGCGAGGCACCCATCCCAGCCCGGCCAACGCCGAGGCCAGGAACAGGGGCACCATGGCCAGCACGATCAAGATCACCGTGCGCGGCAAGGCGGGCAGCAGCAGCTCCCGGATGGGCGTGCCGGTGACCACTTGCCACGAGTTGCCGAACTCGCCCCTGAAGGCGTCCGAGATCCACGTGGTGTAGAAGTGGATGGGTCCCTGGTCCAGGTTCCAGCGCTCGGCCAAGCCGTCCACGCCGGTGCAGTCGCCGGGACAGATACGACTGGCCGGATCGCCGGGCAGCGCCCAGATCAAGAGCGTGATGATGGCGGGCACCGCCAGAGGCAATCCCACGGCCACCACGAGACGCACCAGCGGCTGGGCCCACCAGCGTTTCACTGAGCTCCACCTCCAGGGCCCGATCCTGGCTGTTGTCGGGAATCAACCATCGTACTTCCAGGAATCGAACTGGGTGAAGTAGAAGTAGGGCGCGATGGTGTTGCCCTTGACCTCGGTGCGCCAGGCGCTCTTGGTGTCCAGCTTCCAGAGGAAGAGGTAGGGCAGATCCTCGGCCAGCTTGCGATGCAGCTTGTGGTAGGCGTCTCGGGCGGCCGTATCGGTCTTGGCCGCGTCGTACTGCGCCAGCAGGCGGTCCACGTCGCTGTTGCCGTAGTTGAAGATGTTGCGGGTGCCCTTGCCGCGGCTGCGAGTGTAGAAGAGCTCGTTGACGTCCTCGACCTGCCCGAAGGACCACTTGCCCACCAACAGGTCGTAGTCGGTGAGGTGGCCCGTGATGGCCTCGGTGGTCCACTTGTCGGGCGGGATCTTGTAGACCTGGCTGCCGATGCCGGCGGCCTCGAACTGGTTGCTGATGTAGGAGAGGATGTCCGGGGCCTCGTTGTCGAGGGACTTCTCCATACCCATGCGGAAGGAGACCGGCTGGCCCCTGAAGTTCCAGCGGCCGCCCACCTGGTCCATGCCGGCCTCTTTCAGCAGGGCCTCGGCCTGTGAGATGTCGGAGTGTTCCACGGCGGGCACGGCGCGGTTGTAGTAGGGCGAAGAGGGCACGAAGGGCCCGGAGATGAACTCGCAAGGGGAGTTCCGCTCGCCCGGCTTGACCCCGATGGACTTCTCGCGCAGCTCGGTACGGTCGAGCATGAAGTTGAGCGCCTGCCGAACGCGCCGGTCGTCAAGGGGCGTCTTCTTGGTGTTGATGGCCACGAACCACCAGGATCTCAGGTCGTAGGACTTCAACGCCAGCTCATCCGAAGCGGAGACGTCAGCCCGGAAGTTCGGTGCCACCTCGATGATGCCCTGTACCGAGTTGTTGATCAGCGCCTTGATGGCCAGCAGGGGATCGCCGCTCTCTTGCAGCTGCATCTGGCCAACCTGCGCCGCGTGGTGCCCGTTGGGGTAGGCGTGGAAAGTGACGCCCCGCGTACCGCGGCTGCCCTTCATGGGCCCCGTACCCAGCGGGCGCGCCGAGAACTCCAGGTCCGGGCTGATGGCCGTGTTGCCGTCGAAGGAGTGCTCCGGGAGCACCGCGAAGCCCAGCCGCTCGCGCGGATTGTGCACCACTCGCGTGAAACGCACCATGGCCACGTTGCGTCCATCGACGCTGCAGCCCGCCAGGATGTCGCGGTAGCCCTCGGCGATGGGGCTGGGCGTGCCCCCATCCAGGATGGCGTTGACCGTGAAGCAGATGTCGTCCGCTGTCAGCGGCTTGCCATCGTGCCACTTCACCCCGCTCTTGACCGTCAGCTTGATGGCCTTTCCCGCCTCGGCCATCTTCCACTCCTCCACCAAACGGCTCTCCAGCTCGTTGTTGATGGGGGAGTGATACCAGAGCCGGTCGAAGACCAGCTCCTGGGCCCTGTAGTCCACCATCTTGGCGGCGTAGAGCGGGTTGAGCGTAGTGGGCAGAGCGCCTTCGTAGTAGGTCAGCGCAGCGCCGGTCGACATCACCGCCGCGGCCAGACCGGCGGCGACGAGCAGATGACGGCTTCGACCCATGGTACGTCTCCTCAGTGCATGGGGATACCAGGCGCGCTCTCCCGACTCAAGCGGACGTGCAGAGCGTCCAGGGGAAAGCGTGCGACCTCGATCCCGGGAAGGTGCCCGATCTGGGCGTGCAAAAACTCTCCGGCGCGCGACGAGTTCCTGTTTCCCGCATCCCAGGCAGCCAGGGAAAGCAGGTAATGGGGCTCGGCGCCCGGGCCTGTGCTGAAATCAGCCGCGTTGAGCCGCAACAGACCCATGGCGCGTTCATCGCCAACCGCCTGGGCTGCGGCCGCGGCCGCTCGAACGATGCCGACCCGACCCAGATCGGCAAATGGACGGTGGAAGCCCGCCTCGCCACCAGAGGTGATCTCCATGGCGCCCCGCAGCTGCTCGAAGCAGCGCGTGGCCCGTTCCAGGGCGCAGGCCTCGTCGACCGCGCCCTTTTTCGCGTCCACGCAGGGCTCGATGGCAATGGCCAGGGGGCTGGCGGGGTGGGCCGCGATAGCGTCGATGCCCTGGTCCGAAGCCAGCGCCGCCAGGAAGGAGGCGTCCTCGGAACTCAACATCGTCGAGCCGAAGAGCAGGCCCTCTTCGAGGGGGCCCAAGTCGGCTGAGCCCGGCTCCAGGGGCAGGCGCCAGGGCTGCAAGAGGGCGTTCAAGGCCCCGGCTCCGGCGGGCATGGTGGCCAGCGCCGCCCGCTCGTGGAAGAGCGCCAGACCCAGCAGGGTGGCGGGATTGGCGGCCTGGATCTCCAGGCCTTCCACCTTGTCCTTGAAGCGGTAGTGTGGCAGGCTCCCCGCGTCCGGCAGGACGCC
>CAYVQL010000236.1:0-9460 GCA_964454135.1 uncultured Enterobacterales bacterium | reverse complement strand
GTTTCTCCTGGCCTCCCTCTTTTTCTTTTTGGGGTTTGGGGGGCCGGCCCGGGGGGCCGGGCGGCCCGCCCGGCTGGGCGGGCTCGGCCAGGGATGGGCTGCCCGGGGTCAGAGCCAGGGGCTCGGCAGGGGGCCAGGGACGGGCCGCCTGCCACTCACGCCAGGCCTTTGCCTGCAGGGAGAGTTCGCCGTGCTCTCCGCCGTATTGCCCGGCAACGCAGGCATCCAGGAGCTGGGAGGCCTGGTCGTCCGCCAGCAGCAGCTTGCTGATGCCCACCAGGCAGTCCACCTGGTCGGGATCCTCTTCGCGCCGGGCCACGTCGTAGACCTGTATGGTGGCGCGCGCCGCCAGCAGGGCAGCCTGCCGATAGGCGATGGCCAGCTCGCCATGGACCCTTTGCTGGCCCACCGGGAGTGGATTCTCCCCCATGAACTGCTGCAGCGCCTGGGGATAGTCGCGCTGCATCACCAGAGCCATCCAGCCACGACCGGGAGGCTCGTAGGGAGCGCGCTGGGCGTCGTCGGCCATTCGCACGGGCCAGCTGGTCGAGACCAGCTCGCCTGTCAAGACCGCCTGCCCCGCAGCGGGGGTCTTGGGCTCGACGGACGCTTGCTGGCCTCCCCCGCATGCACCGACTAGGAGCGCGAAGCCCCCTATTGGAAGCATAGATGACCTCAAGTCCCGCGAAGCGGGGCGCGTGAAGCGCCAGAAATGGCTCGCCATTTCTGCCGAGATCATCTATCCCCCCTCGCAGTAGGCTTTGTTGCCCGCCGCCGACACGCAGAGGGCCAGGGCGTTCTTGACCTCCTGCCCGCTGGCGCGCGCGTAGTCCAGCCACTCTCTGGCGTAGACCTTGGTGAGGTTGCGGTATTTCCTGGCCTTGTCCTCGTTCTCTTTGGTGCGATCCGCCACATAGGCCTCTTCGGCCGCGGTCCAGACGCGATTGGCAGCCTCGGCCTTGAGCTTCATCAGGGCGTAGACCCGCGAGACGTAGGTGGAGCCCTGCCACTGGGACTTGTTCTCCAGCGCGTAGTCGGCCCAGCGGATCACGCCGTGGGCACGTCCCACGCCGCGCCGCGACAGGTAGATGGAGTACTTGAAGCAGAGATCCGGGTCGGAGCGATCGATGTCCTCGAGATGGCGCTTGATGAGGCGCGCCCAGCCCTTCTTGTCGCCGCGGGCCTCGGCGTCCATCAGCAGCACCCTGCTCACCTTGTCCTTCTCGGTCTGACGCGAGGCCGAGGTGATGCGAGCCTCCAGGCAGTCGCGCTGCCCCACGCTCAGGGTGCCCATCAGGGCCGCGGGCTCCAGGGTCACCAGGTCGTCGCAAGAGGCGTCTTCTTCCACCGCCACATCTGCGACGACGACGCCGTCGCCGCTGGTGCCGGTCTTGATCTCCTGCACCGGTTCCGGCTCTTGCTTTTCGGGCTTGCTGCGCACTTTCTCCACCGGCTCAGGCTCAGGCTCGGGCTCCTGGTAGCTGGTGGCCTGCTCGCCGGCCTGGTTGCCCTTGGCGCTGGTATGCTCGCGCTGCTTCTCGGGCCGCTCGCGCTGCTTGACCGGCTGCTCCTCGGGCTCCTCCTCGGGCTCGACCTCGGCCACGATGGGCTCCTCCTCCTCTTCCTCCCGCTCGGCTCGATCGGGCGGCTCACGGAGCCCGCTCTCCTGGCCGGCCTCGACCACCTCTTCCAGGCTGGCCCGATCAGGAGGTGGCCGGGAAGCCACCTTTTCAGGAGGTTTCTCGACCTCCGTGGGATAGTCCGACAGCCCCACGAAGGGAGAGAAGGACGGGGCGGCCTGCAGGGAGAACCAGTCCAGGCGCAGACCCGAGGGCCGGTAGATGCCCTGGCCGCCCACCTGCATGTCGGCGGCGACGGCGGCGTCGTCCACCAGGCAGCCCGCCCAGCCGTCGTGGCAGGGCAGCTCCGGGAAGGCGGACGCGAAATCGGACCAACCGGCTTCGGCGGGGTTCGCCCCCGCGATGATCAGAGAAAGAAGCAGCGCGTTCACGAGGCCTCCATGTCAATTGGCAGGGGCGCCACCGCCCTCTTCTCGGGGCCGGTCCCGACCGAACTGGATGACCGGCTCTTCGATCTCTTCGCTCTCGAGCTCGAGCTCGTTGAGCTGGACCGGGATCTTGTTGTTGCGCTTGCGGATGTCGTACTGGATCACTTGGGTCATGTAGCCCGGTGCCGAGATCTCTAGTCGCAAGGCGAGTCCTGGTTCGAAGATCAGCTCGCTGCCGTCGGGCAGGTATAGCACGCTTGCTTCCCAAGACCCATCGACCGCATTGACGCGGTGGCGGTCGGACTCATCGGGATGGCGGATGACCGCCGTCGAGATGGGCTCTTCCGCCTGGTTGGTGACGACCACCTTGACCTTGACGCCATCGGTCTTGATGTTCTTCTTTCCGCAGCCAGGCCCCGAGAAGAGCAGACCGCTCAGGGCCAGCGCACCGAGATATTTGCTGAGTCGCATCGTCAACCTCCACTGGCGTCGGAGAGGAAATCGGCGAAGGGACCGGAGATGACCATCTCGCTGGCCTTCTCCGGGTCATCGGCGGCGAGCAGGGCGCGGGCGACAGCAGGAGAGGCTTCGTCACCGGCTATTTCGCGCGCTTCATCGAGACTGCCGCTCTTCGCCAACAGGATGGCTGCGGTGGCGCGGGCGTCCAGCAGGCCGCTGGGCGGAGCCGCTTTCTCGATGCTCTCGAAGATGGAGCCGCACTTCTTGGCGTCGCCCTCGGCGCAGGCCACGATGGCCCGGGTGGCGATCACGCGCCACTGCTGCCCGGGTGGCGGAAAGTCGATGCTCTCCACGAGATTGCTGGCGACCTGCGCCTCGCCGGCGGCGGCTGCGCGCCCCGCCCAGACCAGCAGCAGCTCCGCCTTGTCCTCGCGTTCTTCCGGCAACGCCTTCACAAGCTCCTCGACGGATCGCACGGCCACGCGCCGCTCGCCAAGCGCCCAGAGAGCCTGGGCCTCGCTAAGACCCTGAACCCTGGGATCGGCATCCGTCATCAGCGCGGTGTACTGCGCAGCGGTGCTGGTCACGACCGCGTCGGAGCTGGCGCTGGCCTGAGCCAGCATGGTGGTGGCTGCATCCCGCTCGCCATCCGCCAGCGCCACCTCGGCCGCCAGCAGCAGTCCCGCCGCCTGCCCGCTGGCCTGCCCCATTTCGCGCACCTGGTCCAGGTTTCCGGCTGCCAGCGCCACCAGGGCGCGTCGCAGCCTGATCTCACCTAGACGAGCCGGATCCAGGTCCTGGACCGCGGCCAGGATGGAATCCGCTTCGTCGTAATCGGCCTGGAGGTAGGCACCGTAGGCCGCGCCAATGCCCGCGTCCACGGACTGGGCGTGCTCGGCGTGGGCGGCCTGCAGGGCATCGGCACCGCCCGGCAGATCTCCGGCCTGCAGCTGCTGTTGAGCCGCCTGCACCGCGTCTGCTGCGGGATCCCCCAGGAACTTCTCCACGATGCTGCAGCCGCCCAGCAACAGGCAGAGCGCGATCGTGGCTGACTTGGGCCTCATGTTCGACCTCCATGACGCGGAGATGGGTACGCACGTAGGGTCAAGGCCAAGTATTAACCACATCCCGTCGCTGCCGCGCAAGGGATGGCCCCGTGGCGTCATGTAATGTTACCCTCTGCCTTCTGCAGGCACGAGTGCAAGCGCGCGGTTGCGCCCTGCACAGGCTTGAAAGGTGAGCCCCGATCATGGGTCCCGAGGGCAACGCGAACCGTCTGGAACTGACCATCCTGGAGGAGCTCTCTTCCGGGACTTTCGCCAAGGTGTACCTGGCTGAGGCCCGTGCTTCCGGGGGCGTGGACCGCATCGTGGCCATCAAGGTGCTGCGCGAGAAATGGTCCGGATCGGAAGACATCATGGCGCGCACGCGTGACGAGGCGCGCCTGCTCGCTCGGCTGCACCACAAGAGCATCGTCCGAGTGGAGGAGCTCACCGAATTCGACGGACAACCTGCCATCATCATGGAGTTCGTCGAGGGGATGAACATCCAGCAGCTGGTGGATTCGCTGCGAGAAAAGGGCCGCAGCTTCCCCGCCAAGGCCGCGCTGCAGGTGGCGCTGGCCGCTGCCAACGCCCTCGACGCCGCCTACAGGCGCATCCCCTACGGCCTGGACGAGCCGCTGCGCGTGGTGCACCGCGACATCAAGCCCAGCAACCTGATGCTGAGCGTCGATGGCGAGATGAAAGTGCTCGATTTCGGCACGGCGCGCTCGTCCTCTCCCCTGCGCAGCGCCAAGACGGGCATGGTGCGTTTTGGTTCCTGGAAGTACATGTCGCCGGAGCGCAAAGACGGGGCGCGGGGCGAGCACGCGGCTGACATCTACTCGCTGGGCATGCTGATCGTGGAGATGCTGCGCACCGACTGGATCACCGGCCTGTCCGTGTCCCAGGCGGAGCACGACGCCGAGCTGGCGCGCCACCTGGACGAGCTGGGCGACCTGGGCATGCCCAACCAGGCCTGGGGTCAGGCCCTCAGGGATCTCATCATCCAGATGTGCGCCTTCGAATCCGAGGAGCGCCCTACGGCCCAGCAGCTGATCGAAGTGCTGCGACAGTACGCGGGGCAGGCGGCCGGAGAGAACCTCGAGGCGCTGGCTTCCAGCGCCCTTGAACAGCAAAAAGCGCAACAGAAGAAAGCCGTTCGCCGCCTGGACGAGGTCCGAAACAGGCCGGCGCGGCCGAAAGCCGATGGCCAGGAGGGCGTGCTCTCGGGTACGCGGCTCTACGTCTCGCTCGACGGCTCCGATCCTCCCACCGCCAGGCGCGTCGAGGACACCGCTCCGCAGCCCGACCTCGGGAGGGCGACCGTTCCCATCGAGCCCTTCCAGCCTGCGGAGCAGCCCGGCGAGACCACGGGGGGCACAGGTCCCACCGCGACGGCGCCGCAGCCCCAGCCCTCCCCGGTCCCGGAAGCCACGGGTCCTCAGGTCCAGCCCTACCAAGCCCAGCCGGCTCCCCAGGCCCAGCCGGCTCCCCAGGCCCAGCCCCAGGCACAGCCCATCATCATCCAGGGGCCCGTGGCCGATCCCGCCCCCAGCGGCTCCCCCGAGATCACTGGCCCGGTGGACCCTCCCAAAAAGGGCAAGGGCAAGATGATCCTGCTGGCGCTTGTGGCCCTGGTGCTCGTCGTCGTCGTCCTTGTGCTCGGCGTCTCAACAGTGGGCGGGTATCTGTATTGGCGCGGCAGAGCCGCCAGCTACGAGCTGCCCGAAGCACCCAGCCAGGGCGAAGATGGGGCGTCCGTTGCCGAAGAGAACGCTGGCGCCGACGCCGGCTCCGAACAAGAGGAAGCTGGGACGTCCGACCTGGGCAGCTTCGCCGAGTCGGAGGACCCCCAAGCTACCGATGGCGCTGCGGAGGACGAAGAGAATGGGGCGGGAGGCGGCGTTCCCGATCAGGAAGAGCCCCCAGAGGACCAAGACCCGCAAGCCGCCGACGCGGCCGTCAAGCTCAAGGCCGCCGATCGCTCCATCCAGTGGGTGGAGCTGCAGCCCGCCGAGGGCACCCAGCGCGGGCGCAGCCTGAGCGGCACCGTCCCGGTGGGCGACTACACCCTGGTCGTCAAGCCCGTGGGCCGCGATGCGCTCAGCACTGCGCTCTCCGTGGCAGCCAGCGGCGTGGAGCTTTCCTGCGAGCTGGTGCAAGAGGGCAAGGTCAGCTGCTCCGCTGCCGACGGCGAGAGCATCACGCTGTCGCCCTGATCCGCCGCCGAGAAGACAGCAGGCCTCATCAAAGAGCGCGAGGAGTCCCCGTGCCCGAACAGAAACACCGCGCCGGCTACGTCGGCCTGATAGGCCGGCCCAACGTGGGCAAGAGCACCCTGCTCAACCGCGTGCTGGAGCAGAAGGTGGCTGCCACAGCCTCCAAACCCCAGACCACGCGCAACCGCGTGGCCGGCATCTACAACGCTCCCGGCCTGCAGGCCGTGCTGGTGGACACCCCCGGCATCCATCGCCCGCGCTGCAAGCTGAACGAGAGCATGGTGCGCGCGGCGGTCTCCGCGCTGGCCGACTCCGACGTGGTGGTCTGGTTGTTGGACGGGCCCCAGCTGCTACCGCAGGCGCAGCAGGATCGTCCGATCCTGGTGCGGGGAGATGCCTATGTCGCCGACCAGGTGCAAGCCGCCGGCGCACCGGTGGTGGTGGCCATCAACAAGGTCGATGTGCTGGAGCGCCGCTGGCTGCTACCCATCATGGCCGCCTGTCACGAGCGCTTCCCGGCGGCAGCCGTGGTGCCCATCTCGGCCCTCAAGGGCGATGGCTTGCCCGAGCTGCTGGCCGAGATCGGACAGCGTCTGCCGCTGCATCCACCCTTCTTCCCCAGCGACCAGCTGCTCGAGCAGAGCGAGCGCTTCGTGGTGGCGGAGATCGTGCGCGAGAAGATCGTGCGCTTCACCAACCGCGAGATCCCTTACACCACCGCCGTGGAGGTGGAGCGCTTCGACGAGCGCGCGCGTGGCGGTGAACGGCCCTTCGTCCACATCCACGCCCGCATCATCGTGGAGCGGGACAGCCAGAAGGGGATCCTGATCGGACGCCGGGGCTCCATGCTCAAGCGCATCGGCAGCCAGGCTCGCCAGGACATCCAGCGCCTGCTGGGGGCCGGCGTACGGCTCGACCTCTTTGTGGCCGTGGAGTCCGACTGGACCCGCAACCCCCGCTTGCTGCGCGAACTGGGCTACGAGTGATCTCATGATCCGCACCGTCGCCATCGTCGGCCGACCCAACGTCGGCAAGAGCATGCTCTTCAACCGCGTCCTGGGGCAGCGCAAGGCCATCGTGCACGATCGGCCTGGCGTCACCCGCGACCGCAACTACGGCAGCTTCGAGTGGGCCGGCCGCAGCCTGATGCTAGTGGACACCGGCGGCTTCGAGCCCGAGGGCGAGGGCCTGCTGGGGGCCATGCGGGCGCAGGTCGAGGCCGCCATGGAAGAGGCCGATGTGCTGATCTTCGTGCTGGATCGCAAGACCGGCCTCACTCCACCCGACGAGCTGGCCGCTTCCATCCTGCGTCGAGGCGCCAAGCCCGTGGTCATGGCCGTCAACAAGGTGGACGCACCGCAGCACGAAGACGAGACTGGCGAGTTCTGGAAGCTGGGCTTCGACCGCCTGCATCCGGTCAGCGCCGAGCACGCGCGCGGCATCTCCGCCCTGCTCGACGCGGTCTGCCAGCACCTGCCTGCGCCAAGCGACGAAGAGCTGTCCGAGCAAGACGAAGGGCAGGAGGACGCGCCGGGCGAGATCCGCATGGCCATCCTGGGGCGGCCCAATATCGGCAAGTCCACCCTGGCCAACCGCCTGCTGGGCAGCGAGCGCCACCTGGTCCACGACGCCCCCGGCACCACCATGGACGCCGTGGACAGCAGCTTTCATGCAGGGGGCCAGGACTGGACCATCGTGGACACGGCGGGCATTCGCCGCCGGGCCCGCATCCACGACCGCGTGGAGGGCTTCGCGGCCTCAAGGGCCATTCGCACCATCGAGCGCTGCCACCTGACCCTGCTGATGCTCGACGGCACCCAGCCGCCCGCTGTGCAGGATGCCCGCCTGGCGCACCTGGTGCAGGATCGGGGGCGCGCCCTGGTGCTGCTGGTCAACCGCTGGGACCTGGTGCGGAGCATACCCGAACGCAACGCCAGGGTGGTGCAGGAGGAGATCCTGAAGGTGCTGCCGCATGCGGACTGGGCGCCCACGCTCTACATCAGCGCCCTGACCGGCAAGGGCTGCGGGCGCATCCTGCCCCTGGCGCTGCAGGTGTTCCAGGAGTTCAACAGGCGCGTGCCCACCGCTGCGCTCAATCGCTTCCTGCGAGAGGTGGAGCTCGAGAACCCACCTCCCCAGCGGTACCACCACCCCGTGCGCCTGCACTACGCCTCGCAGGTCCGCGTACGCCCCCCCACCTTCGCCTTCTTCAGCAATACGCCCGACGGCATCAAGACGCCCTACCGGCGCTTCTTGGCCAATCGCCTGCGCCGCGAGTTCGGGGGCTTCCACGGCAGTCCGATCCGGGTGCAGCTGCGGCGCAAGCGCAAGCTGGGGGAGCCGACGTGAGCATCCGCGTCCTGGAGGACCAGGTCGTCAACCGCATCGCCGCGGGCGAGGTCGTGGAGCGCCCCGCCAGCGTGGTCAAGGAGCTGCTGGAGAATGCCCTCGACGCGGGCCCCAGCGATCTGCGCCTCGAGCTGGAGGCCGGCGGACGCCGGCTGATCCGGGTCGTCGATGACGGCTGCGGCATGCCGCGACAGGACGCCATGCTCTGCATCGAGCGCCACGCCACCAGCAAGATCCGCAGCGATCAGGACCTGCAGAGCATCGCCACGATGGGTTTTCGCGGCGAGGCGCTGCCCTCCATCGCAGCGGTCAGCCGCTTCGACCTGCAGAGCCGCAGCCGCGGGGAAGAGGAAGGCACGCGGGTGATCATCAAGGGCGGTCGCCTGGAGTCCATCGAGGCCTGCGGCTGTCCGCCCGGGACCGAGGTCACGGTGCGCGACCTTTTTTTCAACGTGCCGGCGCGGCGCCGCTTCCTGCGAACGGTGGCGACGGAGTACGGCCACTGCCTGGACGCCGTGCTGCGCCTGGCGCTCATCCGGCCCGAGATCGACTTCTGCGTGACCCACAACGGCCGCGAGACCCTGCGAGCCCCCCGCGGCGACTCTCCCCGGCGCAGGGTGGCCAGGCTGCTGGGGCCCTACGGCGAGTCCCTCAAGCTCGTGCGCTTCGAGCGCGGCGAGCTGCGTGTCGATGCCTGGATCTCGCCCGTGGGCGTGCACCTGCGCAGCGCGGCCGGCATCCACCTCTACGTCAACCAGCGCTATGTGCGCGATCCCGTCCTGCGCCGTGCCGTCAACGACGCCTATCGCGGGCTGGTGCCCAAGGGGCGCCATCCCTCCGTCGTGCTGCAGCTGCGCCTCCCCCAGGATCGGGTCGATGTCAACGTGCACCCCAGCAAGGTGGAGGTGCGCTTTCGCGACATGCGCTGGGTGCAGGGCGCCGTGGCGGATGGACTGCGGCGCGGCCTGGAGGAGCACGGCCTGCACCGTCCCGCTCCGGCCCTCCCCCCCAGGGCGCCCAGCCCGCTTCCCAGAGCCGAACCCGACAGCGCTCAGCGGCCCCTGCCCCTACCCTCACCCCGCGCGGGCTCGGCTCCCCTGCCGCAGGCGGCGCGCAGCCCATCCCCCTCGCCTCTGCCCCCCATGGCCTCGGAGCCGGCACCGTCCGCGCTGCCCCCTCGCAGCGCCACCCCCGGCACTGCGGGCCACCAGCTGCCCCCTCCCTCGGAGCCCGCGCAGCCCGTACCGGCCGCACCCCCACCCCATGCACAGCAAGAGCCGCCCCCCAGGCGCCCGGGGCTCTCACCGGCAGAGCGCGGCGACGCGCGGCTGCCCGTGTCCTGGTTCTCGGACCAGCGGGGGATCGGGCAGCGGGCCGAGCCC
>CAYVQL010000235.1:0-17880 GCA_964454135.1 uncultured Enterobacterales bacterium | reverse complement strand
AGAGCAGGCCCTCAGATCCGAACGTTCTCCACAGCAAGTCCGCCCAGGGCAGCACGCATGGCCGTCGCTTGCGGCTTCCGGAGCGGTCTTTCGTCAGCAGCGGAGGCCTCAACAAGTACCTCCCGAGCCGTTTCAGTCCTCCTCTGTCGTCCTCCTCCACGACCGTCCCCGCGTGGAGATTGTAACCGTAGCACTGCGCGCAGAGCGGCGGCAGGTCGAAGTGCCGGCCTCCAAGCACCTGCCAACGTCGTACGGGCGGATGCTCTCCCTCATCCGAGAGCGGGCGGCCTTCCAGACTGGCAGCCTGCAACAGCTGCTGGGCGTCGTCGAGCGGATCCTCGTCGCCCTCGTCCTGCGCCCCTCCTTCCTGACCATGCCTCTTGCTCGCCAACCAGCGCCCGGCCCGCTCGGTGACCTGATCCAGGCAGCCCCCGCTTCACCGCCGCCCCTCCTCGTACATCCTCTCCCCCCGCCACTCCAGGCCCGCCGCCATGATGTGGTAGAGCAGCGGCCGGCGCACCAGGTAGTCGCCGTAGCTGGCCACGTCCTCGATGGGGCCGGCCCGGCCCAGGGGCACGGTGGCCGCGACCAGGCCCTCGTCCTCCAGCGAGGTCACCGAGGCCCCGGAGCGCGTGCTGACGATACGGGTGCTGCCCATGTAGTGGGCCGCCACGGAGCGCTCCGGGTCCCAGGGCAGGATCAGGCGCATGGGGCCGGTGGCGTGGGCGCTGACCACGGGCACGCCCAGGCGGTCGCTGTAGAAGCCGGGCAGGGCGATCCACTCCTGGCGGCTGACCAGGCGCAGGCCCGGCAGCGGCAGGTCGGGCTCGGGGGCGGCGGCCATCAGCAGCAGCAGCTGGATGTCGGCGCGCAGCAGGTTGCGGTAGGTCTCGGCGCGGAAGCCGTCGGCGCAGAGCACCATGCCCACCCGGCCCAGGGGCGTGTCCGCCACCTGGGGACCGTCGCCGGGGGCGTAGCGCGCCCGCTCCACGAAGGGCGGCTGCAGCTTGCGACCCCAGTCCAGCGTGCCGTCGGCCGCGATGAAGAGCGCGGTGTTGTGGTAGTGACCGTCGGCGCGCTCGATCACCGAGGTGGCCAGGGCCACGCCCTGGCTGCGGGCCAGGGCCTGCAGGCGCCGCACCGTGGGCCCCTGCAGGGGCTCGGCCAGGGGCCAGAGCTCCTCGCCCAGCTCCAGGCCCGTCAGGACCAGCTCGGGGAAGACCGCCAGGGCGCAGCCCTCCTGCCGCGCCTGGGCCATGTGGCGCGCCACGGCCTGGTAGTTGGCCTCCACGTCCAGGCGGACAGGGCGCAGCTGGACCGCGCAGAGCTTGACCTGCTGCAGGCTGCGCAGCCAGTGGTCCTCGGCCTCGCCGTGCACCTGGGATGAGAGCAGCGCGACGGCCTGGCGGCGGCGTAGATCCGCTTCCACCACCAGCCCCACGGCGGCCAGCAGGAGCAGGCCCAACAGGGAACCCAGGGCGCGCAGCAGGCGCCCGAGGCAGCCGACGCGTTGGCGGTCGCGTCGGACCATCAGGGCGCGGTGTCGCCTGGCACTTCGGCGGGCGGCTCCGGCTTGGGCGGCAGCAGGTAGAAGCGCTCCAGCTTGAAGGCGCGCCAGGCCCAGGGCGACCAGCGCAGCAGGCTGGCCACCAGCCAGAGCGCCCAGAGCAGCATCACCACGCGCCAGCTCCACATGGGCACGGAGAACACGCCGGGGGTGGGCAGGGCGCCTTCTGTGCGGTCGGCGAACCAGATCAGCTCTTGCGCGCTGGAGCCGTTGCCCATGATCTGCGTGTCGGGCTGCAGCAGCAGGCCGGCGTGGATGGCCGAGTACAGGCCCAGCGCTGCCAGGAAGGTGCAGCCCAGCAGGCCCAGCTGCAGCAGGTCGAAGGCCAGCCAGTGGCTGGGCGCTTTGCGCTCGCGCAGGCCCACCAGCACGAACCAGATGACCACGATGGCGGGGACGGCCATGGGCACCTGGGTCATGCCCAGGCCCAGCAGCCACCAGTGCCAGGTGCGCAGGGGCACCCAGGGCAGGCGCGCCAGCAGGGGCCCGGCCGCCAGCACCAGCAGCACGTAGGTCCAGAACAGGGGCACGGGCCCCCAGCGGGGCGGACCGAAGAGCGCCAGGATGCAGCGCTCGGGGGGCGCGTGCAGCACCAGGCCCACGTTGACCGCCGGAGATCCCAGGTCCACCTGTGGCAGGCGCTCGAAGAGGGTCGGCTCGTGGGGCTGTTGCCAGGCGATCTTGACACGCTGCACGCCGGGCTGCAGCGGCAGGTGCAGCTGGTCGCCGCGGGCCTGGATGGGCCTCTCCTGGCCGTCGATGCGCACCTGCTGCAGCTGGGCGCCCGGGGGCAGGCTGATGACCTGCTGGCCACCCTGGCTGGTGCGCAGCACCAGGCCCAGCTGCCCCTCGGAGAGGCGCCGCCCCGGCGTGACGTCCAGCCGCGCCTGGTCGATGGTGACGGTCTGGCCGGCCACGGCCTCGGGGCGAGTGATGCTCAGCCGCACCTGCTCGCCGGGCCACAGGCGCCAGCGGGGGGACCAGCGCCCCTCGCGTACGTGCTCCAGCGGGGCTGGGCCGTCAGCCCGGCAGGCGTAGACCGGGCTGCAGGACACGACCCACTCTTCGGTCCAGGGCACGTCTTCGGGGGCCACCAGGAGCAGCTCCTCGCTGATCTCCAGCGTGGAGAGCCAGCTGATGGAGCTGCGATCCCGGTCCAGCGAGACGCGTACGCGGCCGTCCTCCACCTGCAGGGTCTCGTCGGTGACGGCCTCGCCGGGCAGCACGGGCACCTGCAGCGCCAGGGGGCTGTCGGCCGGGCCGATGCGCAGCACCTCGCTGCGCACGCGCCAGGGGATGCCCAGGTCCAGGTAGCGGCGCACCTCGACCCAGGGCGCCAGGTTCTCGGAGGACGAGCTGTCGCCGCCGCCGCTGGCCAGGGTGCGGGTGAGCTGCACGGCCCGCTCGGCCGTGCCGTCGGCGTGCAGGCCGTCCAGGGTCCAGCCTGGACTCTCGGCCCACTCCAGGCGCTGGGGCGCCAGGCCGAAGGTCAGGGTCAGGCTGTCGGCGGCGGGCAGGCCGCCCTCCACCCGCAGGCGATGCACGCCGGGATCCAGGCGCACGTGCAGGAAGCCATCCGCCAGGCGCGCCATGGCGCTGGTGCGGCTGCCGTCCAGCTGGACGTCTTCCGGCACCCAGACCTCGGCCGGGCCGGGGATGGGCCAGGAGCTGGGCGCGCTGGCGTGCACCTCGGCGGTGATGCTCAATTGGTCGTCTTTGACAGCCAGCGCGGCCCAGGCCACGGTGGCGCAGTGGGGTGCGCAGGCGGGGGGCTGGACCAGGCGGTTTTCCAGCTCCTTGAGCAGCTCCTGGCTGGGGGCGGCGCGGGCCCCGACGGGCAGCAGCAGCAGGCCCAGGGCCGCCGCGCCGGCCGCCCTGGGAGGCAAGCGCAGGCTGCGCATGCCCGCCAGACGCAGAGCCAGGCCCAGCAGCAGGGCCACCCGCAGCAGGTTCAGCAGGGCGTTGCCCCCCGGTCCCAGCAGGAAGAGCCGGATCTGGTGCTCCGAGGTGACCGGACCTGACCACTCCAGCGCCGGGTCGCCGCCGAAGGTGCGCCCGCTGCCGTAGCTGGAGACCTCGGGGTTCCAGTTCCACTCCTGCACGCCCTGGCCCGTGGTGGCGATGGAGGTGGGGTCGTACTGCAGGCTCAGGTGCCGCTGCTTGACGGGCGCCTTCTTCTTGCCCCGCAGCCCGCCGCTGCTGCGCGTCGTGCTCTCGCTGCGCAGGGTGACGCTCTCCAGCACGTCGCCGATGCCGTCGTCCTGCTGCTCCCAGTACTGCTCGCCGGCTTGCTGCTGGGGGATGTCGGCACCGCTTTTCTCTGCCGCGCCCTTGTCCATGGCCACCTGGCGCTCCAGGGGCGGGACGAGATCGAAGGCGTCCTGGTCGGGGCAGGAGCTCTGCCAGGGCATCTCCAGCACGGGGAAGAAGCCAGTGCGCACCTGGCCCACGGCGTAGGGCACCAGGATCAGCAGCAGGCCCAGCACGAGCACCCAGCGCAGGATCCTGGCGCCTCGCTGCCACCAGCCGCCGGGCAGCACGCGGCAGAGGCCCACCGCCGCCAGCAGGAAGACCCAAGCCCAGGCCGGTGCCTGGGCGTCCTGGCGGCTGAGGGCCAGCCCCAGCAAGGCCACGGCGGACCACTTCCAGCCCAGCAGGCGCCCGGCGGCCATGGACAGGATCAGCACGTAGAACAGGTCGAACAGATCCCAGTCATGCATCAGGGAGCCGGGCACGCGATCTACGCCCGAGGCTGCCAGCAGGGTCCAGCCGGGGGCAAGGTGCAGCGTGGAGGAGAGGCGGTGGACGTCGGTGTCCCAGCCCACGGCGGGCAGCTTGCCGGGCCGGCCCTCGATGCGGGACTCGGCGGTCATGGACAGGGCGGCCTGGCGCAGCTCCACGCCGGAGCCGCCGTCAGCGGCCCCGCTGGTGTGGGTGATCACCTGGTCCTGCCCCTGCTCCACCACGTGGCCCAGCTCGCCGGGGATCTGCATGTCCAGGCGCCAGCCCTTGTTCAGCGTGCCGCTGAAGCGGTCGCGGAAGGTGTAGCCGCCGCCGTCGGCGTCCAACCAGATCTCACGGCTCAGCTCCAGCCGGTTGGGGGCTGGCTCGGGCTCGCCGCGGCGCAGCTCCTCGAACTGCAGGGCCTGGTCGGAGGACACCAGGAAGGTGGGCAGGCCGCGCCAGTCGTCGGGCAGGGGGGTGCGGGCCGGATCCACGGCGGGGGGGCCCGACAGGTTCACGGCGCGCACGCGGTCGTCGGTGGTGACGGCCCAGTACTCCTGAGTGGGCCAAGGCGCGGGCAGCTCGGGGGCGGCCAGGGCGTTCAGGGGGCCTTCGTGCAGGGCGTCGAAGCGCAGGCTGAAGTTGCCGGGCCGCACCTGGACCACCAGCTCCTGGTCCTGAGTCAGGCGGGCCGGCAGGTCGGCCGACAGGGAGACCGCGCGGCAGCCCGGTGGGCTGACCTGGCCCAGGTTCAGCTCGCGCCCGCCACCGGAGGCCCGCAGGGTGACGCGCGTCTCCACGCGCACGGGCAAGCCATCGCTGATGTGGCGCGAGACCTCGATGTCCAGCCGCTCCTCGCCTTGCGCACCGCTCTCGCCAGGGCCCAGGCGCAGGCTGCCCCGCTCGTCGATATGGGGCCAGGGCACGCGCTCGCCGGATACCACCAGGTCGATACGGCCCACGGTGGGGGGCAGGGCCAGGCCCTGGGGCAGGCGCGACCAGCTGTAGCTGCCTTGGATGCCGTGCTCCCCCGGCCAGAGGGTGACCATGGGCTTGTCCGAGACCTGCAGCACGGGCGCGGGCAGGCCGTCCACCAGCACCTCTTGCGGCCAGGCGCCGCGCTCGCCCGGCAGGGGCACGGCGATCTCGCGGTCCACGCGCACTGAGAAGGCGAAGCTGCCGCCGTCCTCGTCCACCTGCAGCGCCAGCTCGCCGGGCCAGACGCAGCTGGCGCCCCCGGCGGTCACCGGGCAGTTCAGCGCAGGGTGGCGCGCCCGCACCCAGTCCGCCCAGGGCTCCAGCTCGGGAGGCAGGGGAGACGCCAGGATCGCGCGGGGCGTCAGCACGAGGCAGAGGATGGAAAACAGGGAAAGGAGGGCGCGCCAGAGAGGCATGGAATACTCCTGGAGAGGAACGCGAGCCATCGATCCTGGCACTGTAGCAGGAGAGGAGGTTTTCATGCTGTTGGGCGACATGGTCCGCCTGCGCGCGTTGGAGCGAGAGGACATCCCGACCTTCGTGGCCTGGTTCAACGACCCGGAGGTTCGCGAGCACCTGCTGCTCTACACGCCCATGTCGCGGGCCCAGGAGGAGCGCTGGTTCGAGCGCATGTTGGAGCGCGAGAACGACTTCCTCTTCGGCATCGAGGCGCAGGACGCCGAGGACGCGGACCTGCTGCCCTCCTCTCCGGAGCGCCTGACCGGGGGATTGTGGGCCCTGGTGGGCAATATCGGGCTGCACGGGGTGGACTGGAAGAACCGCGGAGCCACCCTGGGCATCGTGCTGGGGCAGCGCGACTGCTGGGGGCGGGGTATCGGCGTGGAGGCCATTCGCATCATGCTGCGCTTCGCCTTCCACGAGCTGGGCCTGCACCGGGTGCAGCTGGAGGTCTTCGTGCCCAACCGGCGCGCCCAGCGGGCCTATCACAAGGTGGGCTTCAGGCGCGAAGGCATCCGCCGCCAGGCCTTCTTCCAGGATGGTCGCTACGTGGACTGCCTGATGCTGGCCATGCTGCGGGAAGAGTACGAGGCGCGCTACCCCACGCGTCTTGACCTGCCGGACCTGCAGGATCTGGACGGCTTGGCCCCTACGACGAAGAAGGCTTGAACTCCAGGCGCCTGCGCCAGCGCCAGCCGAAGAAGATGGGCAGGCCCAGGGCGGCCATGCCGCTGATGCGACGCTTGAGCTCGATCTCGGCCCAGCGGCTGCAGCCGCAGTCGTCGCCGCCGGTGTCCTCCACGGCGCTGACGCGCACGGTGTCGGGATCGCTGTCGAGGACGCCGTCGTTGACCACGAGTTGGGCCTCGTAGCTGCCCTCTGCGTCGGCCACGAAGGAGGTGGCGGCTCCGGTGACGCTGCTGAGCGCCGCGCCGCTGCCCGCAGGGGAGGAGAGCAGGGTCCAGCTGTAGGTGATGGGATCGCCTTCGGGATCGTAGCTGCCGCTGCCGTCCAGCACGACGGTGTCGCCCACGGCGGCGGTCTGGTCGTAGCCGGCGTTGGCCACGGGTGCGCTGGCCGGATCCAGGGCGGAGATCAGCACCTCGTCGGGCGCGCTGGGGTTGATCCCGTCGTTCACCACCAAGCTGATGCGGTAGTCGCCCCCCACGTCGGGGATGAACATGGGATCCACGTGGGTGGGATTGACCAGGGTGATCCCGGAGCCGGCTGGCAGCTCCTCCAGCTCCCAGTCGTAGTCCAGCTCCTCTCCCTCCGGATCGTAGCTGGCGCTGCCATCCAGGTTGACCACCACGTCCACGGCCGTGCTCTGGTCGGCGCCGGCGTCGGCGATAGGGAGCTGGTCCGTTGGTTCGCCAGGCCCGCTGTCGCCAGAATCCGGCGAGCTGTCGTCCGGATCCGAGTAGGAGGGAGGGCTGTACTCCTCGGCGGGGGGGACCTCGTCCAGGCCGTAGCAGCCACTCAGGAGCAGGGCGGAGATGAGCGTGCGCATGCCAGGAGGATACCTGGCTGTGCTGCGGCTTGCCAGGACTGAGCTGGGCTGGGAACATGACTGGTATTGCGGCGTGCGCCGCGCTCCCCGCAGGACAAGGAATCGTGGCTGGCATCCCTCAGCTCCTGACCATCTCGCCGCCCGACGCGCTGCAGGCGCGGCGCTGGCTCCAGGCGCTGCCGGCCCTGGCGCGGGCCGGTGCGGACGGCGCCCTGCTGCGGGTGCCCCAGGGCGCGCCTCTGTCCTGGGCGGATGCGCTGCTCGCTGCAGGCGTGACGGGGATCGTCCACCTGCGGAGCTGCGGGGATGTCGCTGGGGCCCTGGCGCTGGGCTGCGGCCTGCACCTGCCGGCCTGGGAGGATCCCGGCCCCTGGCGCGCGCGGGTTCGGGGCCTGCTGGGTCAGAGCTGCCACGACCTGGAAGAGCTGCGTCGGGCCGCGACGGTCTGCGACTACGCCACCGTGTCGCCGGTCTTCGCGCCGCTCTCCAAGCCAGGGGACGCGCGGCCGACTCTGGGGGTGCTGGGTCTGGCCGCCGCCTGTGGGCAGGTGCGGATACCTGTGCTGGCGTTGGGGGGCTTGAGTCCGGAACGCGCCGACAGCTGTATGCAGGCTGGCGCGGCCGGGGTGGCCGGGATCGGCTGCTTCGACGAGCCAGCGACGGTGGCTGAGATCAGGGCGACGTTGTGAGCTCATGCTGTAGCGGGTGATTCTCCGCGCCCTGGCTTGAGAGTGGCGACAATCACCCGCCTCGCGTTTGCCCCCGCCGCTACCGGCTATCCCGCCCCTTCTCCCTCGAATCCCCGCGTCACCTGGTAGCTGGCCCGGTCGAAGAAGAGCACCAGGCGGCGGTCCAGCTCCATGGCGCGGTAGACGTCCAGCGGGCGCTGCCAGAGCCCCTGGGCACGGGCGAAGCTCCAGACGTGCTTGCGCAGCAGGCTCAGGGAACTGTGCACCTCGGCCAGCCGGAAACCCTGGGCGCGCCGCTGGGCGCCAAGCTGCCGGTAGAAGGCGCCCACTTCTTTCTCCGCTTCGCCACGCGCCAGCCAGCGCTCCAGCTGGGAGAGAGCCTTGGCGGCGCGAGCCAGAAGGTCCTGGGCGTCGTGGTCCTTGTAGCTGGGTGTGGTGGGATTGCTGCGCACGTCCTGCAGCCACAGGGCTGCGATCTGGCGCGCGCGGTGGCGCACTAAGGCCACCAGGGCGTCCGAGAGCAGGGCCCCTGGTTGGGCTTGCTCGTGGTCGAAGACGAGCGCGGAGCTGTCGCTGTGAAGGCGCTGGAAGCTGTCCTGGATGGCCCAATCATCTTCGTGCAGGCGCAGGCAGAGGGCCAGGGCCTTGTCATTGCTGGGGAAGGCCAGAGGAGGCAGCTCGTCCAGCGCGAACCAGGCGGCGTCCTGGGCGTCGTCGCCCGGGCGGGGCTTGCCCGGGAGTGGACGCACCTCGAAGCTCACCACCAGCAGGTCGCCGTAGAGATCGCTGTGGGTGGAGTCGGCGTCCAGCAGGCGCAGCACCTCCCCTTCGATGCCCGTCTCCTCCCGCAGCTCCCGCAGGGCGGCTTCTGCGATGCTCTCGTCCAGCTCCGCGAAGCCGATGGGCAGGCACCAGTGGCCCTTCTGGGGTTCCTCGGCCCGCTTGACCAACAGCACGCGTCGCTGCTCGTCCAGCACCACGCTCGACGCCACGGGCAATGGGTTGCGGTAGGCGATCCTGCTGCAGGCCGGGCAAACCTGGCGCATGCGGCCATCCGCCAGCCTGGTCTCCAAGGCGGTGGCGCAGCTCGAGCAGAAGCGAGGCTCTGCGGACATGGCTTCCTCCAGCGGTGTCGAACCCAGCGTATCACGGGGCCTTCCCCGCCGGCCGCCGCGCGGATCGCGTTGCGCCGCGGGTTAGGGACAAGGCGATGTGCCCTCTGCTCGCCCCCGCTCCCGAAGCCATTCCCGCCCTCGTGCCCCAGCGTCTGCTGGAGCGCGAGGGCGGATCCGCGCCCGGATCGCGCCTCGCAGGGCGGCACCGCCGGGAACACGATGACGAGGAACGCGGGGAACGCCTGCTCTGCGCCGCCTGCCGTCACGGCGTGACCCGCACGGGCTGGCGCATCGCCGTCAACGGAAACCACGAGCACCGCTTCGTCAATCCCCACGGCATCCTCTTTCAGATCGCCTGCTACCGGCGCGCTCCGGGCTGCGCCCATCGCGGCGACGAGGTGCACGAGTACAGCTGGTTCGCCGGCTACGGCTGGCGCGTGGCGATCTGCGGCCGCTGCGCCACCCACCTGGGTTGGGGTTTCCGCTCGCAGAACGACCTCTTCCACGGGCTGATCATCGAGCGCTTGCTGCTGGAGGAAGATGACGAGCAGGGCTGACCAGGACAGCGGCCGCGAGCGCCTGTCGCGGCTGACGCCGGCCTTGCTGGGGGTCCTGCCCCTGGGGTGGGTGCTGGCGGCCGGGGGCGAGGCCTTCGGGCGCTTCTCGGTGGATCTGGCCGGGCACCTCTGGACGGGCTGGGCCGTGGGGCAGGGCGGCTTCTTCCGCAGCAGCCTCATAGGCTGGCCCGACAGCGTGGATCTGCTGCCCGTGCTGGGGGGCTGGATGGACGTGCTGCTGGTGGGCGCCATCAGCCAGGTCTTGCCCCTGGAGGTGGCCTACAACCTGGTGATCGGTCTCTACCTGGTCGTGGCGGGCATAGGAGGATGGGCCCTGGCCCGCAGCCTGGGATGCGGGCGGCTGGGCGCTGCCGTGGCAGGCCTGCTGCTGCAGCTGGATGGCTTCGTGCTGCAGCACCTGGCCGGGGGCCGGCCCGAGCAGGTGGGGCTGGGCTTTGTGGCCCTGGCCCTGGCCCTGGCCATTGCGGTCTGGCGGGGCCGCCGCAAGCCCTATCAGGCGGGCCTGGCCGGCGCGCTGCTGCTGCTGGTGTCCTGGGAGCTCTCCCTGCTGCTGGCCCTGACCCTGGCCTTGCTGTCGCCCTTCATGGGCCCTGCTCCTGCCGGAGCTGTCAGGCGCTGGGTGCGGGCCGCGGCTGTCTGCCTGCTGGTTGCCGGTCCCTGGGTGGGGGCGTTCTTGTGGCGCACCGCCACGGTGCGGTCCGTGGACGAGGGCGCTTTCGCCCTCGAGCTGGCCCACAAGGCCTCGGTGGGCCTGCTGGGCTGGTTCGCGCCGGGCAGCGCCCGCCCCAGTTGGGCTGCCCTGGCCTGCCTGCTCGCCTTGCCCTGGACCCTGCCGCGCCCCTTGCGCCGGCTGGGCCTGGGCCTGGGCTGCGCCCTGCTGCTGGTGTGGCTGCTGGCCTCCGGGCCTTGGCCGGGACTGCTGCAACCCGGCGCCCCTGTGGATGCGCCCTGGGGTCCCTTCACCTGGCTGCGAGGCCTGCCGCTGCTGGGTTGGTTCCACTGGCCCGATCGTCTGCTGGCGCTATGGAGCCTGGTCGCCGTGGCGGCCGCGGGCCTGGCGCTCGAGCGTCTGCAACGCTGGCGCCGCTTGGCAGCCTACATCGCGGCGACCGTCGTGGTGGTGGCGGCCTGGGCCGAGGGATGGCACGCCCAGCGCCTGCCCCGCGGGGGCTTTCGCGTACCGCCGCACGAACAGGCGCTCGCGCTGGCCCAGGCTCCGGAAGAGGGGGCCGTGCTCGACCTGCCCATGCATCCGCAGCCCGAGCACCACCTGCGCTACCAGCTGATCCAGCTGCGGCATCAGCGGCCCCTGCTCTTCAACATGGTCCTGAGCCACCTGCGGCCAGGGGCCGTGCGAGAGCGCGTGTTACAAGAGCCGCTGTTGGACTGGTTCCTGGCCTTGATGGAGGGTCCTCCTCGGGCGCCGCGCGCCTTCGAGGCCCACGAGCTCGAGGGCCTGCGTGCGGCGGGGTTCCGCTACGTGGTGCTGCACAAGGCCGGTTGGCCACAGCGGCGCTGGCGCCAGGGCCGGCAGGTGCTGCTGACGAGCCTGGGCGAGCCCTGGCTGCAACGCGGAGAGGACTGGATCTGCTGGCGCCTGGAAGAAAAGGAAACGAGAGGGAAGCAATGAGCGACGAGGATCTGACCCTCAAGCGGCTGGACTTCCGCCGCTCCATCAAGGCCATCGACCTGCTCTGCAGGGGCGTGGTCAAGACGCGCCTGCCCGCGGGCAGGCTGGACCGCGACGACATCCTGAAGTGGGCCACGCGCCGCAAGCGCCTGGACGAGTTCGGCGATCCGCGCTTTCTGCACTTCTTCGACAAGTTCATGGAGCTGATAGAGCCGCTGCCCTACTCGGGCCTGGGCCGGCTCATCACCCGCCAGATGGTGCTCAAGGCCCTGGCCAACCGGCTGATGGTGGAGCGCTACGTCGAGCGCTTCCCCGAGGTGGAGCGCATCGAGGTGCGACGGCCGCTCTTCGTGGTCGGCTTTCCCCGTACGGGCACCACCCTGCTGCAGCGTCTGCTCTCGCTGGACGAGGGCTATCGCTCGCTGAAGTTCTGGGAGCTGCACACGCCCGTTCCCATCTTGATCGACCGCCACGTGGCGGATCGGCGCAGACGCATCCAGGTGGCGGAGCGGGCCCTGCGCATCACCAACTGGCTCTTCCCCGAGATGCCACAGATGCACCAGACCGATGCGCTGACGCCCGAGGAGTGCTGGCAGCTCTTCTTCCCGACCTTCGGCTTCTTCAACTTCGACCTGCAGGCAGGCTTGTACGACTGGGGCAACTGGCTCTTCGAGCAGGACATGAGCTTCCCCTACGGCGAGTACCGCCGCTGCCTGCAGCTGCTGGCCCACCAGGAGCCCACGGGCCTGTTCGTGCTGAAGTGCCCCGAGCATATGTGGTTCCTGGACGCCGTGCTGAAGGTCTTTCCCGACGCCGGCATCGTCTGGACCCACCGCGATCCCTTCCACAGCGTGCCCTCCTACTGCAGCATGATCTCGCTCAACCGCCGCATGCTCTACGGCCGCGCCGATCCGCTCGAGGTGGGCGCCCACATCACGGATCGCTTCCACGTGGGGGTCAGCCGGGCCATGGCCCTGCGCGAGCGCGTCGGAGAGGAGCGCTTCTTCGACGTGCGCTTCCACGAGCTGATCCGGGATCCGGCTGCCATGGTGCGCCGCATCAAGGCCTGGCATGGCATGGATCACGACCAACGCAGCGAGGCGGCCGTGGAGCGCTGGCTGTCCACGGGGCGCAGCGATGCCCGCGGCAAGCACCGCTACAGCGCGCAGATGTTCGGTCTGCGTGCCGAGCGCATCCACGATGTCTTCGCCGACTACATCGAGCGCTTCCAGGTGCGCATCACCTCGGGCGTGGCCGGAGCGGATCGCTAGAAGTCCCGCAAAGCCAGCCTGAAGCGGCCGTCCTCCAGCACCACCGTGCTCTCTTCGTCCGAGGCCTCGAAGTACAGGCAGCCCAGCAGCTCGTCCTCCTCGATGGCGGAGATGGTCAGCAAGCCGCCGGCCGTGGCCTCGGTGGCGAAGCTGGGACCGGAGTCCGGGTAGAGCAGGGCCCAACCGCCCTGCTCCCCGTCCGCCAGGGTCACCTCGATGGGTGGCGCGGCAGCGCTCAGCGCGTCCAGGATGGGCGTGCCCGCCGTGTCGAAGTAGGCGACCATGGAGAGCATCCAACCGTCCGATGCGGAGGTGTTGACCTGCAGGCTCTCGCCGGCCTCTGCCCAGGTGCCGTCGGTGGGCTGCCAGGCCTGGCCGTCGATGGTGGCCTCCACTGCGCCCGAGGCCAGGTCCGAAGGGGTGGTGCAGACCAGGTCTTCTTCGCCTTTGCAGGCTGGCAATGCGAGCAGGAGCAGCCAGGTTCGTGGCGCGCGCATGGTCCTACTCCGTCACGATGGTCCAGCTGATCTCGACCTCTTCGGGCCCGTCGCTGACCTGGCAGGTGAGCGTCTCGCCGTCGGTCAGGTCCGCCGAGCTGACGGTGATCCAGCTGGCGTGCTCGTCTCCCGTGGCGCCCTCCGTGGACTCGAGCTCGCCGCTGACCGAGCCTGACCAGGCCCAGAGCAGGGGATCGCCATTCGGGTCGGTGGCCACCACCTGCACCTGCACCTCGTCCTTGCCCAGGCAGAGGGGGTCGCTGACTCCGCTCACGTCCACGCCGTCGCAGAAGAACGAGCCGTCCGAGTAGAGGACGATCTCGGGCGGCTGGTTGGGCCCGTCGCTGGCGCTGTCTTTGGCGTCGTCGCAGGCACCCAGCAGGATGGCGCAGGTGATGATGTGCTTCATGGTTCTTCCTTTGGCGCGCCCCGGAGGGGATGGAGAGCACTGGGATGCTATACCCTGACGGTACGACCCGCCAGGGGTGAGCGATGAAGACCAAGCACCTGCTCTTGCTGTTGCTGTGCGCGGCTTGCAGCGCCGGGCCCGCCGTGGCGCCCGAGGCTCAGGCCCCCGTCCCCGCGGCCTCCGATCCGCAGGTCCAGCCAGCTCGCGCCGCGCTGAGCTACGAGCTGTTCCTGACCGGGGGAGCCCAGGCCGACGACGAGCTGCCCCTGGTGGTGGCCATACACGGGCTGGGGAGCCGCCCCGAGCGCTTCCAGGGCCTCTACCAGGACTTCTCGCTGCCGGCCCGCGTGGTGCTGCCCCTGGCGCCCACGCCCACGGCCAACGGGGGCGGCTCGTGGTATCCCTTCCGGCGCGGCGAGACCGACCAGGAGGCCCGCGCGGCCCGCATCCACAGCGCCGCCCAGCTGGTGGCTGAGCTGCTGGACAGCTTGCCCCAGGAGCATCCCACCCGCGGCCTGCCCGTGGTCACCGGCTTCTCCCAGGGCGGCATGCTCAGCTTCGCCCTGGCCGCAGACTGGCCCGAGCGCATCTCGGCCGCGCTGCCCATCGGCGGCGGCCTGCCTGAGCCTCTGCTGCCCTCCGCCGAGGAGCAGCCCGAGCGCCTCCCCACCATCGTGGCCTTCCACGGCGAGGACGATGACGTGGTGCCCTACGCCCCGGCCGCCGAGTCCATCGCCGCCCTGGCCCTGCTGGGCTACCCCGCCCGCATGCACAGCTATCCGGGCCTGAAGCACAGCATCTCCGCCGAGCTGCGGGAGGACTACTACGCGCAGCTGGCGCTGGTGGTGGGCGGGGACGAACCCTAGATCGCATCCGCCCCCGGATCCTGCTTCTTGCCCTGGTTCGCCAGCATGCCCACGAAGCGGCTCTTGAGCTGCTTGGAGAGCATGGCGCGCCGCACTGGAGGCAGGCGCTCCACGGCGCCCACGAAACGCCGCAGGAAGGCCGGTGTGACCCCGCGCTCCGAGCCGAAGAGCAGATGGTGCAGGGCGCCGGTCTCGGCGGCGCGCATCATGATGCGCTCCAGGGTGGACTCGGGGGTGAGCACGCGCTCGGCGCGCGCCGGGAAGCTGATGGCCTGCCGCTTGTTGCAGGCCGCGTGGCAGACCGTGCAGCCCAGGCAGATCTTCTCGTCGATGCGCGCCCCCATGCGCTTGTGCTGCCCTTCTGTCGGGGGCAGCTTGACTACCGAGATGGCCCCGATGGGGCAGCGCCGGGCGCAGCGCCCGCAGCCGTTGCACTTGTCCGCATCGATGGCCGCGATGCGCGAGGTGGTCTTGACGGCCTGGTTGAGGCCGAAGGTGGTGATGGCCCGCAGCTGGCCGCAGTGGCAGCCGCAGCAGTGGCAGATGTACCAGGGATTGCGCTGGACGTTGTCGCCTATTTGCACCAGGCCGCGCTCGCGGCAGGCGGCCAGGATCTCCTTCAGCTCCGAGGCCTCGGCCGCGCGCCCGAAGCCGCGCCGGATGATGAAATCCGCTGCCGGCTGCAGCGAGGTGCAGACGTCCTGGGGATGCTCGCAGGGCTCGCCCACGTGCTCGCCCTTGTGGCGGCAGTAGCAGAGGGAGACGGCGCCGCCGCCAGACTGCTCGATCATCCAGCTGGCCTTCTCGTAGTCCAGGATCTCGACCAGCTCGTCTTCCTGCAGCTTGTCCTCGTGCACCAGGGCGCGGCCGATGACGGCGTCGCCCGGCGCGAAGGTGGCCTTGGCGAAGGCCGGATCGGTCAGCAGGTAGTCGTGCAGGAGGTGGGCCATGCGCTTCTGGTCGATGTCGTCACGCACGCGCATCATGGTGAACTCGAAGAAGCCCACCACCGGCGGCGCCAGGGCGTAGCGCATGGTCTCCTTCTCGGGGTGCTGGAAGTCGAAGACCAGGCCCTTGAGGGCCATGCGCTCCAGGCGCGCGCGCACGGTCTCCTTGTCTTCGCCCAGCTTGGCGCCCAGGCGCCCGGCCGAGATGGTGCCCCAGGGCATCTCCACCGCGGTGCGGGCCTCGTCTTCGGTGTAGAGCATCTGCAGGATCTCGAAGAGCGCCTGGCGCGCCGGCGCGGCGGCCGGTCCCTGGTCATGGCGCTGCTGTAGGCGCCGGTACTCGGCCTTGATGTCGTGCAGGTGACCCATGGGAGGCTCCAGAGCGGGGAGGGAGGGGCGAGAGGCTCCGCAGAGCCTATCCCGTCTCCTTGAGCGCTCGCCGTATGCGAGTCAACAGCCCGGTCAGTCTCCCCTGGTCCGCCAGGGCGCAGGGCATGGCCACGCAGACCTCCAAGCCGCCCTGCCCACCGCTGAGGGTCACGAAGGCGGGCAGGCCGGGGCTGCCAGGAGGCACGAAGAAGGCGCGCTGGGGCTGGAAATCCCCGCAGGCGTAGCGCTGCAGGTCCATGCGCCCCAGGTTGGAGATCACCGCCGAGGCGCTGTAGCGCCCCTCTTTCAGGCTGCGCCGCGCCAGGCTGTGGCCGCCAAAGCGCAGCAGGAACAGGGGCAGGGAGCGCGCCCAGCGCGCGGCCAGCAGGGGGGCGGCGGCCAGACCCTGCTCCAGCCCCTGGCCCAGCTGCTGGCGGGCGTGGTCCAGAGGATCGCTACAAGCCAGGGCGCTGCCCATGGAGAGCCGCAGCAGACCGGTCAGGTTGGCGGTGCTGCGCAGCTGCGCCGCGTGGCGTCGCAGGTCTACGGGCACGTCGATGCGGAAGCTCTCCCCTGGGGACAGGGAGGTGTCGCGCGCCAGGGCCACGGCCAGGCGCGGGATCATGTCGCGGCTGGGGCGGTCCAGCGAGAGACGCGACCAGGTCATGGCGCTGCCTGTGTCGCTCGCCGCGCCCCTGACAGGGGCGACGCAGTTGCGCACCAGCGGGGCCTCGGGCGCCACGCCCAGCTGCTGCGCCAGGCCGGCGTCGTTCAGCGGCCCGGCCACGGCCGGCTGGGGCGCCTGGCCGCGCAGCTGGGCGCAGACCGCGCGGGCGAAGTAGAGCATGCCGATGGCGTCGCTGGCGGCGTGCAGGCTGCGGAAGACCACGCGGCAGGGCTCGCCGCGCAGCAGCAGCACTTCGTAGACCGGTCCGCTGGTGGGATCCAGGGAGCGGCGCAGGAAGGGCGCGCCGGCGTCGCCCTGGCCGTCCCAGGCCCCGTCCTCCTCGCGCAGGGCGGGCAGGGCGCCATCGGCCACCCAGCGGCAGCTCTCCAGCGCGCCGCGCAGGCGCAGCCGGCAGCCCGGCTGCAGCGCGGCCACTGCCTCGATGGCTTGGCGCCAGCGCTCGGCGGGCAGCAGCGGCCCCTGGCCCTCCAGGACCAGCTGGTTGGCGAAGGGAGGCGCCACGTCGCGGGCGGCCAGCCAGATGCGCTCCAGGCCAGAGACCAGGCGCATTACTCGCCGATGTCCTCGTCCCACACCTGCGGGTGCTCGGCGATGAAGCCCGCCAGCAGCTCGACGCATTCCTGCGAGTCGAGCTGCACGACCTGCACGCCGCTCTGCTCCATCCACTCCAGGCCGCCGGCGAAGTTGCGCGACTCGCCGACCACCACCACCGGGATGCCGAACTGCCGTACCAGCCCGCTGCAGTACCAGCAGGGAGCCAGGGTGCTGACCATCACGGTGTCGCAGTAGCTGCGGCGGCGCCCGGCGTTGCGGAAGGCGTTGGTCTCAGCGTGCATGGAGGGATCGCCGTCCTGTACGCGCCGGTTGCGGCCGCGACCCAGCAGGTTCCCCTGGTCGTCGAAGAGCGCGGCGCCGATGGGGATGCCGCCCTCTGCCAATCCCTGGCGCGCCTCTTCCAGCGCGACCTGCAGCATGGCCTGGTAGTCGAGTACGGGCATCCGGACCTCCGTGGCATTCTGGAAAGGCTATCACGGCCAAGGAGCAGGGGGGATCTCCTGGTTGTGGATAGAGAAAAACCTGGTGTAAATAGCGGAATGGGCGGAAGCGCGAAAAAAAAGGGAAAAAAGAGCAGCAGGGCCTAAAGTGGCCCTCGCGCCGTCCGATAGAGAGTGCGTGGCCAAACAGGTCAAACACAGGAAGCACCACCTGAAAAACCAACCTGGAACTTCCATATCGCCGGGTGAGTCATGCAGGACCTTGTAAGAATCTTGAACTGCTGAGCGGGTTTCTCCTGTTGGCTGCCCGCGGCGGCAGCCAACAGGAGGAGCCCGCCAACGGTTCCCCCCGGGGATTCGGATCGGGCAAGACGGCCGGGGGGGCCCCAGGCGAAGACCCCCCCCCCCAATGAAAAAACAAATACTTCAAAAAGAGCAAATCTGGAGAAGAAGAAGAAGAATATCTTATAATGGACAACGAAACGTCATCATTTAATAATGAAGTGGACAAAATTTTTAATTCAAATGATATCCGATCCAATTGCTGACATGTTAAGTAGAATAAGAAACGCTCAAGCTGTTAATAAG
>CAYVQL010000234.1:0-18109 GCA_964454135.1 uncultured Enterobacterales bacterium | reverse complement strand
GCGTCCATATGGTAACATTAACCACCAATATCAGCCTAATCGATCACGGATGCCCCTACGACTTCGGCGACATCTCCCTGGGCTTCTACGCCTCGGTGCTGATCAGCGTCTCCAGCATTGGCTGCGCCGAGTTGAACGTCTCGGGCTGGTCACTGACGGGCAGCGGCGACTTCGACATGCTCTCCCACTCGACGGCGGTCACCCTGGCCCCTGGCGAGTCTCGCGACATCTCCATCGGCTACCAGACCATGGACGCCGGCCCCGACGAAGCCGAGCTGCACGTGCAGAGCGACGACCCGGATGGCACGCTGGTGGTGCTGCTGAGCGGGCAGGGCGTCTAGCGTGGCCGCGAAGAGCGAGCGCGCCAGGATCGGCCTGACCAGCTGGATCCTGATCGGGCTGGCGGCGGGTGGCGTGACCGGCCTGCTGCAGCACCTGCTGCTGCCCGAGGCCCTCAACCAGGGGCTGATACGCTGGGTGCACCACCCCCTGGGGCGCATCTTCCTCAACGGCATCCGCATGCTGGTGGTGCCGCTGGTGCTCGTGTCCCTGACCCTGGGAACGGCCGCCATCGGCGATCTGCGCAAGCTGGGCCGCATCGGCGGCAAGACAGTGGGCCTCTACCTGGCCACCACCGCCGTAGCCATCTCCCTGGGCCTGCTGCTGGCGCGCCTGGTGCACCCGGGATCGGGCCTGTCCATCGACGTGGAGACCGCCTTCGAAGGCCGCGAGAGCCCCTTCCTGATGGACATCCTGGTGGACGTGGTGCCCACCAACCCGCTGCTGGCCATGGTTGAAGGCAAGATGCTGCAGGTGATCTTCCTGGCGGTGCTGGCCGGGCTGGCCATCGCGGCTACGGGGGAAAAGGCCGCGCCCCTTGTGCGCGGCCTGCAGGCCCTGGACGCCGTGATCCAGAAGATGGTCTGGTTCGTGATGCTCTTCGCCCCCATCGGCGTCTTCGCCCTGATAGCCGAGGTGGTGGCGGGCCAGGGCCTGGCCGTCTTCCTGCCCCTGCTCAAGTACATGGGCACGGTGCTGGGCGCCCTGGCGCTGCACGGCATCATCACCTACTCGACCGCGCTCTTCGCGCTGACCCGGCTCTCGCCCCTGCGCTTCTACCGCAACGCCTGGCCGGCCCTGGTGGTGGCCTTCTCCACCTCTTCGTCCAACGCCACGCTGCCGGTCACCCTGACCACGGCCGAGACGCGCATGGGCACCGGCGAGTCGGTACACGCCTTCACCCTGCCGCTGGGGGCCACGCTGAACATGGACGGCACGGCCATCATGCAGGGGGTGGCCACGGTCTTCATCGCCGAGGTCTACGGCGTGCCGCTGTCGGGGGGCGATTTCCTGACCGTGGTGCTGATGGCCACCCTGGCCTCGGTGGGCACGGCCGGCGTTCCCGGCGTGGGCCTGATCATGCTCTCGATGGTGCTGACGGAGGTGGGCCTGCCCCTGGAGGGCATCGGCATCATCCTTGGCGTGGACCGCATCCTGGACATGTGTCGCACGGCGGTCAATATCTGCGGTGACCTGATGACCACGGTGGTGGTGGCCAAGAGCGAGGGAGAGCTGGATCTCCAGGTCTACGAGGAGCTGGATCCGCGCCTGGACGCCAGTCGCACGTGATCCCCGACGCTGGCGGAGCCAGAACCAATCAGGCGTTCCGATTGCCCCTACGGGCCTCCCGCGCGGGGGTCCCCCTCCCCTGCGGGGCACCCTCACCCCGCAGCTAGCGGCCCTTCGGGGTGGCCTTCCAAAGTGTCGAACGGTCGAACCGGTCCAAGATCCCTCCAGAATTGGGCGGGATTTCGCGTTGCAGCGCCTAGCGGGCGCGCTCCGCCTCCAGGGCCGCGCGGGCGCGCTCGTACAGGGTGGCCAGGGCTTGGTCTTCGGGAAAGAGCCTGGCCATGGGCTTGACGGTGCGCAGCGCCTCGGCGTTGCGCCCCACCTCCAGCAGGCAGTCGCAGAGGATGCCGCGGGTGGACAGGCTGTAGGGATCCAGGCGCAGGGCGTCCTGCAGGCGCTCGATGGCCGGATCCGCCTCGCCCAGCTCCCACAGGACCTGGGCGGTGAGGGTGTGGGCCCAGACCGAGCCGGGCAGGCGCTGCAGGCCGGCCTCGGCCTCTGCGCGCGCCTCCTCCAGGCGGCCGCGGGCCAGGGCCATCTCGGCCCGGATCAGGCGCAGCTCGGCGTGATCCGGGTAGGCGTCCAGGTAGGAGAGCGCCAGGATCTCGGCCTGCTCCAGGTCGCCCAGCATCAGGGTGGCGCGCACCAGGCCGGCCATGGCCTCGGGGCTGGCGGGCTGGATCTCCAGGGCCTGGACGTACCAGCTCTCGGCCTCGACCCAGTCGGTAGTCATGGCCGCCAGGTCGGCCAGGTGCAGCGCCACGGTGGCGCTGGGGGAGCGCAGGAAGAGGTCGGCGAAGCGCTCCGTGGCTTCACGCAGCTGGCCCTTGCGGCGCGCCATCAAGGCCCAGAGCAGGTCCACGCCGTAGGTGCCGGGCAGGCGCTCGTCCAGGCGGGCCAGCAGCAGCTCCGCGCGCTGGAAGTTGCCCCTGCCGATCATGCTGCGCGCCTGCCAGGTCAGGGGGACGATGTCGATCACGTCGCGCGGATCCACGTCGCCCGGCTCGGCGATGGCGTCGCCGCCCACGTAGCCCAGGGCCATCAGCTGCTCGAGCGCGTCGGGCGCCAGGGAGGCGCTGGGCGCGGATCCCTGGTCCATGGCGGCCAACAGCGAGGCGAGCTTTTCGGCCTCGTCGCCGGGCTGCCAGTCCTGGTCGGGCTCCAGCGCCACGCGCGCACCCTGACGGGCATACCAGTCGCCGCGGGCGCCCTCGGCGTAGCGCCCGTCCTGGTCGGTGTAGGCCAACAAGGGCGCAAGACCCAGGTTGTACTGGCCGGTGAGAGCCTCGGAGTAGGCGCGAGAGGTTCCGCCCAGGCGCAGGTCCCGACCTTCCAGGCCGGGATGCGGCTGTAGGTCCGCCAGGCTCAGCAAGGTGGGGGCGATGTCGATGTGGCTGACGGGTTGCTCGACCTGGGAACCGGGCGCGAAGCCCTCGCCGCGGACGATCAGGGGCACGCGGATGGTGCCGTCGTGCAGCAGGAAGCCGTGGGTGCGCTCGCCACCATCCCCCAGGCCCTCACCGTGGTCGGCGGTGACCAGTACCCAGGAGCGGGGCAGCTGGTCGTCCCACCAGGTGAGGAAGCGACCCAGCTGGGCGTCGGTATAGGCTATTTCGCCGTCGTAGGCGGCGTTGGGCGGTGCGCCCTCCGGCGGAGCGTAGGGCTCCGGGGGATCGTAGGGCCAGTGCGGATCGAAGAAGTGCAGCCAGACGAAGAGCGGCGGCTCCAACCCGGCCAGGCTGGCCAGGGCGTCATCCACCACTTCTTCGGCTCGTCGCTCGTCGCGCCAGTCCAGCTGGCTGGGGGGGCGCTCCAGCGGGTCGTGGTACAGGTGAAAGCCCTGGTCGAAGCCCCAACGCGCCTGGGTAGGAAAGGCCGCGGTGAAGGCCGCGCAGGTGTAGCCGGCCGGGGCCAGGCGCTCGGCGAGGGTGATCTCCGATGGCCCGAGGTTGAAGTCGCCGTTGTCCCGCACGCCGTGGGAGGGCGGGTTGCGGCCGGTCAGGATGGTGGAGTGGCTGGGGATGGTCAGCGGCGCCGTGGAGTAGGCGCGCTGGAAGAGGGCGCCTTCTTGCGCCAGGCCATCCAGGGTGGGGGTGCGGCCGCGGGCGTAGCCGTAGGCGCCGATGCGATCGGCGCGGGTGGTGTCCAGGGTGACCAGCAGGATGGAGGGCGGAGCCGGCTCGGGCGGGGGAGCGGGTGCTGGCGTGTCGCAGGCGGCGACTAAGAGCAGGAGGGGGAGCATGGAGAGAGCTTATCCGCTCCCACTAGAACAACCCGGCCTTGGTCATCGTTGCGGCCATTCGGCCGCAACGATGAGTCGGCCTGTTTTTTTTGCGGGGGGAGGCACAGGGCTGCGCCTGCCCTGCGGGCACCGCGGCTGCCGCCGCTGGCTTGCCCCTCAAAGGTCCGCAGGACCTTTGAGCCCCAGCGCCTTATGGGCGCGCCGGGGCATCCGAGATGCCCCGGATATTCATTCGACTTTCAACCCTGGCAGTGTATCGGTCGGCCGCAAGGATGACCGAGCCCCGTCGTTCACACCCTCCACAGCCCGCAGCCGCTCCCCGCTGCGATCCCTCCTCTTGAACCGGCCTGCCACTGCTGGTGGCCTGCGGGCTATATTCAGGCCATGGCCTCCGAACGCAGCAATCATCCGCGCGCCGGACGCCGCCGAAAGAGGCGGCCCCGTCGCAAGAAACCAGGCCCAAAGCAGCAGCGCGCACCTGTGGTGGCCCGCTCGGCTTTTGATCCGGACCTCCCCCCCGACGAGCCGCTCTCGCCCGAAGAGCTGAAGGACATGCGGCGGCACCTGGCCTTCATCCGCAAGTATCGCACGGTCTTGCGGTTGCGGCTGAACGCCAGGGAGGACCTGATGGTCAACGGGCAGCGCGAGCCCGATCATCGCGGCGCATGCAAGTACCTGCTGTCCAAGATCGACGCGCGCACCATCCGCGCCACCTTGTTGCGGGAGCCCCTGAAATCCGACGCCCGGGCCAGGGCGCGCTTTCTGGCCGAGGCCGCTGGCATCTCGGGGGATCTGGACGTCCTGCTGCGTTTTCTGGAGACCGTCAGCCTGGCCGCGCCTGGCGAGGCCACCCGCGCCTTCCTCAAGGCCGTGCGCCGTATCGACTTCCAGGCCATCTCGGCGGCCCGCCTAAGCCGCCTGTTGGACGTCATGCAGACGGCGTTTTCCGAGCACGAGCTGGCCGGGGCGCTCTTCGGTCTGCTGCAGAGCCGCGGCTTCCGGCAGGCCTTCGATGGGCACGCCCAGGCCCTGAAGCCCGAGGTGGCCGCGCGCTTCGTCCCGCTGCGGGCGGTCTACGAAGCCATCTGGCGCGGTGGGCGCCGCCAGCAGGTGGAGCCCAGCCTGGAAGAGGGCCTGCGGGTGGTGCTGTCGGCGCCCAAGCCCATGCTCAAGGGCTACCCCAAGCAGACGCGCAAGCGCCTGCTGGACAGCGCGCTGCGCGTAGACGCTGATTGGGTCATGGACCATCCCGGCATCCCGGCCCTGTTGCGCAGCATGCGGGCGGGGGGCGAGGCGCAGCGCCGCTACGGGTCGATCTTCGCCAAGCGCCTGATCCGTCACCAGCGCTTCGACCAAGCCCTGCGCATCCTGAAGCAGAACGAGGCGCAGGAAGATCCCGCCACCCGCGAGCTCGTCCGTCGCCTCGAGGCGCCCCGCAGGGGATTGCTCTCCCTTGAGGTCGATCCCGAGCAGGGCGATGGCCTGCAGCGGGCCTATCACCTGGGCCTGCTGCAGCCCGTGCTGGTGCGCTTCGGCGAGTCGGCGGAACAGCTCGCCGCCGAGGCGCAGCTGCAGGCGCGCGTCTGCCTGCCCGGGGTGGCGCACCTGGCGCTGCAGGATTGCCAGCACACACCGCCCTTCCTCGCGCTGGCCCTGCAGGGACGGCGCCTGGACCAGCTGCTGGCGGACCGCAAGATCAGGTTGGCTCGCGCGGACGTGGTAGCCCTGGCCCTGGCCGGCCTGCGCATCCTGCGGGCCCTCGGGCTGGCAGGCGTGGTGCTGCCCGACGCCGCCCCCCAGCGCTTCGTGGTGCCGCGGGGAGGCAACTGGACCGGCATGCTGCTGGCCGATTTTCGGGGCGCCAGGCGGCAGGAACCCGACATGGCCCAGCAAGCGGCCCGGGAGCAGGCGGCGGATTGGTGCCGCGCAGCCCTGAGCTTCCCGCCCTTCCGCGGGGAGAGCTTGCGGCGCGACCTTTCCGACGCGTTGAAATCGGATCTGCGGAAGGCGCTCCGGAGCCAGGCCCAGCCTTGGCAGCTGGCCGCGCTGCTGATCGAAGCTGGCCAGGCCTGAGGTGGCCTTTCCCACCTGGCTGCCCTGGTTCCTGCTCTTCTTTGCCTGCGTGTTCGGCGGCCTCTGCTGCCTGCTGCTGGGCTTTGGCGTGCTGCCGCGCCAGGCGCGCGATCCTGTGCGCTACCAGGCCTGGTTTCAGCGCTACGGTCAGCTGCTGCGCTGGCTGGGGCCCTTCCTGATCCTGCTGGCGGCGCTGCACGCCGTGGTCTCCGGTGCGCTGGCGGCGCCCACCTGGCTGCGCCACGCCCTGCTGGCGGCTGCCCTGGTGAGCTTCCTGTTGCTGATCGTCAAGACCTGGGAGCCCGAGCCGCCCGTGGCCTGGCCCAAGGGCGTGGGCGCCTGGCTGTTGTTCCTCTTCTACGGATTCGTCTTCGGTGCCGTGCTGTCGGGCATGCTGCTGGCGCTAGGCGTGGACCTGCCCTTCGGTGGCTGGCGGATGGGCGGCCTGGTCCTGGCGGGCTTGATCCTGGTGCGCGGTCTGGTGGTCTGGAAGACGCGCTTCTTCTATCGGATCAGGCGCGACAACTGAGGGATCCTAGGCTCCAGCCAAGAAGATGGCGATGAAGCCGCGCACCAGGCAGGAGATGAAGGCCAGGATGGCGAGCACCAGGCCGGCGATGGCCATGCCGCGGCGTTCTTTGTCCACGCCGATGGCCACGGCGCTGAGGATGATGAAGATCAGGGGGATGACCCACAGGAACCAGTTGGTCCAGCCCAGGCATGGCATCCACGCCACGATGGCCATGATGATGAGCAGGATGCCGAAGACCAGGCTGACGATTCCCATTTTTCACCCTTCGCGAAGCAGTTTCCTTGCGCACGCCGACGGTGCGCCGGCTTGAAGTGGCCTATCACCGGTCTGACAGCGTGACATGCTTTTTTTCGCCCCCCAACAGCCAGCGCGGCGTCCAGGCCAGCCACAGGCCGGGGCCCAGTACGGCCAGGACCACGAAGCTCCAGAAGAGCAGGGGACCCTGGGGATGGTGCTGCCGGGCGCGCGCCGGGTCCTTGGCGGCCATGGCTACGAAGGCGTGGCTCAGGCCGCAGGCCGGACAGCGCTCGCCGCGCTGGGCTGCGGGGCAGGGCGGGATGAGGCGCGCCAGGGGGCCGTCCAGCTGCTCTTCGTCAAGGCGGCCCGCGGCCAGCAGCACCAGCAAGGCCACCACACCCAGCAGGCCGAGCACGCTGGAGATGACGGTCAGGGCCTCGGCAGCTGCGCTGGCATGGAACCTGGCCATCCCTCAGGGCAGGTCCTTCCATCGCTCCCTGGGGGTGCCCGGGCCCCCAGAGAGATCCTCCTCCAGGGTCAACTCTCCCTGTTCCACGGCGGCGATCAGGGCGCGGGCGCGGTCCGCATCGCGCTCGCACACGTACAGGTCCACCCTGCCGAGCCCGTCCACCGTGAACATGTGGGTCAAGCGCAGGGCTTCGCCCTGAAAACGGCAACGAATGCCGTGGTTTTCGAAGAGCGACCGGAAGAGCTGCGCTTCCACCTCGCCAGCGGCGCTATGGACCAGCAGCTCTTCTTCGGGACGGTTGGCCATGTTCGGCTCCCGATGGCGGAAAAGAGGGACCTATCCCGTGCGCGTCGGGCTCGACAGTGGCGCTGTCGCTCGGCATCGGTCGGCCTTGTCCTGGAGGGTCATTTTTGTTGGAAGCGTTCTTTCGACACACCAATGAGGAAAACGACCCAGCGCCCTGAGGCTGCCTCCATGCGTCATCCGGATGTCCGCAAGCGAGCGCGCCAGATGCGTTGCTCCCTCTTGTGGTTCGACCTGAGGTTCCTCGCCGTCATCCTGCCCATCAGCCTCTCGCCCATGTTCGTGGCGGTCAAGCCCTGGAGCATGCTTGGCGTAGAGGAGCCCCTGCCGCCGCCTAGTCGGCCGAGAGCACGATGGGCCCCACGAAGCCCGAGCCCGTGGACGCGGTGTGCTGGGAGTTGCACTGGATGCCGACGCCCTCCATCGCGGGGGGCTCCTCGCCGAAGAGGGTCTTGAAGTCCTGGTACAGGTCGCGGCGTTCGTCCACCCACTGCCCGAGGCGCCCGGATCCGGCCTGTAGCACGACCACGCGTACGTCTTCCTGCCAGGAGAGCCCGCTGCCGGTGGCCCCCACCTGGCCCGTGCTGTCCCAGATATAGCCCACCACCTTGCCGCCCTCGAAGCCGAAGAGCAGCTGCAGAGCCTGGTCGTTGGTGGCGCGCTGGCGGAAGCTGGCTCCGGCGGGCAGGGCCTCGGCCTTCCAGGACCAGCTGGCGTAGCGCTGTACGCGCACGTCCACGTGCTTCTTCGTGCCCACCAAGAAGCCCGCCTTGACGCTCTTGACGTAGAGCGCCCGCCTGCCCCCCTCTTCAGCGACGCTGGCGCTGGCCTGGAAATCGCCCAGGCCCAGCATGGGAGCCCAGCGGCGGAAGCTCCAGGGCTGGGGCACGCCGTCTTCCACCACGGACCCGTCGAAGGAGAAGACCACGGGCCGCTGCGCCCAACTGGTCGTGCTGAGCGCCAGCGCCAACAGCCAGCGCATGCCGATCATCGCTGGGCGTCCAGGTGCTAGTTCCCGATGACCTGGCCGCTGATCTCGATGCGCGACACCTTGTAGAAGGCCTTGCGGCTCAAGTCCTCGACGTCATCCGGGTAGGTGATCTCGGGACTGAGCAGCTCCCAGACGGTCTCTCCGTCGCGATTCACCTCTACGATGCTGCGGCCCGTGGCCACCAGCACGTTGCCGTTGCTCAGCTGGTTGGCGTCGCGCAGGCAGGAATCGGCCCGCACCGCCTCGTCCGGAGCCCACTCCCAGACCAGCTCGCGCGTGGCGCGGTCGATCTTCACGACCCGCGTGGGGGTGCGCGTGGGGATCAGGTAGCTCGAGCCGTCCGCGATCACGTCCACATCGTGGGGGCGCGCGCCGAACACCGAGCCCCTGGTGGCCACGTTGCGCTCGTTGCCCTTCGCCCGGAGGACCAGCTCGTTCAACACCTGTCCCTCGGGGTCCACCTTCACGATGCTGTTGAAGTTGCGCATGGTGATCAGCGTGTTGCCCGAGGCCAGCCTGAGCACGCCGGTGGGGTGGGCCCAGGCGTCCGCCTCGTCGGTGAATTCATCGTACTTCGAGCCCGTGTAGTGGCCGAGCCCGTTCCAGGCCCAGACGATCTGGCCCTCGCGGTCGATCTCCCGCACCTGGTCCTCGGCCCAGGGCGCGAAGCCGCGCACGAAGATGATGTTCCCGTTGTCGAGCAGGTCGCTGTCGTGCGAGACGTAGGGATCCTGGTAGGCCCAGAGCTCGTTGCCTTCCCGATCCACCTCGAAGATCCCGCTCCCGGGCACGGTGAAGAGGAAGCTGCTGCCGTTGGTCTCCACGTCGAGCACGTGGGTGTTGGACGGATTCTGTTCCTCGGTCAGGCGGTACTTCCACAGCACGGTGCCGTTGAAGTCCACCTCGTAGATGGTGCCCGGCGGCAGGCCGTCGGGGCCCGTGGCCAGGGCCACGATCGTGGTGCCGGGCTGGACCTGGTCGGATTGGTAGGTCGACACCTGGAACGCCGAATAGTCGCCCTCACCCGCTACAGGGCCGTAGGTCTCGTGTGGAGTGTCGCAGGCAACGAGCGGGGCGAGCAGGAAGATGGCGGCCGTTCGCATGAGACCTCCGCAGCGTATGCAGAACACGGAATGTCAATAATTGTAGCACCGGCTGGCGAAGGGATCATCCGCCGACTTGGCGAACGCGATGATGTGCTGATCCTGCTCAGGGGCAGGCCACGTCCGCCCTGTTGCTGTCCCAGCAGGCTTCCTCGCCGTTGTTGTAGCCAGGCACGGTGATGGAGCCCGAGCCGTCGTCGATGCTCCAGCTGACTACGTAGTCCAGCGCCTCGCTCTCGTCGTGCAAGGAGACCGTGATGGTGGGATCCTCGATGCCGTAGTGGATGATGTCGCCGGCGTCTTCGCTGCCGTCGTCGCGGATGTTGGTTGCGTCGATGCTGCGGTGGGTGGCGTCGGTGACGTCGTAGGCGATGCTGACGATCTTCTCGTCTTCGCTCTCGACCTCGGGGCTGTAGAAGATCCACTCGCCGTTGGTGCCGTCGGTGTTGAAGCGCCCCGAGTACCACAGGTAGTCCTCGGTGGGGATCTCGCAGCTGGGGCAGCTGATATCCATCTCCAGGTTCAGCCAGCCCGTCTCGTCGTCGCTCTCGAACCAGGCGGAGAGCACAGCCTGGTGCTCGGCGCCTTCGTGGGTGGTGTTGAAATCCCAGATCCAGGTATTGTCGGTCTTGACAGGTTGCGCCGTCAGCGCCACGCGGAAGACCGCCACAGGGCCTGCCAGGGCCTGGTTCACCCAGAGATTGAGCGCCCAGACGTAGACGTAGGCCGTCTCGTAGTTGGTGGCCGGGTTGGGATCTGGCAGGGGTGCGCCCACACCCCCGGCGCCCCCGCCCAGGGAGGCGGCGGACTGGGCGTAGAAGGAGGAGAGGTCGATGTCCATGGACTCGGCCGGAGGCATGGACGGGCTGGTCAGGTCCCCGGAGTCGTCCGTGGGGATGCAGGCGGTGGTGAGAGCGGCGCTGCAGAGCATGGCCGGGGCGAGCAGGGCGAACCTGGCGGTAGTCATAGGTTTTCTCCTCTTGTGTTCCCATGGCGGACGGGCCTGGAGCCTTCAGGAGGATAGCACCAGCACTCCAGGAACGCCCCTGCACCTCTGTCGTACGCCAATCCCGCTGCCCCTTCTTGGCTGCCGGCCCTCTCCCGACGCTGTCGCGCCGGGCGCGCGCGAGCCGGGGCACCCCGAGTCGCAGGTCGACGGCGAGCGCATGGAGTGCGTCAGCTGCTTCTGTGCCACCGGCGACCAGGAGGACGAGATACGCTTGGTGCAGGCCGAGCTGGCGCCGTCTCGATTCCTTGGATGTGGCGCCACCGCAGGTCAGGAGGAAGCGATGAGCATCAAAGAGCGCCGCAAAGCCCTGGGTTGGGCCCGCGCCGAGTTGGCCCGGCGGGCCGGGCTGGACAGCCAGGTGGTGCAGCTGGCCGAGCTGGGCATGTGGGGCGAGGAAGGGGCGCTGCAGCGCCTTGAAGAAGTGCTGGCTCGCAGCGAGGCGGGGGAAGAGGACGTGGCGCTGCCGCCACCGGATGTGGAGGACGAGCAGGTCTTTCACCCCGAGGAAGAAGAAGAGGGGGAGGGGTAGGAATCCCATGCCCAGCGCGCCGGCCGCCGTTCTCGCCTGCTTGCTCGTCGCGGCCTGCGGCCCGCGGTCCGCGGCCCAGGCGGAGGAGCTGGTGGCGGCCTGGGACGAGGATCCGCAGGGCACGGTAGCCCGCGTGCTGGCCCTGGAGGATCCCGCCCAGCGCCTGCTGGCGGTGGAGCGCTTGAGCGAGGCCTACCCAGGTCAGACCCGCCTGCTCTGCCAGCAGCTGCCCGCAGGTGCCGCCCGAGAGCGCTGCCAGTCCCTGAACCAGCGCCCGCACCTGTCTCGGGGGCCGCCTGCCGAGGTGAGGGCTGGCGCCACCGGCCCCTCGGGCGGCGCGCTGCAGCTGGCCATCCCCGATCACGGCTGGGACGCCAGGTGGCCCGCGGACGAGGCCCGCCCCTGCCAGGATCGTCCCGATCGGGGTGCCTGCCTGGACGAGGCCGCGCGCAGCGCGGTCGGTGAGCGCCGCTGGGCCCACGCCTGGCGCATCTGCGGCCTGCACGACGAGGCGCGCTACCAGCAGGAATGCCGCTTCCGCGCTGCCGAGGGCTCGCTCGAGGGAGCGCCGGCTCGCATCTACCGGGGCGCCGCCTGCCTCTGCGCCGAGGCCGGAGATTTCGCGCCCATGTGCCACGCCCACCTGTTGATGGGGCTGCACCGCCGGTGCTTCGCGGCCGAGGCCCCGGATCCCGCTGCTTTGGAGGCCTCGCTGGGGATCGCCGCCGCCATCCGCGCCACCTGGGCCGCGCATCCCGACATCGCCCAGCGCTTCGAGGACCAATTCTGGGCCTTGCACCTGCACCACGCCTTCTACGAGGCGCCGCATGTCACTGGCGACCTGCTGGACCACCTGCCCGAGGCGGCCTGGCCCCACGTACGGGCCGCGGCCGCCACCCGCCTGCAGGCCCTGGGCCAGTCGCGCGGGCTGCTGCAGCAACGAGCGGATCTGCTGCGGGTCGCCCTGGCCAGGCGAGCGACCGATCCCGAGCCGCGGCTGATCAAGCCCGTGCCCCGGCGCTCCCTGGAGCGCTGGAACCCGCCCGAACCCCCTCCCCAGGGTGGCCGGCTGGTCTCCTACCTGGGCCAGGGGCGCCGCCTGCTGGGCAGCTCCGAGGATTCGGAGCTGGCCATCTGCGTGTTGGAGGCTGGCGCGCGCAGCGAGCCCGTGCAGCGCGGCCTGCTGCTGCAGGGCAAGCAGTCCGCCCTGCCCGAGGTGGCCTGGACGGCCGCCAGGAACCTGGCCGCCGTGAAGAACGGGGACTATCGCTCGCAGGCGCCGGGGCCTGACCCGGCGGGGGACAATGGCGGCTCGGGAGGAGGAGGGCCGGGGCAGCGAAGGAAGCCACCTCCCATGGAACCGTAATGTTCTGGTAGTATCTCGGGGAGCGAACTCGGAGAGGCGGGAGCATGTCGGACGATCCGTTCAGCTTGGAAGCAGGTCGCTACCGGCTGCTGGAGATCCTGGGCGAGGGCGGCATGGCGGTGGTCTACCGGGCCTGGGATCAGCGGCTGCAGGTGGAACGGGCCATCAAGCTGCTGTCTCCGGAGGTCGCGCACCAACCCCAGCTGCGCGCCCGCTTCGAGACCGAGGCCCGCACCATGGCGGGCCTGCGCCATCCCAACATCGCCACGGTGCACGACATCGGCCTGGATGGGGACGAGTTCTACATGGTGATGGAGCTTGTTCGAGGGGGCACGCTCTGGGATTGGGTGCATTGTTTCGGCAAGATGCCGCCACGGTTGGCCCTGCGGGCCCTGCGTCCCGTGCTCGATGCCTTGGCCATGGCCCACCAGACCGGCGTGGTCCACCGCGATGTCAAGCCGCAGAACATCATGCTCACGCCTGAGGGCGAGCCCCGGCTCTGCGATTTCGGCATCGCCTTCGTGCAAGATCCCCAGTCCGCGCGGCACCTGACCCGTACGGGCTCGGTGCTCGGGACCATCGGCTATATGGCCCCGGAGCAACGTCGCAGCGTGCGCGCGGCGGACGCCCGCGCCGACATCTACGCCATGGGAGCGACGCTCTACGCCCTGACCTGCGCCCAGGCGCCCGTGGACCTCTTCTCGGGCGAAGAGGCCGACGAGCTGCTGCGCGATCTGCCGCCTGTCCTGGCGGGAGTCATCCGACGCGCCACGCGCTACCAGGCGGATGCACGCTACCAGGACGCGGCGCAACTGGGCCGCGCCATGGATGAGGCGGAGCCGGCCCTGCCCGCTTTACCCGATGTCACGCCACCCCTGGGACGGCTGCCGAAGAGGGCGGGCGGCTCCATGCCTTCCTCGCGGGATCTCACCGCTCCCTGGGCGCGCGCCGAGAGAGGCTCGGATGCGAAGAGGGTGGGAAAGACGACTTCCGACAGCATCGACCTAAGCGCTTACGTGGAGGGTTCGGACCGGACGGGCCGAGGCGCCACCTGGGCAGTGCCCTCGGAGATCGGGGAGCCTGCGCCGCCATCCGAGGAGCAGGATGCCGGCTCCACCCGCAGTGGGCTGCGTTGGCTGGTGGCGTCCTGCGTGGTGCTGGGTCTGACGCTGCCCGCAGTCTGGCTGGCGCTGTCCGGCCATGATGACGAGCTCCCGAGCGTGGCGGCCCCAGGCTTCGAGTCGAGCGAACTGCGCGAGCCCGGGCAGGATCTCGGATCCGAGCTGGCGCCTGCGAGTCCGGGCCAACATAGGCCAGAGACCAAGCGGGAAGCGCAGACTTCGCCCACAGCGGCCCCTTCGTCAGCTGCCCCCGGCCCTGCCCCATCCAGGCCGGCTGCAGAGTCCAGGCCTTCCGAAGTGGCCTTCGCACCTTTGCGAACCCGGCCTGCGGCTGAAGAGGCAGTGGCGGAGACCGGGACCAGTGCGCCCCTGGCGGAGCAGCTCGAAGAGCAGTCCTCCCTACAAGGGAGCATCGTCTTTCGGGGCGAGGCTTTCGGGGTCTACCTGGTGAACGGGGATGGCAAGTTCCAGCCGGCCGGCGTCCTGCCTGCGGGCAGCTATACGGTCATGGCCGTGTTCCCTGGCAAGACCGAGCCGGTCGTGGCGGCGGATGTGCAGCTCCGGGCTGACCAGCACATCACACTGGACTGCTCGGCGACCTTCCAGAAATGCCAGTGAGAGAGGGGAAAAGGGGCTGCTCTTGTTGCGCCGGACGTGATAGTGGGAGCGTGGATCCACAGGGGCAGGTTGCATGGCTAAGCAGCGCACCATCGATGACACGGCCTGGGAGTCGGAAGACGAGCACCTGGCGCCGGCGCTCATTCTCGTGCACCATCCCGACGAGCGCCAGCTCGGCCGGCGCTGCGCGCTGGCCGAGGGGGCGCGGCTGCTGCTGGGCCGCGGTTCCGGCGCGCTGGGTGCGGGCCTGCTCGACGACTCCAGGATCTCGGGTGAGCACGCGCTGCTGACGAGGCGGCGCGGGGTGGTGGCCCTGCGCGACATGGGCAGCCGCAACGGCACCCGTGTCAACGGGGTGCGTATCCGTAGCTGCAAGCTGGGCAACGGCGACCTGGTCTCGGTCGGCAGCCTGCTCTTCGTCCTTCGTCACGAGCCCGCGCTGCCCGCCTGCCCACCGGTGCGGCGCATGGTGGGCATCAGCTCGGCCCTAGCCCTAGTGGTCCAGCAGATCAGCCAGGTGGCGCCGCGCCCAGCCACGGTGCTGGTGCTCGGCGAGCCGGGCGTGGGCAAGGAGCTGGTGGCGCGGGAGATCCACAGCCGCAGCGGGCGAAAGGGCGCCTGCCTGGCCATCAACTGCGGCGCGATGAGCGATGAGCTCTTGCAGAGCGAGCTCTTTGGACACCTGCGCGGCGCCTTCTCCGGGGCAGGGACGGCGCGCCAGGGGCTGGTGGCGGCGGCCGCGGGTGGCACGCTCTTTCTGGACGAGATCGGCGATGCCTCGCCCGCCCTGCAGGCCAGCCTGCTGCGTCTGCTCGAGTACGGCGAGTATCGGCCCCTGGGATCGGATCGCGTGCTGCGGGCCGATGTGCGGGTGGTGGCCGCCACCAACCGCCTGGAGCTGGGCCGTGGGCCGGGCATGCTGCGCGAGGACCTCTACGGCCGTCTCTCGCGCTGGCTTGTAGAGGTGCCGCCACTGCGGGTTCGGATCGAGGACATCCCGGTGTTGGCCATGCACTTCGCACGCAGCCACGTGGCGGAGTCCGTCTCGCTGGATCACCGTCTGGCCCAGCTGCTGTGCATGCAGCCCTGGCCCGGCAACGTGCGCGAGCTGGCCTCGGTGATGGAGCGCATCGCCGTGGAGAGCGGGGGCGCCGAGCGTCTGCTGCCTCCCCGCGAGCTTCTGGCGACGCTGGGCCTGCGCCTGCGTTCCGGCGCTTCGCGCGAAGACGATTCCTCTGGCGTGCAGCGACGCGGTCCGCCCGGCGCGGATGAGCTGCGCCAGGGCTTGATCCGCTGCTCTGGCAGCATGAAGGAGCTGGCCGCCAGGTTGGGCGTGGGAAGAACCACGCTGTATCGATGGTTCGCGGCGGCGAATCTCGATCCTGAAACGGTGCGTCGCGAGGTGGTGAGCCAGGGTTGAACCCCGCGGACCGGGAGAGTTCTGCCGATTTCGCCAGCTCTCGTGGTCGCGCGCTCCCGGGGAGCCGTTGACTTTGCCTTGCGCTTGGAAATACCCTTTTCCCAAGATGTTCTCCGCCCTCTTCATCCTGGCGGGCCCGCCCGCCTGGGCTGACGAGCCGGGCGACTGCCCAGTGGCGACTTCCATGGAGCAGTTCCTGGAAGCGGCCCGTCGGGGAGAGGACGCCTTCGCGGCCATGGACCTGCTGGCGCTCAGCGAAGCCCGCCAGCAGGCCCTGGGAGGCCTGCCCTGCCTGCAGGAGCCGGTCACCACCTGCGAAGCCGCCGCCTTCCACCGCATGATGGCCATGGCGGCGTTCACCTCGGGTGACGAGCAGGGCGTGTTGCGCGAGTTCCACGCCGCACGGCGCCTGGAGCCTGGCTACCAGATCCCGGCAACTGTCGCCCCGGCTGGTCATCCGCTGGTGTTGCTCTACGAGCGCTCGGCCGCCGTGGAGGAGGGGGGGCTGGATCCTGCCATCCCGCCCCGCGACGGTTACGTGACGGTGGACGGGGTGCGCGGCGCGCCGCGGCCCAACGGCATCTCCACCATCATCCAGGTCTTTGACGACCAGGCCGCCTTGCAGGAGACCTTGCACCTTCCGCCGGGGGAGCCTCTGCCCGCCTGGGGGCCCCTGCCCGTGGATGGCCTGCGCCGCCAGCGTCGCCGCGTGGCGCTCCTGAGCAGCGCGGGCGTGTCGCTGGCCGCGGCGGGAGCGCTCTTCGGGCTGGCCGCGTACAGCGAGGCCCGCTTCTGGGACGAGGAGAACCCCGTCGCCACGAGCGACCTTCCTTCCCAACGGGTGCGGACCATCCGTGATCGATTAGGCTGATATTGGTGGTTAATGTTACCATATGGACGCCCACGCACCACCTGGAAGACGCCTCCTCGGTCCAGGGGAATGTAGGAGCCTCGTCGAGAAGCCTGCTCGAACGGGGATCGGTCTCGTGCTCGTGACCCCGTCCAGCGCAGGTGGAGTGACCTGCACAGGCCCAATGTCCTTCCATGCTGCCGGATACTGCAGGTACAAGGCGGTGTAATGCTTAACCAGACACGCATGGGGTGCGGACGAACGCCTTGCTCTTCAGCTCACTGGGCGCGGGGGCCCTGGGGCTGGGTCTGGGTGTGACGGGGGTGTTCACGCGCTAGGGCGCGGAACACGGCACCTGGAACACGGACACAAAGGGGAGCAGGCGAACCATGCCGATTTCCGGACAGGACGAGGAAGAGAGGGCCATGCCCGGGCTGCGCACGTACCCCCGCGCTCTCGGGTTCTGGTCGGTCCCCTCTTCAGCTCGTCCGAGACGCTCCCAGTGGGCGTCGCAGCCGCAGGAGGGCCTCATGTTGACCGTCCGTCGGACCTTGGTCTTCCTGCTGCTGCCGGGCTGCATTTTTCTTTCGGAGGAGGACCTGGCCCAGCGACTGGACCGCGATGGGGATGGGGTGCTGGAGCAGGATGATTGCGATGATGGTGATCCGGAGCGGAAAGCTGCCTGGGATTGCTACGTGGACGAGGATGGTGACGGGTTTGGTGACGAAGAGAAGGAGAGGGTGCAGAGCTGCTGGTGCAAGGACGGTCTCTCCCGCGTGGGTGGGGACTGCGATGACAGTGATGCGTCCTTGAACGAGACATCCCTTCGGTACGAGGACGCGGATGGCGATGGGTACGGGGACGCGACTCAGGAACCCGAGTACGTCTGCGATGACGATGGCATGGCGCAGGTAGGGGGCGATTGCGACGACTCGGATGCGGAGGTGCATCCGATTGCCACGGAGGTTTGCGACGCGATCGACAACGACTGCGACAGTGTTGTCGACGAGGGTCTCAAGTCCATCTGGTATCTCGATTCCGATGGCGATGGATTCGGCAGGCACGAAGGAGCCGAGCTGCGAGCCTGCTTTCCGCCGGACGGGAGGCCATACGTTGCCAATGACCGCGACTGCGACGATGCGGATCCATCGACCTACCTCGACGCGCCGCAGCGATGCGACGACGTCGACCACGACTGCGACGGCATGGTCGATTTCGATGCCGATGAGGACGGCCTCTCCGCGTTCCACTGCGGAGGGACCGACTGCAACGACGGGGATCCCCTCGTGCATCTTCCCGCCCTCGATATCGCAGACGACTGGTTCGACAACAATTGCGACGGAGCGTGGAACGAGCACCTGCTGTCTTCGTACGACGCGCGCGTAGTAGGCGAGGCGGCGGCGGATCGAGCCTACGCGGTCTCCATCGGCGGGGACATGAACCGGGATGGCTACGCGGACCTGGTGATCGGCGCTTCGGGGTACGATGTCGAGGTTGACAAGCAGGTGTACGAGTCTGTGGGGGCGGTGTACATCGTCTTCGGACCCATCACAGGAGAGGTGTCCCTGGCGGACTTCAGCGTCGACGGCCAGGGGGAGCTGCCGGGTGTGAAGATCG
>CAYVQL010000233.1:0-18205 GCA_964454135.1 uncultured Enterobacterales bacterium | reverse complement strand
GCCGGCCCTCCCCGTCGAGCAGCACCAGGTCGGTGCTCACCGAGCCCACGTCCACGCCCAGGAAGAGCTCGTGGGCCGCCGGCAGCGCGCCCTCCGGCTCGGGCAGGGGCGGCTCGCTGCCTGGCTCGGGCAGGGGGGGTAGGCGCAGCCAGCTGCGTCGCTTGGGCGCCGCCTCCTCGAGGGCTCGGGCCAGGGCGCTCAGCTCGACGGGCTCCTCTGCCGCCAGCAGGGCCGCCCCCAGGGCGCCGGCCAGCTGGGCGCGTTGCGGCACCAGCAGGGCCTCGTCCTCCAGCTTCAGCACCTCGCGCAGGGCGCGCACCATGCCGCCGTTGCGGGCGCAGCCGCCCACCAGCGCCAGGGGCGCGGCCACCTGGCGGCCGTGCAGCACCTGGGCCTGGAAGGTGCGCACCAGGGCGTGGCACAGGCCCAGGGCAATCTCGCCCACGGGCGTGCCCTTCTGCTGCAGGTGGATCATGTCCGACTTGGCGAAGACCGCGCAGCGTCCGGCCACGGTGGGCGCGCGCTCGGCCGCCAGGGCCAGCTGGGCCAGCTCCTGCACGGAAAGCTCCAGGCGGCCGGCCTGTTGCTCCAGGAAGCTGCCTGCTCCGGCGGCGCAGAGATCCGACAGAGCGAAGTCCTCGAAGTCGCCCGCGCCTCCTTCCCGCAGGCGGATCCAGCGCGAGCGCTGACCACCGATCTCCACGATGTCGCGGGCCTCAGGGCGCAGCCAGGCCGCACCCTGGGCCGTGGCCACCACCTCGTTGACCTCGCTGGCCCGCGGGGCATGGGCCGTCACCAGCTTGCGCGAGCTCCCGGTGACGCCCAGACGGACCTCGGAGACCCGCTTGGCTGCGGCCAGCTCGCCGAGCAGGGCTCTCAGCGCCGCGCCGGGCGCACCGGCGCAGGGGCGCGAGGCCTTCCGGAGCAGCATCCTCTCTTCGTCCAGCAAGGCCAGGTTCACCGTGACGGAACCGAGGTCCAGACCCAGGGAAAGCATGGCGCCCTCGTTCGATGGTGACGGACTGGTCTAACACTCGGTCGGGGCGACTGGGCGCGGTCTCGAGGTTCCCATGTGAGGTGACATGCACCGTTAGCGGATCCTGCCCCGCAACGGGCCAGCAGAGCCCGGCAGAACCTGCCTTTTCTGGCGTGATTCTCGTTCCGGATCGGCTGTCCGCCCTGGCACGTCCCTTGCTGCTGTTGTGATACCCACAGCAGCGTGACACCAGGAGGAACCAGTGAAGACCCTGCTCTCCGGCTACATCGATCCCCGCGGCCGCATGGCCATACCCCCTTCTTACCTGGAGGCCAAGCCCTTTCAGGACGGCGTGGCTCGTGTCTCCTCGCCCCACGACGGGCGCATGGGCTTGATCGACCGTCTGGGCTTCCAGCGCCTGGCCCCGCGCTTCGACTACATCGAGTCATTCGCCGAGGGCCTGGCCCGGGTCAACCTGGGTGGCTGGCGCCAGGATGGGCGTGCCACGGGCGGGCGCTGGGGCCTGGTCGCAGCCGACGGGAGCGTGGTGGTCGAGCCGCGCTACGAGGCCGCCTTCGACTGCCAGGAGGGACGCGTCACCGTGCGTGAGGATGGCAGGTACGGCTTCCTGGACGCCAGCGGCACCGAGCTGGTGGCCCCGCGCTACGCCTTCGCCACCTGGCACCAGGAGGGCCTGGCGGTGGTCGCCCTGGAGGATGGCGACGGCTACGTGGACCTGCAGGGGGAGCTGGCCATGGCGACGCGCTTCCAGGAGGCCACGGTCTTCGAGGGCGGCGTGGCTCGGGTCAAGGTCAATGAGCGTTGGGGCTTGATCGACTGTTCGGGAGCCTGGCTGGCGGAACCCGTCTTCGAGCGGATGGGTCAGCTCAAGGGCGGCGCCTGCTGGGCCGTGAAGGATGGCCGCTGCTGCGTGCTGCACGCCGGAGGAGTGTTGGGAGACGCCTGGTTCGACGAGATCCGCCAGGCCGACGAGTCAGGCGCCTGGCCCGTGCGGCTCGGCGAATCCTGGGGCCTGCTGCGTGCCGACGGTCAGCTGGCGGGCATGGGCTTTCAGAGCGTGCTGGCCCTCAAGGGGGGGCTGGCCCGCGCCCAGCAGGACGGTCGCTGGGGCTTCATGGACGAGCAGGGGCGGCTGGTGGTGCCCTGCCGCTTCCTGGACGCCTGGGCCTTCGAGGAGGAGCGCGCGGCCGTGCAGCTGGACGAGGGCTGGACCTTCATCGATCCCAGCGGCGAGCCCATCTGCCAGCAGCGCTTCCCCACGGGCAACCGCTTCGTGAACGACCTGGCGCCGGTGCATGTGGACGGCCGCCTGGGCTTTCTGGACAAGCAGGGCGCGCTACGCATTGCCGCCAGCTTCGACTACGCGGACTACTTCCACGAGGAGCGCGCAGCTGTCATCAAGGCGCAGCGCCCCGCGGCGGCCTTCAGCTCGCGGCTGGGTGTGCACGTGCTGCCGGCCGGGGGGCTGCAGCACGCCGTCTTCGAGGGCATGAATCCCGAGTCGCACCTGATCGCCATCATCAGCTTCGCGCGCGATCTGGACGACCGGGAGTACGAGCACCTGAACCAGCTGGTGGAGGCCTGGGAGCGGGTGCTGTTCACCGGCGGCCAGAAGCTCTACACCGAGAACAAGTGGATCAGCGGCTTCAACCTCTACCTGCGCGCGCAGAACCTGCAGGACCCGCGCGCCGAGGTGAGCCTGCTGATGGAAGAGCTGTTCAACGCCGGCTTCCCCGTGAACGAGGCCCTCTTCGCGCGCTGGGGCCATCCCCCGGGCGAGCGGGTGATGCAACCCAATGCCGACCCGGCCATGCCCGCCGACTACCGCGTGCAGTTCACGGACTTCCAGGAGTACTGGGACTGGATCCGCAGCGGCGCACAGCCCCTGCCCGCGCCCGAGAACCACTTCTACCTGCGCGGCGCCCTAAGGGGGCAGGACGGCAAGTTCAGCCTGGAGGAGCGCCACATGCCCATCTGGTTCCCCGACGTGACGCTATGCATGGGCGCACTGCAGGAGCACGGCGAGCAGTACCTGCCCGTGGACGAAGCGGCCCAGCGCGTGCAGCGCATCGTGGAAGAGGCCATCGCGCGGCGCTTCGAGGCGGTGTGGAGCAAGCCCGGCACGCAGAAGCAGCTGCCCTTCCCCATGCTGCGCGACGGCAGCCCCGGCGTGGAGCCCGTCGAGTTCCAGGGCTGTCGGGGCTATTCCTTCGCCTTCCGCTGCGGCGACCTGCTGCAGTGGTTCTCCCAGGATCGCATTCGCTTCCGCGAGCCCGAGCTGATGGAGGCCCTGCGCCAGGTCGTGCTGGATCTGGACCTGGAACCGGTCATCCTGTGGAACCGCTTCCAGCAGCAGTTTCCCATGATGCCCCTGGGACAGCCCACGGTGCTGGTGGTGAACCTGTTCGAGCGGGGCCTGGTGCGCAGCTAGCAGGGACAGTCGCAGTAGGGCCGCGCCAGCTCCGCCACCAGCTCGCCGCTGGCGTCCAGCAGCAGCCAGCCGCCGGTCCAGTGCTGGGCCAGGATCTCGGGCACCCCGTCGCCTTCCAGGTCGAGGGCGGTGCCCAGCTCGCTGCCGGGCAGCTCCATGGGCGGGATCAGCACGGCGCCCGGCTGCCCGTCCTCGTAGGTCCAGGCGGCGACGAAGACGCGCTTGATGTCGCTGGCCTGGCAGTGGATGTCGGGCTCGCCGGTGTGGAAGATGACATCCGCCACCAGCACCTGCCGCCCTTCCCCCAGGGCGTAGCGCTGCACGCGGGTGCCGCGCCGCATCTTGCGCTGGGCCTGGCGATTGACGTCGCGCAGGTCGGCGAAGGCCTGCTCCAGCAGGGGATCGGTGCGCAGCAGCTGGCCCACGATCCCGCGCAGCTGCTCGTCGGCCTCTTCTTGCAGGATCCCGACGGTGAGCGCGCTCCCCGGGGGGCGGGCCAGCAGGGGGGCGCCCGCCTTGATCTCGGGCAGCGCCTGGGCCTGCAGGCGGGCCCAGATCCCGGGCTCGCCGCAGCCCGGGACGGTGGGGGTCTTGCGCAGCCGGGAGTAGTGGTGGTGGGGCGTGCCGCGGGTCAGGGCGACGAAGCTCCCCAGGCTGGCTTCGGCCTGTGCGCCGCTGAAGGGATCGAAGAGCGTGAAGGGCTCGCCCTTGGCGTGGGGGCCCAGGCGTTCCTGATCCAGGGGGGCCGACCAGACGGACAGGGAACCCAGGGGGGTGGGGGCGGGAGCCGCTTGCAGCGCGCGCTCCAGCTGGGCCTGGTCAGGGGCCAGCGCCAGGTAGGCCGCGCCCTCGTGCAGCTCGACGAAGTGCAGGGCCGGGCCCTTGGTGGTGGCGTGGGTCTCGGCGCAGTAGGCCTCGATGGCGGCCTGCGGCCCGACATAGGGCCCCACGGGCACCACGTCGTGATCCAGCTTCAGCTTCTTCAGCCCTTTCGACAAGGCCTGCGCCTCGTCCAGCGTCGGGTAGGCTCCGGCCACCAGCAGCTCCAGGCAGGGCTTGAGGTTGCGGAACTGGCTGGAGCTCAGGCGGAAGGGACTCAGGCCCAGCTCGGGGTGGGCGGCGATGCTGTTCAGCGCTGGCGGCTGCGCTCCCTCTTGGGGCGAGGCCGAGATCACCAGCAGGTACTGGTCGCCGTAGCTGGCGGCCGGTTGCAGCCCCTGGTCCAGCGCTTGCCCTGCGGGAACGGTGGAACGAGGTGCGGGTTGGCAGGCCCAGAGCGCGAGGAGCAGGCTGCAGCGGAGGGGGAGCATGGTCTCTTCCTGTGGGCGGTCGCAGCTTTTCTAACCGCTGCGGATCGGGGAGCGTCCCCTTTGCGGTCCTCAAGGGGCCTGTCGAGATCGTAGCGCCCCCGACAGCGTGGCCGGATCGCTCCCGGTGGCCAGGGCCCCTTCGTAGAGCGCGTCCAGGCCCCCCCACCAGGCGCCGGGCACGTGCACCCAGGTGGGATCGCGCTGCGGATCCAGCTCCTGCAGCGAGCGCTGGGGATCCCGCAGCACGGTCGGCGCTCCCGAGGCGGCCGCCGCCACGGCCCAGGCACCGCGGGCGTAGATGCCCAGCGCCGCGCGTTGACGCCAGGCCTGCCGCAGCGCTCCGGCGGGGCGATCCGCCGCAGCGCGCCCCGTGATCAGCGCCTGGGCCTGCCAGAGCTCATCCTCGGCCAGCTGCAGGGCGCAGGCCTGCAGGCCGGCACCCAGCAGGGCGTCGCGGTCATCTTCCCTGGCACCGGCCGTGATGACCACGGGGCCTTCGCCAGCGCAGTCGAGCTCGTAGGGCACCGACTCCAGCGGCGCGGGGGACCAGGTCCGGGGCCCTCCGATCCTCAGCGCCAGCTCGAAGATGCTGGCGCCGCCCTCGGCGGGCGAGCGCAGGGCCTCGCCCGGCGTGTAGGGCGGAGCCCGTAAACCCTTTTCCGCACGCCGGGGATCGGCGACCTCATGCGCCAGCAGCTCGTCCAGCCAAGGCAGGACCGCGGCCCGCTGGGCGGCGGTGTAGCTATGGGGCCCTGCGACCACCTCGAAGCGCGCGTTGGCGGGCAGGCCCGCGGGGCGTGCCTGGTCCAACTCGCTCACCCAGATGCTGGGTTTTTCAAGCGCCGCCAACAGCGAGGCATCAGGCCCCGGCCAGCCGGGCAAGGCGTCGCAGGGGCAACCCCCCGCGCGCGCCTCGCGCGGCAGGGGCACGAAGGAGACCATGGCGCCACCGGACAGCGAGGGCTCCAGCAGGAGCAGGTAGAAGGACAGCACGGCACCGCCGCTGGCACCGGTGACCGCCAGGCGTCCGGTGGGCAGGGCTCGCTGCAGGGCTTGCAGCCCGCGGCGCGCCACCTGCAGCTGCAGCGCCAGGGCCGAGCTGCCCGCCGCTGCCAGCACGGCTCGGTTGTGGGCGCCGGCCTCGAAGTGGATCTGGCGACCGGGCTGGTCCCATTCCTCCACGCCCGGCATGTCCACGGCCAGGGCGGCCACGCCGCGTGCGGCCAGGGCGTGGGCCGCCTCCTGGCATTCTCCCGACGACTTGCCCTCGCCGAAGTGCCCGGGCAGCACCAGCACGGCCGGGAAGGGGCCGGAGCCCTTGGGCTGCCAGAGCGCGGCCGAGGCACGGAAGTCGGGCAGGGCCACGAAGGAGAGCGGGCGCACGCTATAGCCGTCGTAGGCGCTGGCGGCGCCCAGCTGCAGGTCCAGGGGCGCGTCGCTGGACAGCCTCGGCAGGTCGAGCGCCTGCGCCAGGGCCGCCACGTCGGCAGGCTGCGTCACCGCCTCCCGCTCCGAGCTGGGCGGCGTCGAACAGGCCGCCAACAGGAAAGCTCCGGCCGTCTGGGCGAAGCGCGAGCCCCGTGTCGAGAGCCAGCGCTGGAGGCGGGTAGGCGCTGCGGCTTCGGTCATCGTCGCGGCCATTCGACGGAAAAACAAGGTTGCAGGCTCTTTCGTTTTCCGGGGCATCTCGGATGCCCCGGCGCGCTCATAAGGCGCGGGGAGGGGGGAGCGCTAGCGATGCGGGGGGAGGCAGCCTCCCCCCGCCAATAAAGCACGGCCTTGGTCATTGTTCGGGCCGACTGGTCCGAACGATGACCAAGGCCGCCATCGCTCCGTCCATAACAAAGCGGTGGCGTCAGGCGCGAAACGTATTGGACATGACATCGATCCGGTAAATCCGTCTTCCCTGGCGCGTCGCCTGTTGGGCTGGGCCGCATACCGAAGGACCCAGGCTCATTTTCAGCGGCGGGGGCTGTCCTGCGGATCGCTTGCGAGCCCCATGGAGGCGTGCTACCTGCCGGATCCGCCCGTATCTCCTGGTTTCACGCCTGTTTATTCGTGCTCGGGTTGCTTGGGAACACGCGGAAACGCGGTGGATGGCTCATAGGAAGAGTTCGCTTTCGTCGTCACTCGAGGTCGCGTCCATGGATAAAAGCACCCGCATCTTTGTCGGTGCCTACGGCAGCGGAAAGACGGAAGTGGCGCTCAACTACGCCTTTCAGCGCGCCGCCCGAGGGCGCGCCGTGGGCGTGGCCGATCTCGACCTGGTCAATCCCTACTTCCGCTCGCGGGAGCTGCGCGAGCAGCTCGAGGCACGCGGCATCCAGGTGGCGGCCCCCGAGGGCGAGCTGGCTGACGCCGATCTGCCCATCGTCACGGGCCAGGTGCGCACCTTCCTGCAGGATCCCGACCTGGATGTCGTGTTGGATGTGGGCGGCGACGATGCCGGATCCCGGGCGCTGTCCAGCTTCGCTCCGCTGATTCAAGGCCAGCCCCACCAGGCGTACATGGTCATCAACGACCGGCGCCCCTGGACCGGCGAGACCGAGGGCATCGCCGAATCCATCGCGCGGGTCGAGGGCAGCGCGCGGCTGCGCGTGACAGCCATCGTGTCCAACCCCAACCTGAGCATGGAGACCACGCGGGCCGTGGTCGAGCGCGGCCACGAGGTGATCGCCGAGGCGGCTCGGCAGCTGGAGCTGCCGGTGGCCATGCTCTGCGTCATGGGCGCGCTGGCCGACGAGCTGGGCCCCACGCACGAAGGCGTACCCGTCATGCGCCTCGAACGGCACCTGGCGCCCCCGTGGTACGAGGATTCCCTGCGTTTCGCCCCCGTGCGAGACCAGCGCGGGCGGGTGATGCGAGAGCAGATCCGCGCCCGCGAGCTGGCCGCTCGCGGAGGCACCCAAGACAAGAATCGCCAATCACCTTGGAGGAGGAACATCCCCCATGGGAAACAGGATCGAAGTTGACCGGGACCGCTGCAAAGGCTGCGGTCTCTGCGTCGTGACCTGCCCCAAGCAGATCGTGGAGCTTGGCCAGGACATCAACCTCAAGGGCTATCACTTCGCGGTCCAAGTAGACCCGGCGCGCTGCATCGCATGTCAGATGTGCGCCCGGATCTGCCCCGACGTGGCCATCACGGTCTACCGGGCACCCCGCAAGCCCCGCAAATCCAGGAAGGGATGAAGCCATGGAAAAGATGCTGATGAAAGGCAGCGAGGCCATCTCCGAAGCCGCCGTGCGCGTGGGCTGCCGGCTCTTCTTCGGCTACCCGATCACGCCTCAAAACGAGATCCCGGAGTACATGTCCAAGCGCCTCTTCGAGGTGGAGGGCGGCTGTTTCATCCAGGCCGAGAGCGAGGTGGCGGCCTCCAATATGCTCTACGGCGCCGCCGCCGTAGGCCATCGCTGCATGACCTCCTCTTCCTCGCCGGGCATCTCCCTCAAGCAAGAGGGCTTGAGCTACTGCGCCGGCTCCGAGCTGCCGGTGGTGGTGGTCAACATCATGCGCGGGGGCCCCGGTCTGGGCGGCATCCAGCCCTCCCAGGCCGACTACTTCCAGTCCTGCAAGCCCGGCCACGGCGACTTCCGCTACCTGGTGCTGGCTCCCTCCACCATCCAGGAAGCGGCCGACCTCGTGATGGAGGCCTTCGACCTGGCCGACAAGTACCGCAACCCGGTGGTGATCCTGGGTGACGGCCTGGTGGGGCAGATGATGGAGCCGGTGGCCTTCAAGGAGTACACCCCCGGCGAGTTCGACAAGTCCTGGTGCACCGACGGCTGCGAAGGGCGCGAGAAGAACATCGTCAACTCGCTCTACCTGGAGCCCTCGCTTCTCGAAAAGCACAACCACCACCTCTTCCGCAAGTACGCCGCCATGGAGCGCGACGAAGTGCGCGTCGAAGAGCTGCTGATGGACGACGCCGAGCTCTGCATCGCGGCCTACGGCACCACCGCCCGCATCTGCAAGACCGCCATCCAGGTGCTGCGGGCCGAGGGCATCAAGGTGGGCATGATCCGTCCCATCACCCTCTTCCCCTTCCCCAAGGACAGCTTCCGCAAGTACGCCGACCAGGTGAAGCTCATCCTGGATGTGGAGATGTCCATGGGCCAGATGATCGAGGACGTGCAGCGCGCCGTCGCCGAGCGCGTGGCCGTCAAGTTCTACGGCCGCGTGGGCGGCGTGGTGCCCACCCCGGGCGAGATCGTCCAGCACGTGCGCCAGTTGGCAAAGGAGGCCTAGATGAGCTCCCAAGAAGCCAAGGTCGTCTTCAGCTACCCCGAGAGCCTGACGCCCATGCCCACCCACTACTGCCCGGGTTGCCTGCACGGCGTGGCCCATCGGCTGGTGGCCGAGACCATGGACGAGCTGCGCATCCGCGAAAAGACCGTCGGCATCTGCCCGGTGGGCTGCTCGGTGCTGGCCTACAAGTACTTCAACTGCGACATGATCGAGGCCTCCCACGGCCGCGCTCCCGCCGTGGCCTCAGGCCTCAAGCGGGCCCGCCCGGACCTGTACGCCTTCACCTACCAGGGCGACGGCGACCTGGCGTCCATCGGCATGGCAGAGATCATCCACGCCGCCAATCGCGGCGAGAAGTTCACGGTGATCTTCTACAACAACGCCATCTACGGCATGACGGGTGGGCAGATGGCCCCCACCACCCTGGTGGGCATGAAGACCACCACCTGCCCCACCGGGCGCGATCCCTACGAGCGCGGCGCCGGCTTCCCCATCTGCATGGCCGAGCTGCTCTCCACCCTGCACGCGCCCATCTACATCGCTCGCGAGTCCCTGCTCTCCGCCAAGGAGATCGTGCGCGCCAAGCGGGCCGTCAAGCGCGCCTTTTCGCTGCAGCAGAAGGGCTTCACCTTCGTCGAGCTGGTGGGCACCTGCCCCACCAACTGGGGCCTGATGCCCGTGGAATCCCTGGACTGGGCGCGGCGCAAGATGCTGCCTGTCTACAAGGTGGGCGTCTACCGTGACCGAGAGAAGGAAGAAGCCGAGGCGGCCAAGGCCGCGAAGGAGGGTTGAGCCATGCAGTACGAGGTGATCATCGCCGGTTTCGGCGGTCAGGGCGTCATGCTCGCTGGCCAGCTGCTGTCCAACGCCGCCATGATGCAGGGCAGCAAGACGGTCTGGATGCCTTCCTACGGCCCGGAGATGCGCGGCGGCACCGCCAACTGCACGGTGGTGGTGTCCGACGAGGAGATCGGCTCTCCCGTGGTGCCAGAGCCAGGCGCCGTCATCGCGCTGAACCTCCCCTCCATGGACAAGTTCGAGCCCCGCATCAAGCCCGGCGGCCTGCTGATCGTCAACTCCTCGCTGATCAAGCGCAAGGCCGAGCGCGACGACATCCAGGTGCTCTACGTGCCCGCCAACGAGCTGGCCGAGAGCGAAATAGGCACGGTGAAATCGGCCAATATGATCGTGCTGGGGGCCTATATCGGCCACACCGGGGCGGCTACGTCCGAGATCGTGAAAGAGGCCATGGCCAAGAAGATGGTGGGCAAGGAGCGCTTCCTGCCCGCCAACAAGGCGGCCCTGGATCTGGGCATCAAGATCGCCGAGGAGGCGGAGGTTTAGTCCTCCAGACCCTTCCCAGGCGACCACTCCGCTCGCGCTTCGGCCTGGGTCTCCAGGAAGCGCGCCAGCCGGTGGAAGTCGGATCCCTTCTCGATCAGGCGCACGCGCGTCTTCAGGGTGTCATCGTCCACCAGCTTCTCAAACGGCACGTAGTGCAGGTCCAGCTGGCCTGAGACGCTGACCATATGCGCATCCAGCCCCTCTTCCACCAGGGCGCGGTATGCGCCGATGCCCAGCTGGCTGCCCAGCATCACGTCGAAGGCGTGGGGCACGGAGCAGCGCGACTCGTAGCCCAGCTGCACGCTGGTGATCTTCTTCTTGCGGCCGGTGCGCTTGATGTAGGTCTCGTGCACTGCGTTGGCTACCATCCTGCCCAGGTCGAGCTTGCCCAATGAGATGAGCCCGTGGGGGTCGCGCTCCACCTCGGCCAACACCTCGCTGGGTAGCAGTTCGGCCAGGCCTTCGGCGAGCACCACTGTGCCGTAGTGCTTGTTCTTCTGCTTCTCCCTCATCAATATCAGATCCACGATGCGGTTCGCCAGGGCCCCCAGGTCCAGACGCCGTTTCTCGCTCTTCTCGCCGGTGGTCTCGTCCACGACCACCTCGGTGGTGGCCAGGTCGTCGACGATGTCTTCTGCCGCCGCCACCATATTGGCCTCACCGGCGATGGCCGTGCCGTAGGAGAGCCAGCCCGCCTTGCGACCCATGGTCTCGACGATGAACCAGGAGCCGTTGGACTCGGCGTCGGCCCGCAGGTTGAGCAGCTCCTTGGCCATCACGTCCACCGAGGTGAAGAAGCCGAAGGTGAAGTCGATGCCCCAGTAGTCGTTGTCGATGGTCTTGGGCAGGTGCACGATGCGCACGTGTCGGGCGCCCTTGGGTAGCTGCTGCTGGTAGAGGTGCAGCATATTGGCGGTCTTGAGCGTGTCGTCGCCACCTATGGAGACCAGGGCGTCGATGCGCAGGTCCACAAGGGCGTTGTAGACCTTGGCCAAGGCCTTGGTCTTCTCGGGGTCCTTCAGATCCTCGGGACCCTCAATGCCCTTGCAGGGGTTGGCGCGGGCCGTGCCGATCATGATGCCCCGGCTATTGCGCTTGCCCAGCACGTCGTTCTCTTCGAAGATGCGGTAGTGGGTGTCGGGCAACAGGCGATGGGTGATGGCGTGGTACTCCTGCAACAGGGAGTAGCCGCGGAAGAAGCCGATCACCTCGCGGCCATCGTCGAGGAAGGAGATGGCTGTGGCCGCGATGACCGAGTTGGCGGCGGGCGCGGGCCCCCCGGAGAAGACGATGCCAATGCGCTCCATGTCGCTGTCGGCCAGCTCCTTGCCCTTGCTCATGCTCGCCCTCTCGGCTTTCTTCTTCTTCTTGCCCATGTGCTGCGCTCCTCATGGCTGCGGTTTGGTCACAGGTGGCCTTACCACAGCCGCGAGTTGATGCCCACAAGCGCCTCACGCGGGCATGTCCCGCTCAGGGCTCACCCGTCACCACGCCCACGGGCACTGTGGCTTCGACCCCGGCCGCGCGCAGCCGGATCAGGGTCTTGCCCACGGCCACCGGCAGCAACAGACCCTGGGCATCCACGCCAGCGATGTGGGGCTGATCGGAGGACAAGCGCAGGGGGATGTCGACCAGGGGCGAACCGGCCTCGTCGAGCACGGACCAGCTCAGCCTGACCTCGTCTTGCGAGCCCAGCAGCAGCTCGACTTCGCTGGGCTGGACGACGATGCGCTGGACCAACCGGCAGCGCACCAGCAGCTGGCCCCTCGCTGCGCCGGCCTGCAGCTCGAGCTGCGTCTGGCCGCTGCGCTGGCAGCGCGGCAGGCCGTCTTCGCCCAGGGCGACTACCCCAGCGTCCGCGCTGCCGGTCACCTGAACAGCGAGGTTCGGCACGCGTCGACCCCGCTTGTCGAGAGGGCGCGCGTCGATGCGGATGGCCTGGCGGTCGTAGACCTGCACAGGCTCGGCGGGCAGATCCAGGCGTACGGTGCTTGGGCTGCCGCAGGCCAGCAGCAGCAGGGGGATCACGGCTGCTCCCGGCGCTGGAAGATGGCCAGCGATCGGGACCGCTGTTCGACTGCGTAGGACGCCTGGCGCAGCAGCTCCATGCCCGACAGCTCGGGGGGCGGCTCGTGGGCCAGCAACAGCACGGCCTGGCCGCCTGGCTCCAGCAGGCGGCGCGCCTGCCGCAGAGCCTGGGGTGGGCGCGCGAAGGCACGGGCGATGGCGCCCTGGAAGCTGGCCGCGGGCAGATCCTCGACGCGGCCGTGGAAGACCTGGGCGTTGGCGAGGCCGCTGGCCCGGATCACCTGCCCCAAGAAGATGGCCCGCTTGCGGCGGCTCTCCGCCAGCAGCAGCTGGGCTGCGGGATGCCAGGCGGCCAGAGCGATACCCGGAAAGCCTGCGCCACTGCCCAGATCCGCCCAGCGCCCCTGGGGCTGCAGCAGGCGCGCTGCCTGCTCGGCGTCGTCCATATGGGGCTCCAGCGGGCCGGGCCCCACCAGGTTCATGGCGCGCCGCCAGCGCTGCAGCAGATCCTGGTGGACCTGGCGCACCTGCCGCGGATCAGGGCTGGTCATGACGCTCTCGTCCCTTCAGGCGGGCCAGCTGTACGGCCAGCACATGCACGGCGGCCGGCGTCACCCCGGGCAAGCCCGCGGCCTGGCCCAGGGTGGCGGGCCTGGCCGCGCGCAGGCGCTGGCGTACCTCGACGGACAGACCGGGCAGGTCGCTGTCCAGCAGGGCCGCCGGCAGGGCCAGCGCCTCCAGCTTCCGGGCCTCCTCCGCCCGGCGGGCGTCTCGGGCGATGTAGCCGGCGTACTTGATGTCCGTGCTCAGCTGCTCGGCGCAGTCGGCGGGGACCTCCGCCAGCGCGGGCTCCAGCGCGCAGAGCGTGGGCCAGCCCACCCCTGGGCGCCGCAGCAGATCCGCCAGGGCGCAGGGCTTGTCCAGCGGTCCCGCACCCAGCGCCTCCAGCCGCCGCTGCGTGGCACGGTCGGGCCGTAGGCGCCGCTGACGCAGGCGCTGACCCGTGGCCTCGATGGTGGCGAGCTTCTGTCGGAAGCGCGCCCAGTCCTGGTCTTCGAGCAGGCCCAGCTCGCGACCCAGCGCGGCCAGGCGCCGGTCGGCGTTGTCCTCGCGCAGGGTCAGGCGGAACTCGGCCCGGCTGGTGAACATGCGGTAGGGCTCGCCGCCCACGCCGCGGCTGACCAGGTCGTCCACCAGCACACCCACATAGGCCTGGTGACGGGCCAGCACGAGTGGCTCGCCGCGCGCCGCCGAGATGCCGGCAACCAGGCCCTGGGCCGCGGCCTCCTCGTAGCCCGAGGTGCCGCAGACCTGCCCCGCCAGGAAGAGCCCTGGGATTTCCAGGTGCTGCAGGTCGCGGCCCAGTTGGCGCGGATCGGCGAAGTCGTACTCCACGGCGTAGCCGTACTGCAGGATGCGGGCCTTCTCCAGGCCCGGGACCGCAGCCACCATGCGGTCTTGTACGTCCCTGGGCAGGGAAGTGGGCAGGCCGTTGGCGTAGATGCGGACCGTGTCCAGGCCCTCGGGCTCCAGAAAGACCAGGTGGCTCTTGCGGTCCGGGAAGCGCACCACCTTGTCCTCGATGGAGGGACAGTAGCGCGGCCCGCGACCCTGGATGGCCCCGGTGAAGAGGGGAGCGCGGTGCAGGGCCCCGCGGATGATGTCGTGCACCGCGGGCGTGGTGCTGGTGAGGTGGCAGTCGCGGCGCGGCAGGCGGGTCTTGGGGGGGCGGAAGGAGAAGTGGCCTTCATCGACGGTGTCGGCCTGCAGGCGTGTGCGGCTCCAGTCCACGCTGCGGCCGTCCAGGCGCGGCACGGTGCCGGTCTTCAGTCGATCCAGCGACAAGCCCAGCGCCGCCAGGCTGGCGGAGAGGGCTCCCGAGGCGCCGTCGCCGATGCGTCCCCCCTGGCGCCGCTCGTCGCCGCGGTGCATCACGGCCGCCAGGAAGGTGCCCGTGGTCAGGATGACCTGCGGGGAATCGATGCAGCTGCCGTCCTTCAGCTCGACCCCCTCCACACGCCCAGCGCGGATCCGCAGGGCCACCACCTCTCCCTGGGCCAGGGTCAAGCCGGGAATGGCCTTCAAGGCCGTGACCATGGCGGCCGGATAGCGCTCGATGTCCACCTGGGCCCGGCTGGCCTGCACGGCCAGGCCACGGCGCGTGTTCAGGCGTCGGAACTGGATGGTGGCGGCGTCGGCCACGCGCGCCATCAGGCCCCCCAGTGCGTCGATCTCGCGCACCAGGTGCCCCTTGCCCAGGCCGCCGATGGCCGGATTGCAGGACAGGGCGGCGACGCGGTCCAGCGACAAGCTGAGCAGCAGCACGCGACGTCCCATGCGCGCGGCTGCTGCCGCGGCCTCGCAGCCGGCGTGGCCGGCGCCAACGACGATCAGGTCGAACGGGGACATGCGCGCGGATTCCTTGGTGCGAGGCGCCTCTAACGCGTAGCGCGGCCCCAGTGAGTTACGTGATCGAGCAGGAAATCCGTCGCCGAAGGTCCAGCGCAAAGGAGTCCGCCATGCTCGCCAGCCTGCTCCTGCTCACAACCCTGTCCACCGCCCAGGCCACCGAGGTGGGCAACGGCAAGAACTTCGGCATCGGCGCCGGGGTCGGCCTGCCCTTCACCTTCACGGGCAAGGCCTGGTTCAGCGACCAGCACGCCTTGGCGTTCCACGTCGGCATGCGGTTCAACGCCTACCTGGGGGGGCGCGTGCAGTACGAGGGCCGCGTGGTGGAGTTCGCCGACTGGCCCTTCGCCGATTTCGGCCTCTACTGGGATGCGGGGGTCTTCACGCGCTCGTGGATCTTCTGGGCCGGGAGCAACAACCTCCAGCTCGGTCCCACCGGCGGCGTAGGCGTGGAGCTGCGCTTCAAGGATGTGCCGGCGGCGGTCTACGTCGAGTCCGACCTGCAGATGAACGTCATGGGTCACGACGGCGACCTCGGCTGGATGAGCTTCGAGGGCGGTGCCGGGGGTCGTTGGTACTTCTGAGTCCGCCGGTTTTTTGGCACCGATCAAAACCGGCCTTCCAAGGCGGCAATTGACACAATAGTGGATTGGTGGCGCAGAGGTCCCGCTGCCATCGTAGCACAGCTACGAGGCGCGGTTGCGATTCTATAGGCGCGGGTGGGTCAGGCCGCTTGGGCCATCGCCTCTCCCGGCGGGTAGCCGAGCAGGGTGAGCCAGTCGTCCACGCGCTCACCCGTGAGCAGTTCGTGGGCGCTGGTGCCTTTGTGTGGTCCCCACTCCCTGATCCTGGTGTTCCAGTAGAAACGGAAGAGGTCGAGGAAGGGTTTGCTCGTGGTCTTCTGCACGACGAGGTAGGGCCGCAGGACGCTGTTGAGGTTCTCGATGGCGCTGGACGCCCTGTAGCGACGAGCCAGGACGGGCAGGACCATGGACACGGCTCGGTACAGGTTCTCGGGGTCGCGCTCGACCACCTCCGCAAGCTGTCTGGCGGCTTCCTCCAACTCCTGGGTGCGTGCCCTTCGGTCCCAACGCGGTCCTCCCTTGGAGTGGGACAAGCTGGCCTGGTATGCGCGGGTCACGGCCTCGACCGCAGGCCGCCCACCTGCGGGCTCCACTGCGGCTTCGATGCGGTCACCCAGGTCATCGAGGTAGCGTCCCAGCCCCTCGGCTCGGTTGGAGATGTAGCGGGCGACTTTCCGAATGCGCGCCGTGCCGAGCTTCATCATCTCGCCCGCCACGCGGGTGAGCACCTGAACGACCTCGGACGAGCGGCGCAGCTGGCCGCTGCCCCTGTCCGCCAGTTCGAGCACCCTCTCGGCTTCGCGACGCAGGGCCTCGAAGCTGTCGTAACGCTCGATGACAGTCCGTTCGCGCTCTCTCTTCCGGCGGAGCTTCTGTCCGAGGCTGCGACGTTCCTTCTCCGTCTTGGCCTTGGCCCGCTTGCGGGCGAGGGCGTCCACTCCGGCGATGACCGAGTAGGCCCGACGCTCCAGATGGAAGGCTTCTCGACCCATCATGTAGGTGGCGTGGAAGAGATCGTCGTTCTCCTGCACACCTGGCCAGCAGTCGCCGACTCCCTTCGCCAGCCCGGTCCCGGCATCCTTGACCACCGCGCGAGGCCAGAGTCCCTGCTGATCTCGGAGCGTGCTCAACGCTGCGAGCCAGTCCTCGCCCTTCCGAGTGTCATGGGCCTCCAGCAGGAACAGATATTGCGTGTCCAGGTCGATCCCGGCGAGCACGGCCTGGCCCTGGCTGAACATCTCGTCCTGGGCGGTGTGCTCGATGCCGGACAGGTCCACCCCCGCTTGATGACGAGCGGCCCGCTCGCCGGCCTCTGCCAGCAGAGCCTGGATCTTGCCGAAGCTCCACCCCGTACCGTAGATGATCGGCAACATGGCCACCTCGTCACGGATCGAACTCGGCGTCACCACCCGCATGGCGACTGCCGTGCGGGCGATGTCAGCCTCCGTCACGGTGAGCGTGAAGCTGCCCGGGGGGGGCTTGTCATCTGAAAACGCGGCTTCCAATGCGCTCCTCGCATGGTCACGCAGCGCGTAGACCTGGTGCCGCGACACTTCGTGGGCGTTCGCGAGTTCGGTGATCGCGCCGTACTCCCCTTGCCGTGAGAGCGCGTCAAGGGCTATGACGGCGAACGGGGAGGGCGGCAGTTGGGGTTCAGGACGAGTCATCGTGGCTTGCTCCTTATGAAATGCAAGCCCCTTCTACCTCCTCCTCGTCCTTCTGACTTCCCCGAGTTGCATGTTTCCCGGACTGCGTCGCAAGAGCGTCAGCTGCGACCGGATCCTCATACCGACACATCACGAACTGTCGGCCGATCTGATCGGTGCCGGTTTTTTCGAGGTCTTCCGCTTGGATCCAGGGTCTGGCCCGGCTATACCGTGCGCCAATGGTATGGCTGCGTAACCACATGCAGGAGGAGATTCTCATGACGCGCCAACTCTGCTTCGGGTTGTTGACCCTCGCCCTCACCACCGGTTGTCCCAGCACCGAGAAGGACACCAGCGCGCCCGAGGGCGACACCGACACCGACACCGACACCGACACCGACACCGACACGGATGGGGATGCCGACGGCGACTCCGACGCCGACTCCGACGTGCAGACCTACAGCTGCTCCGAGGTGCAGCAGCGCAGCGAGGCCGGGCAGCTACAGGACGGCGACATGGTCAAGCTCGAGGGTGTCATCGTCACCTCGCAGATGGCCTACGAAGACGCGGGCTTCTTCGTGCAGGACGAGGGCGGCGGCGAGTGGAGCGGGATGTACATCTACACCACCTACGAAGATCCCGGCATCGCGGTAGGCGACGTGGTCACGCTCGAGGGCAGCCTGAGCGAGTACTACGGCTTGACCGAGATCACCGTGGATGCGACGGAGATCGCCATCACCGGTCAGGGCAAGGTCCACTCCATGCTCCTGGCGAACGATCCCCCAGACTGGGAGAACTACGAGAGCGTGCTCGTGGGAGTGCCCGATATCTCGGTCGAGGCTGAGGCCGACTACGGCGAGTACGAGACCTCCTGGAGCGTCAACATCGACGACCTGTTCTACAGCTACGACGGCGCCGTGCCGGCCGACTACAGCTTCATCGCCGGCCTGGTGTACTACAGCTACAAAGAGTACAAGCTCGAGCCCCGTAGCGCCGACGATTTCACCCCTTGAACCTACCCTGTGAGAAGATGAGAGGAGAGACGAGATGAAGAACCTGTGCTTTCTGGGCCTGCTGGCCCTGACCCTGTCCGTGGGCTGCGACGACAAGACCGACACCGGCACCGATCCCGAGGCCGACGCCGACGCCGACGCCGACGCCGACACCGATACGGACACAGACGCCGACGCCGACGCCGACACCGACGCCC
>CAYVQL010000232.1:0-18290 GCA_964454135.1 uncultured Enterobacterales bacterium | reverse complement strand
ACGTCGCCGACGGCGACGGCCACCAAGTCGAGGGCTTGGGCGGGGTCGACTGCGACTACCAGGACGCCGCCATCCACCCCGGCGCCGACGACGTCTGGTACGACGGCGTGGACGCCGACTGCGCGGGCGACAGCGACTACGACATGGACGGCGACGGCTACGACTCGGCCACCTACGGCGGCGACGACTGCGACGACGCCCGCGCCGAGACCTACCCCGGCGCCAAAGACGACCCCTACGATGGCGTGATCAACGACTGCGACGCCAACGACGAATACGACGCCGACGGCGACGGGCACCGCGCCGAGGAGTACGACGGCGACGACTGCGACGATTCCAACTCCGAGGTCAGCCCCAGCGCCAAGGAGATCTGGTACGACGGCGTGGACCAGGACTGCGACGGCAACGACGACGACCAGGACGAGGACGGATGGCCCCTGGACACCGACTGCGACGACAGCGATCCCGACGCCTACCCAGGCGCCGAGGGCTGGACGAAAGACTGCGAGCCGGTGAAGGACACGGCCCCGCCCGAGGACACCGCGCCTCCGCAGGATACCTCGCTGCCCAAGGACAGCGACCAGCCCCAGGACAGCGATGCGCCCGAAGACAGCGAGACCCCGGATGCGGAGCCTGAGGACACGGGCGAGTTCGGCGTCTTCCTGGGCGGAGCGGGTTGCCGCTGCGACGCGGCCGGGGCGCCGGCCGCAGGGCTGCTCTGGCTGCTGGCGATGGCGGGGATCTGCAGGAGGCGGACAGGACCTTGACAGCCGAGTAGCGCCCGTGTAGAGCAGCGCCGATCCGCGGAGGTCACGATGCTGCTTCCTATCCTCGCTTCCTTCCTCCTCTCCGGCCCAGCGCAGGCTGACGACTGCAGCCAGGCCGCCCTGGCGCGCATCGCCTCGGCGCAGACCCTGCTGGAGCAGTCGCTGTCGACCGAAGACATCGACCGCTCGGCCACGGTGGAGCGCGCCCGCATCCTGCTGGAGCGCACCATGGAAGACGATCCGGGCTGCCGTGACGCCAGGTCGCTGCACCGCAAGGCCTCCCGTATGCTGCGCGCCGCCGAGCCCATCTCCCAGGCGGCGTCGCTGGAAGCGGCCCTGATGCACGCCCTTGAGCGCGTGGAGGCCCTGGAGCAGGCTCCCGAGCCGGCGCGGGACGAGATCGAGGTGCTGCGCTTCATGCTGGCGGAGCTGGGACGGCTCTACCCCGAGGACGATGAGCGCATCACGGCCCTGGTACGCCGCGTGCACGCCCTGGACGAGGGAGGTGAGAAGTGAACGCGCTGCTCTTGCTCCTGCTCTTCTGGGCGCCCTCCGGCTTCGCCCAGGATCCCTGCAACCCGCCCGCCACCGGCCTGGAGGACCTGGCCACGGTCTTCTCCATGATCTACGAGGAGACCGACCACGTGGCCGCCGATCCCGGCGGCTTCTGCCCCGACGACCTGGCCCAACCCCTGGACATGGGCGAGCTGGATGCTCGCGCCGCCGGCCTGGACGCGGGTGATCGGCAGGCCGCGGCCGAGCTGCTGCGCGACACCGTCGCCACCGCGGATCCCTCCCACGTGCAGGCCCTGGCGAATGCGGCCGCGCTGCTGGACGCGCTGCTGGGCGCCGCCATCGACAAGGGCGACGACTTCGAGGAGATCCTGAACGCCCTGATAGCCATGGCGGCCGACGTGCAGGATCCCCTGCTGCACCGGCAGATAGCCCTCAACCTGTGGCGCCGCGGCGTGGACGACGATCGCGTGCTGGCCCTGCTGGAGGCCTACCTGCCAACCGCCCCCGACTACGATCACATCTTCGCCGGCGGCAAGACCGAGCTGAGCGCCATGCTGCACACCGGCGACGACGGCTTCGAGCACTCCGATTTCCAGGAGGTCTTCGAGCGCGCCGGCGCCGAGGTGACCGAGCTGGACAACGGCGATCTGCAGGTGGTCTACAAGGTCAAGCCCGACGATCCCCTGTTGCCCGAGATCACCTGGAACCTGACCGTCCGCGACAGCGGCTGGCCACCCAAGGACGTGCTCTCCGACTTCGACAACGATGAGATCGACGTCTCCATGTTCGGCGACCACTCCCAGCTGGGCACCAGCATCGACCGGGCGCTGTCACGCACCGACCCCAACGCCCAGTCCACGGATTTCTACTGGATGGACGCCTGCAAGTCCAAGGTCTTCGCCTCGCGGCTCTCCCAGGCCTTCCCCAAGGCCCACTTCGTCTACACCAAGCAGTCCGAGTACTTCCACGACATGCCCATCTCCCTGCAGCGCGGACTGGTGGCCCTGAGCAACCACTACGACTACGAAGAGATGCGGCGCTACGTGGCCTCGGGCTCGGCCTACCAGGGGCGCAACTACCTCTTCCCGGATGACGAGGGCAAGCTGGCCTTCCAGGACCAGGACGGCGACGGCCTGGCCGACAGCGAGGACCGCATCTACGACGCTGGGCCTGAAAAAGATGGGGGGCTCGAAAAAGATGGCGGGCCCGAAAAAGACGGCGAGCACGCCTCGCGGGCGGTGCACATCGCCAACACCTATATGGGCTACTCGCCGGCCTTCGGCCGCAGCACTGAGGACGACTACCGGCCCGACGGCATCTTCGACGGCCCCGAAGGGGGCCCCTACACCCGCATCGAAGAGCGCAAAGACGCCTACGGACAGAAGAAGTACTTCGTGCAGGTCTCGGACGAGACGCTCACCATGGATCAGAGCCAGCGAACGGCCTCCATCGCCGCCGAGATCGCGGCGCATCACGGCGTACAGGAGCGCTGGTCCGAGGCCAAGCAAGAGGCGGGCTCATTTCTGCTGGGCGCGGCGGTCTACGACGTCTGGCGCGGCTCAGGTTGGAGCGACTACAACGAGCAGTACCTGTCCGATGTGAGCATCTCCCAGTACAAGCTGGGGGAGCACCTGGACGACCACGACTTCGTCACCAGCAGCAAGCTGCGCGAGTTCCAGCAGTACCTGCAGGATGAGCGGGGCGAAGACTGACGATCCTAGCCCGCGAAGCGATAGGGATTGAGGGGCCCGTCGGCGTAGTTGCCCTTGCCGAAGGGCACGTACCCCTGCGTGTAGAAGAGCGAGCAGACCTCGTCGGCGAAGAAGCGACCGCGGGGCGTCAGGCGCACCAGCTTGTCGTCTTCGTAGAGCAGGCCGTGCTCCCGCAGCACGCGCAGCTGCTCGGGGAATATCTCGCCGATCTCGCAGCCCGTGCGCATGCGGTAGTACTTCTTGTGGATCTTCCAGTTCTTGAGCGGCAGCACCACGTGCCAGCGCTGGTTCTCTTCGGCACTGCGGACCAGGCCGCGGTTGATGGGCAGGCGCCCATCCAACACCATGGAGAAGTAGTCTTCGAAGCTGTCGGGGGTGATGGAGAAGCGGTCGCGCAAGCTGGAGAAGGTGGAGAGCCCGAAGCCCAGCTGGTCGTGCAGCTTGCAGCACTGGTCCGAGGCGTAGTGCGAGAACTTGTGGGGATCGCTGGAGAAGACGCGGGTGAGGGACTCGTGGAAGCCGTGCTCGTTGAGCAGCAGCATGGCGGAGCTCTTCATGCGCATCTGGTCATCCACCGGGATGAACTCGGTGATGCGCCGCTCGCGCTGCTGCGTGATGTCCCCGTCGTAGTCGCCGTAGGGAACCACCTTGAGGCGGTAGAGCTGGATCTCCTCGGCCCCGGAGCTGATGGCCTGGCGCACGGTGCGCAGCCAGGAGAGCTCAGTCTGGCCCGGATAGCCGAAGATGAACTCGATGCAGATGTCCTCGTAGCCGACCTTGTGGCAGTTCTCGATGGCCTGCAGGGTCTCGTCGCTGCTGTGACCGCGCCCCATGCGCGCCAGGATGCGGTCGTCGAAGGACTGGGCGCCGATGGTGAGGCGCTCAGAGCCGTGGTCGCGCATGATGCGCAGGCGCTCCATGCCATCGGGGCCCAGCAGGTCGCGCGGGTGCACGTCGTAGGCGATCTGGCGGCAGGGTGAGAGATCCACCCTGTCCGTGAAGCCCTTGTGGAAGCGCGCGAAGAGACGAGGCGACATGGCCGTGGGCGTGCCACCGGCGATGAGCACCGAGCGCGCACGGAAGCGCCGCAGGCCCATGCGGGCCAGCCAGTTGTCCATCTCGCGCTCGAGCATCTCGACGTAGTGCTCTTTGCGCAGGTCGCTGGCGCCTACCCCCACCGGGTAATGGCAGAACTCGCAGCGGTTCTCGCAGAAGGGGATGTGGACGTAGACCGAGAACTTGTCGCCATAGGGGTTGTTGTAGTCCTCGAGGAAGTCCGCTTCGTCGAGCTCGTCGTACATGGTGATGGGCGGGTAGTGCACCGAGGGGAAGTAGTCGCCATCCAGCGGCACCAAGCCCTGGCGTTGCAGCAGGTGCATGTCCTGCACCCGCTCCTCGGCAAGCTCCAGCAGTTCTCGATCTGTCATGCGCTGCGCGTACCTCTCGGAACAGCGCTACGCCCTATCGGATCGATCCGTGGCGCGCACATGGCAGGGCCGTTTTCGTGACGAACCTAGCCCCCCACTCCGCTCAGGATCATCACCACGCCCGCCACGGCCACCACCGCGCCGCAGACCGCCTGCCAGCTGACACGCTCCTTCAGAAAGAACCAGGCCAGGGGCAGGATGAAGATGGGCTCGGTGGACAGCAGGATGGTGGCCAGGGAGGCGTCGGTGTACTTGTAGCCGGCCATGGTGAGCCAAAAGCCGCCGAAGGTGACCACCAGCACAGCCAGCACGATGCGCCGCAGCAGCTGCGGGCTCTTGAAGGGGCGCAGCCACTCGCCCAGCTCGCCGCGCAGCAGGCCGTAGAGCGCCAGGCCCGCCATGCCGAAGGCGAAGCGCAGGAAGGTGCCCTGCAGGGCCGACACCTCTTCCAGGCCCAGCTTGGCCAGGATGAAGCTGCCCGAGATGCAGAGCGAGGCCAGCAGCCCCCAGATCAGGCCCTGGAAGCGCAGCTTGCGGCGCTTGTCGTCGTCAGCCAGGAACTGCTCGGCCATCACCCAGGTCACGCCGCCCAGCACAAGGGGGATGCCGGCCCAGGTGCGCCAACCCGGTCGTTCCCCGAGCAGAACGACAGCCATCAGCACGGTCGCCACCTGCCCCACCGTGCCCAGCAACAGCGTCAGGCGAGGGTCCATGCGCACCAGCGCCATGAAGAAGAAGCTATCGCCCAGGGCGATACCTATGACGCCCGAGGCGGCCAGGATGGCCAGGTCGCGGCCCGAGATGGGATCGATCCCCACCACCAACAGGGCCAATCCCAGCAGAGCCAGGCCCAGCAGGCCCTTGCCCAGGTTCATACCCAGGGGCGAGGCCTCGTCGCCGATGCGTCGGAAGAGGATCGAGCCCACAGCCCAGGCCAGGGATGCGCCCAGGGCTGCACCGCAGCCTATGAGGTGCCAGGAGAGACCGGTTTCCATTCAGCGTTCCTCGCGCGCATAGGGCTTGCCCAGCGCAGCTGGCGCCCCGAAGCGCCTGCGCCAGCGCCCGCGGCTGACCGCCACCAGCACCACCAGGGTGAACAGGTAGGGCAACATCTTGAGCAGGTAGACCGGGGCGTCCAGGCCAAAGGCCTGCACGCGGAACTGCACCGCCACCAAGCCGCCGAACAGCCAGGCCCCCAGGGCCAGGCGCCAAGGGGACCAGCCGGCGAAGATCACCATGGCCACCGCGATCCAGCCGCGGCCAGCGGTCATGCCGTCCACCCAGGAGGGCGTATCCGCCAGCGAGAGGTAGGCGCCCCCCAGCCCGGCCAGGGCACCCCCCGTCAGTGTGGCGCCCACGCGGTACAGTGCCACCCGCAGGCCCGCCGCGTCGGCCAGCCGCGGGTTCTCGCCACAGACCTGCAGGCCCAGGCCCGGTCCGGTGCGCTGTAGCAGGAAGGCCGCCAGGGGCACCAGCAGGATGCCCAGGTAGACCAGGGGATCGTGGGAGAAGAAGATGGGGCCCACCAGGGGCAGATCGCAGAGCCAGGGCAGGGGCAGATCGGAGAAGGAGCTGGCCACCTGGCCCACGTAGGGCCGGCCGAAGCTGGAGGCGATGCCCGCCCCCAGGATGACCATGGCCAGGCCCGAGACCACCTGGTTGACCCGCAGGTAGACCGCGGGCAGGGCGTGCAAGGCGGCGAAGGCGCCAGTGGCCACCATGGCCGCAGCCGCGCCCGCCCAAGGACTGCCGCTGGCGTGGGCGCCCGCGAAGCCGCTCAGGGCCCCCACCAGCATCATGCCTTCCACGCCCAGGTTGAGCACCCCGGATTTCTCGCTGATCAGCTCGCCCAGGCCAGCCAACAGGATGGGCGTGCCCGAGGCCACGGCCGTGGCGCCGATCACCTCCGCGATGGTCAGGGCGTCCACGACTCAGACCCTCCGCCAGCGCAGGCGGTAGCGGGTGAACACCCCGCCCGCCAACACGGTCAGCAGCAGCAGGCCCTGGAAGACCTGCACGATGGCCGACGACACGCTGGGAAAGGCCATCTGCAGCCCGTCGCCGCCCACGGCCAGGGCGGCGAAGAGCAGCGCCACCAGCAGCGAGAAGAGCAGGTGGCGCCGCGCCAGGAAGGCCACGATGATGGCGGTGTAGCCGTAGCCGGGCGAGATGCCGGCGTGCAGGCGGTGCTCCACGCCGCAGACCTCGGCCACGCCCGCCAGGCCCGCCGCTGCACCGGCCAGGGCCATCACCAGTAGCAGGCGCGAGAGCACGGGCTGCCCGGCGTAGCGGGCAGCGGCCCGTGAGGCCCCGGCCACGCGCACCTCGTAGCCCAGGCTGGTGCGCCGCTCGACGAAGTACAGAACGGTCGCCAGCAGCACGGCCAGCACCAGCCCCAGGTGCACCCGGCGCCAGAGCAGGGGCAGCTGCCAGCTCTCGTCGAAGAGCGCCGTGTAGGGGAAGCCGTCGGCCCCCTTCCAGGGCCCGTAGACCTGCAGCTCCACCCAGGCGATGGCCACGTAGTTCAACATCAGCGTGGAGATGATCTCGTTGACCCCGCCGTAGACCTTCAGCAAGCCGGGCACGATGGCCCAGGCCGCGCCCGCCGCGGCCCCCACCAGCAAGACGGCCGGCAGGCGCAGCGGGACGGGCAGCGCCAGGCCGGAGAGCGCGAGCCAGGTGGCCGCCATGGCGCCCATGTAGAGCTGCCCCTCGGCCCCGATGTTCCAGAGATCGATCTTCAGGGCCAGGGCCACGGCCAGCGCGCAGAAGGCCAGCGGGATGGTCTTGAGCAGGGTCTCGGAGAAGCCGTAGGCGCTGCCGAAGGGTTCTTTCAGCAACAGAACCATGGCCTCCAGCGGCGGGGCGCCAGCCGCGGCGAAGAGCGCAGCGCCCACCAGGCCCGACAACAGCAGCGCGCCCAGGTACACGCCCAGCTCGGCCTGCCAGCTGGCCCGGCTGCGGGGTTCCAGCCGCAGGCTCATAGCGCGCCCCCTTGCTGGGACAGGGGGTGGCCGCCCATCATGAGGCCCACCTGCTCGCGGCGCAGCTCCCCAGCGGGCCGCAGTCCCAGCAAGCGCCCGCGAAAAAGCACGCCGATGCGATCCGACAGGCGGAAGAGCTCGTCCAGGTCCTCGGAGAACAGCAGCACGGCGCTGCCCCCCTCGCGCGCCGCCAGCAGGGCTGCCCGCACGTCCTCGGCCGCACCGATGTCCAGGCCGCGGCACGGGTAGGCCGCCACCAAGAGGCGGGGAAAGGCCTCTCCCTCCCGCTTCTGGGAGAGCTCGCGGGCCAGGATCAGCTTCTGGATATTGCCGCCCGAGAGCTCGGCCGCCCGCGCCCGATGGCCGGAGCATTGGATGTCATGGCGGGTGATCAAGGAGCGACACCAGTCCTGCGCAGCGCGCCAGCGCAGCAGGCCGCCTTTGGTGAAGCGCTGGCGGTAGCACTTCAGGATGGCGTTTTCGGTCAGGCGGAGCGTGCCCGCGATGCCCGTGCGCAGCCGATCCTCGGGGACATAGGCCACACCCAGGTCGCGGAAGGCGCGCGGCGTCCCGGCCTGGGCGGGCTGGCCGAAGAGTCGCAGCGTGCCGGCGCTGGGCCGCGCCAGGCCGGCCAGCAGGTCGGCCAGCGCCGCCTGACCGCTGCCCGAGACGCCGGCCATGCCCAGGATCTCGCCGCCGTGCAGGGCGAAGGAGATATCCCGCAGGGCCGCCTGCTCTCCCGGTCCGGCTATTGATACCCGCTCCAGCCGGGCCACCTCGGCTCCTTCGGCAGTGCGCTCCTGGCGGCGCTGATAGGCGAGCTCGCGCCCCACCATCAGCTCGGCCAGGGCCTCCACGTCCAGCCCGCCGGCCTGCACGGTGGCCACGCCGCGCCCCTGCCGCAACACCGTGATGCGATGCGAGATCTCCAGCACCTCGTCCAGCTTGTGGGAGATGAACACCACCGCCCCGCCCTCGGCGCAGAAGCTGCGCAGGACCTCGAAGAGCTGCGCCGTCTCCTGGCGCGACAGCACGGCCGTGGGCTCGTCCAGCACCAGGATGGAAGCCCCGTGGAACAGGGCGCGCACGATCTCCACCTTCTGGCGCTCGCCCACGGGCAGGGCGTGCAGCGGGCTATCCAGCTCCAGCTGCAGCCCGTAGCGCTGCGAGGCCTGCCGCACCTGCTCACGCAGGTCGTCCATGCGGGCCAAGAAGCCCAGCTCAGGGTGGCCAAGGACGATGTTCTCCAGGGCCGTGTGGCGCTCCGACTGCACGAAGTGCTGGTGCACCATGCCCAGGCCCAGGGCCACGGCCTGGCGCGGCGAGCCCATGCGTACGGGCTGGCCGCGGATGGCGACGCTGCCGGCGTCGGGCCGGTACAGGCCCATCAGCACGCTCATGAGCGTCGACTTGCCGGCGCCGTTCTCGCCCAGCAGGGCGTGGATCTCGCCGGCCTGCAGCTGGAAGTCCACGTCGTCGTTGGCCAGCACGCCGGGGAAGGCCTTGCGGATGCCCTGCATCCGGACGACGGAGGTTGGCATGGATGTCACCCTACTTCGGCACGCTACCCACCACGCCCGCCACGAACCAGTCCATGGCCAGCAGCTCCGCGTCCGTGGCCAGCGCGCCCTCGGCGTAGGCCTCGCTGCCATCCTGGCGCAGGATGGGCCCGGAAAAGACCTTGCGCTCGCCCTTGACGATCTCGTCCTGGCGCTGAGCCACCAGCTCCTTGACCTCCTGGGGCACCAGGTCGCTCAGGGGAGCCAGCAGCACCACGCCCGACTCCAGGCCCTTCCAGGAATCCCCGCTCTTCCAGGTGCCGTCCTTCACCTGCTGCAGCACGTCGCGGTAGATCACGGTCCAGTCCCAGATGGGTGCGGTCAGGAAGGCCTTGGGGGCGAACTGGCGCCCGTCCGAGTCGTAGCCGATGGCCAAGGCCCCGCGCTCCTGGGCGGCCTGCATGGGCGCGGCCGAGTCGGCGCCGGTGGCGATGACGTCGGCCCCGGCGTCCAACAGCGAGACCGCGGCCTCCTTTTCCTTGCCCGGGTCGAACCAGCTGTTGGTCCAGACCACGTGCACCGTGGCGCTGGGATTGACCTCGCGCACGCCCAGGGTGAAGGCGTTGATGTGGCGGATCACCTCGGGGATGGGGTGGGGCGCGACGAAGCCCACCTTGCCGCTCTTGGTGGTCTTGCCCGCGATCAGGCCCGCCAGGTACTTGGGCTGGTACATGCGCCCGAAGTAGGTGCCCACGTTGTCGGCCCGCTTGTAGCCCGAGCAGTGCATGAACACGGTGTCGGGGTAGCGCTGGGCCACCTGGATCACGGGATCCATATAGCCGAAGGACGTGGCGAAGATCACCTTGAAGCCCTTCTCTGCGAACTGGGAGAGGGCGCGTTCGGCCCCGGCGCCCTCGGGCACGCTCTCCAAGAAGGCCGTCTCGACCCAGGGATGGTGCTGCTCCAGATCCTGACGAGCCTGGTCGTGGGCCCAGGACCAGCCCGCGTCGCCCACGGGCCCCACGTAGAGGAAAGCGGTCTTGACCTTTTCTTGCGCAGGTGCTGGGGGCTCTTCCACAGGGGGCTGGACCTGCCCGCCGCAGCTCGCCAGCCAGGTGAACAACGATACCAACAGACCCTTGAGCGTTCGAGACATGGATCCTCCAGGAAGGCCCCATGCTACTGCGCCGCCCAGCATCCCGGCAAGCTCCGGTCGCGGCCCAGCGTCGACCAGCGCGGTAGGATACGCTTCCGACAACGCTTGGAGAAGCCACAGTCTCCGGAGGTAGCGTTCGGGTGCCGCCAGCCTTTGCCCTTCCCATAGCGCTCGGTCTGCTCTCGCTGCGCGCCGCCGTAGCCGACTGCGACGCGCCCACCATCCGGGCCGAGGTGGCTCAGGCGGTCGCCCAGGCCCACGAGGCCTTCGCCTCCATGGACCGGGATGGCTTCCAGGCCGCACGCGGCCACGCGCTGGAGCGCCTGGCCTGCCTCTGCGAGGAGCTGGCCGGATCCGACGCCGCCTCCTTCCACTCCATGATGGCCCTGGGCGCCTTCCTGGAGCAGGACGACGCCGCGGCGGTGAACGCCCTGCGCGCCGCCTTCGCCGCAAACAGCGGCTACACCCTCCCCACGGCCCTGCTGCCGGAGGGCCACCCATTGCTCCTGCAGGCCTCCGTGGCTCGCTCCATGGCCCCCGGGGCCACGACGCCCTTGCCGGAAGACGACCTGATCACGACGGATGGCCAGGAGCTGGACCAGCGTCCCACCGATCGACCCTGCATCCTGCAGCGCCTGGCCTTCGACGGCGAGGTGCGGAACACGGCCTACCTGGCCATCGACGCCGATCCCCCGGACTGGGCCCTGCCAGCGGAGATCCTGCCCACCGATCCCGTCGCACGCCGCCGCAGGCTGATCCTGGTCGGCACCACCGCCGCGGCCGCGTTGGCAGCCGGCTCGCTCTACGCAGCGGCACTGTTGAAGCACCAGGGCTTCGTCGATCCCCAGACGCCCTACGACGAGCTGCCGGGCCTGCAGCGACGCGCCAACGGCTATGCCTGGACCTCAGCCGGTCTGGGCGTCGTCAGCCTGGGGCTGGGCCTGGGCCTGATGGTCACATGGTGACGGAGATCCGCCGATACCACATCCTGCGCCGCCTGGGCAGCGGCGGCTTCGGCTCCGTCTACCAGGCTGAGCTGGTGGGTAGCGGGGACTTCCGCAAGCCCGTGGCCCTGAAGATGCTCAACCCCCAGATGGCCGAGATCAGGGAGGTGGCCCAACGCCTGCGGGACGAGGCCCGCATGATGGCCCTGGTGCAGCATCGAGCGGTGGCGCGCGTGGACGACCTGGTGCAGCTGGAAGGGCGCTGGACCCTGGTCATGGAGTACGTGCGCGGCGTCAGCCTGAAGGAGCTGGCCCAGGCAACGCCCGTGCCCCTGCGCTGCGCCCTGGAGCTGACCAGCCAGGTGGCCGACGCCCTGCGCGTGGTCTACCACACCGAGTCCGACGGGCGCCCGCTACACCTGATCCATCGCGATCTGAAGCCCTCCAACATCATGCTGGACGCTGGCGGCGAGGTGAAGCTGCTGGACTTCGGCATCGCCCGCGCGGATTTCACCCAGCGGGAGGCCGAGACGCAGTCGATGATCCTGGGCTCCATCGGCTATATGGCGCCCGAACGTTGGGATATGGTCAGCGGTCCCGAGTCCGACATCTACGCCCTGGGCGTGGTCTTGCTGGAGACCCTGGGTCGCAGGCGCTTTGGAAGGGCCGCCCAGAGCGTCCGCCATCAACAGGAAAAGGTCGAGGCCGCCATCGCCGAGCTGGGCACCGCGTTCTGCCAACCAGCCGCGGACTTGATGTTCGACATGCTGCAGTTCGAGCCCAGCGAGCGCCCCAGCGCGGATGAGGTGGATCGGCGCTGCAGGCAGCTCCTGGCCGAGCTGCAGGGCCCCTGGCTGCGCGACTGGGCCGAGAAAGCGGTGCCCCCCCTGCTGCAGGCAGGTGCGCCACAAGATGACGACCCCGTCTGCGGCGCGACCCTGGAAGAGGTCCGCACGTCCATGGGTGAAGAGCCCTGCTTCCCGCAAGAGCCGGCTCCCAGGCCGCGCAGCCGCCTCTGGCTTCCGCTGGCGCTGGCCCTGCTGTGCTTCACCGGCCTGGGCATCTGCGGCGGCGGGCTGTTGGCCTGGTGGCTGCACCAGCGCAGCGGCGCGAACCCAGCCGAGCCTGTCGCCACCCCCTCTCCTGCGGAGCCGCAGCCCGAGCCAGCGCAGCGCGAAGAACCGACCCCGCAGGCCCAGGGCGAAACGGTCGAACCCGAGCGCTCGCCGGCACCAGCACAAGCAACGACGCCGGCTCCGGCCGAGCCCGTCAGCTCCCCAGAGGCCGAGGCCCAAGCCGAGGAAGAGGCTCCCGCGACAGGGCGCGTGCTGGTCACGGGCGACGTCGAAGAGGTCTGGCTGGTGTCCGGCTCCCAGCGCCTGCCCCCGGGCGACATCCCCGTAGGCAGCTACCAGATCCAGTTCCGCATACCCGGCCGCGGGCTGCTGACCGGCGAGACCTTCTCCCTGGGGGAAGGACAAGAGCTGCGCTTCAGCTGCGATGCCGCCTTCGCCATGTGTCGGAGCCGCTGATGCACGCCCCCTGCCTGCTGCTCTGCGTGCTTCTCGGCTGCCCCTTGGTGGGCGACGAGGAGTGGAACGCGGCCAACGACCGCGACGGCGATGGCTACCTGGCCCAGGTCAACGGCGGCGACGACTGCGACGACGGCGACGCGCAGATCCACCCGGCCGCCGAAGAGCGCTGCGACGGGGCGGACAACGACTGCGACGGCCAGACCGACGAGCAGGACGCCGTTGACGCCTCGCCCTGGTACGCGGACGCCGACGGAGACGGCTACGGCGCCGGAGAGGCGCAATGGGCCTGCCAGGCGCCCCAGCAGCACGTATCCGAAGACGGCGACTGCGACGAGGGGGACGAGGCCGTGCACCCGGACGCGGCGGAGATCTGCGACGACGGACTGGACAACGACTGCGACGGCGGGCTCAACGACTGCGGCCTGTACGGCAGCATGGAGTTGCTGGACGCCGACGCCGTGCACCTGGGCGAGGGCAGCGGCGACCTGGGAGACTGGGCCGGCCGCGGGCTGGCCGGCCCTGGCGACGTGGATGGTGACGGCCTGGACGACCTGCTCGTGGGCGCTCCCTACCGCGACGCCGACGCCGAAGATGTGGGGATGGTCTACCTGGCGCGCGGCTTCATACGTGGCACGCACTCATTGGCCGACGCCTACGCCACCATCAAGGGCCAAGGAGAACACAGCACCCTGGGCTACGCCGTGGCGGGTGCCGGTGATGTGGACGGCGACGGCAACCGCGACATCCTGGCAGGCGCCCAGGGCGGGGCGTCGGCCTTCCTCTTCCTGGGGCCCATGTCGGGAGCCCTGGGCCTCGACGAGGCCGCCGCCTCCTTCTACGGCGAGGAGAGCATGGCCGGCTACGCCGTGGCCGGGGCGGGAGACGTCAACGGCGACGGACACGACGACCTGCTGGTGGGCGCTCCCCTGGCCAACCTGCAGGATGCAACCGAGGCCCCCGGCGCAGCCCACCTGCTGCTGGGCCCCCTGTCCGGCGATATGCAGCTGCGGGACGCGGACGCGTCCCTGCTGGGCGAGTCAGGCAATGACAGCGCCGGCGACTGCGTGGCGGGCATCGGCGACAGCGACGGCGACGGGCTGCAGGACCTGGCCGTGGGGGCCCCCTTCGCCACCTCCGCGGCGGACGAGACGGGGGGCGTGGCCTACCTCGTACCGGGCCCCCTGAAGGGTGAGCTGCAGCTCTCAGACCGAGGCTATCGCCTCACGGCAGAGCTGGACGGGGATCGTGCGGGCGACGCCGTGGCAGGCGCCGGCGATGTCAACGGTGATGGCTACACCGACCTGTTGGTGGCCGCCACCCAGGCCCGCTCCGGGGGGGAGCCCGTGGGGGTCGTCTACCTGGTCACCGGTCCGCAACAGGGCGACAGCTGCCTCACCTCGGCCAAGGCTGCCATGGCCGGGCTGGCCACCGATGACTGGACGGGCTGGTCCGTCTGCGGCGCCGGCGACCTGAACCAGGACGGCCTGGCGGACGTGTTCATAGGCGCTCCGGAGAGCGACACCAGCGGCTTGAACGCCGGTGCCGCTTTCCTCGTCTACGGGCCCATCAGCGGCGGGCTGGCCCTGAACGAGGCCGACGCCAACTTCACGGGCGTCAACGAGGAAGACTACGCGGGCGGTATGGTGGCGGCGGGCGGCGACCTCAATGGCGACGGCCTGGGGGATCTGCTCCTCTCCGCCTACGGCTACAAGCTGACGGGCGACCTGCAGGACGGGGCGGTCTACGTTGTGCTGGGCGAGGGCCTGTAGCTGCGCTCCATGCTCTCCCCCCGCCAGGCCGCTGCCCTGCTCCACCAGCTGCACCAGCTGGCGCAGGCCGGCGTCTCGCTACAAGCCGAGATCCCCAGGCTGGCCAGCGTGCACCAGGGCGGCTCCGCCCAGGCCCTGGCCGCCTGCCAACAGCTCCTGCTCTCGCCCCAAGCACGCGCTCCTGCCCAGCGGGAGACCGTGGACCGCCACCTGGGCACGGGCACGGCGGATCTGCTCTGCGCCGCCTGCACCCTGGGCCGCCTGCCCGCCGGCCTGCAGCTGCTGGCAACCCAGGCGGAGCGCCGCGCCCGCGAGCGCTGGCTGCTCTGGCTGCCCCTGATCCAGGCCGCGCTCCCCGTGGCCGCGGGCGCCCTGTTTCCCAATCCCTTCCAGGGGATGGCTCGCCAACTGCTGCTGCTGGCTTTGCTGGCGACCTGCGCCTGCCTGACCGCACGCCGCCTGCCCCAGCTGCAACCCCGCTTGCTGCGCGAGCTGCTCTGGCGCAGCGAGCTGCTGGCCCCCTGGCTGCGGCGTCCGGCCCGGGCGCGCTGGGCCTGGCTCATGGGGAGCGGCCTGGAAGGCGGCCTGTCCCTCACGGAAGCTCAGGATCTGACCATCGCCAGCCTGAGGGGAGAGGCGGGACGCCGCGCGCAGGAAGCCGCGCTGGCTTCGCGGGGAGCCCCGGACCCGATCCAGGCCTGGGCGGACGCCGGCTGGTTGGATAGCAACGAGCGGCTGCGCCTGGAGCACGCCCTACGCAGCGCCTCGATGCCGGCCCAGCTGCTGGCCCTGGCCGAAGCGGAGCTGGCCAGCGCCGCGGCAAGCCGCCGCAAGGCCCTCGCCAGCGCGCTGGTGCTGCCCTACCTGCTGAGCTTGCTGCCCTGGGCCGTGATGGCCGCATCCATCCTCTACCAATGAACCCCGAGCGCGTCATGCAGCTGCAAGACCAGAGCCTGGAAGCGCTGGACTGGCAGGTAGTCCTCAAGCGTCTGGCCTTCCACGCCGCCACCATACGCGGCGCCGCCGCGGCACAGGACTGCGCGCCGGCCGGTGATCGCGGCGAGGCCCAGGAGCGCTACGCCGCCGTGGCCGAGCTGGACAGGCTGCAGGCCCAGGGCGAGAGCATCCCGGTGGGGGCCGTGTTGGACATCGCCGCGCTCGTGCGACGTGCCGGGCGCGGCGCCCTGCTGGAGGCACCCCAGCTGCAGCAGGTGGCCAGCTGTTTGCAAGGCCTGTGGGACCTGCGCCACTGGGTGGAGCAGCGCGCCGAAGAGGCGCCGCGCCTGGACGCCCTGGCCCAGCCCATCGCCGTGGACGGGGAGTTGCTGTACACCCTCAAGCGCGCCTTCGACGACAAGGGCGAGCTCTCGGACGAGGCCTGGCCCGAGCTGGCCGAGCTGCGGCGCGGCGTGCGCGCCACGCGCCGTCGCATCCAGTCCCTGCTGGACGGGCTCTTGCGCAGCGACGCGCTGGGAGACGCGCTGCAGGATCGCTACATCACCGAGCGCGGCGGCCGCTTCGTGCTGCCGGTCAAGTCCGCCCGCCGCTCCGCCGTGGGCATCGTGCACGACATCTCCAAGAGCGGCGAGACCTGCTTCGTGGAGCCCAGCCAGGTGGTGGAGCCCCAGAACCGCCTGAGTGCCCTCAAGGCGCAGCTGCGGCGCGAGGAACGCCGCATCCTGGCGCTGCTCTGCCGGCAGGTGGGGGCGGGCCAGCACGAGATCCTGCCCGCGCTGGAGGCCGCCGCCCAGCTGGACCTGGCCTGCGCCCGGGCCGCCCTGGGTCGCGAGCTGCGGGGCGTGATCCCGCAGATCGGCAGCCAGGGCGCCATCCGCCTGAAGGTCGCGCGCCACCCCGTGCTGCAGCTGCGCGGCGCCGAAGTGGTCCCCAACGACCTGCAGCTGGACGCCGGCCATCCCGGCCTGGTGCTCACCGGCCCCAACGCGGGCGGCAAGACCATCGCTCTGAAGACCATGGGGCTGGCCATCCTCTTCGTGCGCGCGGGCATCCCCTTCCCCGCTGCAGAAGACAGCCGCGTCGACTGGTTCGACCAGGTGCTGGCCGATGTGGGCGACATGCAGACCGTGGAGGAGGACCTCTCCACCTTCTCGGGACACCTGCTGATCCTGAAGGCCATGTTGCGACGCGCGGCGCCCGGCGTCCTGCTGCTGCTGGACGAGGTGGCCGTGGGCACGGATCCGGCCCAGGGCGCGGCCCTGGCGCGCGCCGCCATCGAGGCCATGGTGCAGGCCGGCGCCCGGGTGGTTGTGACCACCCACTACCTGGAGCTGAAGGCGCTGGCCTCGGTGGACGAGCGCTTCCGCATGATGGGCGCCCAGTACGAGCAGGGGCGCCCCACATGGCGCCTGCTGCCCGGCCTGGCCGGCCAGTCCCACGCCCTGGGGGTGGCCCGACGCTCGGGGCTGCCGGATCCTGTCCTGCAGCGGGCCGAAGCCCTGATGGGGGTGGCCGAGCGCGACCTGGCGGTCCTGATGGAGCAGGCCGAGGAGGAGCTGGCCCGCGTGCGCCAACGCGATGCCGCCCTCGACGAGAGCGAGCAGACCCTGCAGCAACGAGAGCGGCAGCTGCGCCAGCGCGAGGCGCAGCTCGCCGCGCGCCGCGAGCGCCTGGAGCAGGACCTGGCCCAGGGCTTCCAGCGGCGCCTGCGCCAGAAGGAAAAACAGGTCAAGTCCATCGTCGCGGCGCTGCAGGCCAACCCGCAGCTGGCCCGCGCCGGCCGCAGCCTGCAGGACATCCGCGGCATCATGCGCGAGGCGCAGCAAGAGATGGAGCGCCCCGCGGCCCCTGCGCCGCCTCCACCTGCCCAGCTCGCTGCTGGCATGCAGGTGGAGGTGCCCGCGCTGGGGCGCCGCGGTCGCGTCGTGCAGGTCAAGGGGAAGCGCGTGCTGGTGGAGATGGGGACGCTGCGCAGCTGGCTGCGCCCCAGCGAGCTGGCGACGGCTGAAGCCGAGGCCGCAACCGCTCCCACGCGTGCAAAGCGCCCACGCCCCAGTCACCCCACCTCCCAGGGCGAGCACTTCGGCGGGGTGCCCAGCCCGGCCAACAGCTGCGACCTGCGGGGCAAGCGCCTGGAAGAGGCCATCGAGCTGGTGGAGCGCTTCCTGGACGACCTGCTCCTGAAGGGCGAGCCCGTGGCCTTCGTGCTCCACGGCCACGGAACCGGTGCGCTCAAGAAGGGCATCCGCAAGTGGGCGCCCCGCTCCCCCTACGTGGGCCGCTGGCGCCCGGGACAGGAGGGTGAAGGCGGCGATGCCTGGACCGTGATCGAGCTGGCTTGAACCCAGCTGGACCGCTCCCCGGGGTGGCGTTATGCCCTATGGGTGAGTGAATGAGCGTTCATTCACCTTTCACCCGGAGGAAGAATGGCCTATCAAATCAAGAAAGTCGCCGTGCTGGGCGCCGGAGTCATGGGTCAGGGCATCGCCGCCCACCTGGCCAATGCCGGCATCCCCTCGGTGCTGTTCGACATCGTGCCCCAGGGCGCCGAGCCACGCTCCAAGCTGGCTGTCGACGGCATCGTCAACGCCACGAAGCTCAAGCCAGCGGCCTTCTACCACAGCAAAGACGCCGCGTTGATCGCCCCGGCCAACTACGAGGACGACGCGGCGCTGCTGAAGGAATGCGATCTCATCATCGAGGTGGTGGTCGAGAACCTCAACATCAAGAAGAAGGTCTTTCAGTGGGTGGCCGAGCACCGCAGCCCCAAGGCCATCGTCACCTCCAACACCTCCGGCATCTCCCTGGCGGCCATGGCCAAAGCCATGCCGGCCGACATGAAGCCCTACTTCCTGGTCACACACTTCTTCAACCCGGTGCGCTATATGCGTCTGCTCGAGCTGGTGGCCGGCGAAGACACCCTGCCCGAGGTGCTCGAGGCCATGGCGGTCTTCGGCGAAGAGGTGCTCGGCAAGGGCATCATCTACGGCAAGGACACGCCCAACTTCGTGGCCAACCGCATCG
>CAYVQL010000231.1:0-18502 GCA_964454135.1 uncultured Enterobacterales bacterium | reverse complement strand
GGATCCGTCACGAAGTTCTGCCCATCCTGATTGTGATACCCCGCCCCCAGATCGTTTCCGGACGCGTAGTACCATTCCGTCGTCCCATCCCCATTCAGCCGCACGTCGTAGGTCTCCGACCAGGTCTCGTAGCCGCTGTACAGCGCCTCGGGGCAGTCGGAATCCCCCAATATCGCGCTGACCGCCAGCGAAAAATCGCAGTCCGCGCAGTTGGCCGGCGTGCCCTTGGTGGCCTCCACCTCCCAGCGGATCACGCAGTCGGCGCCTCCCAGCTTCTCCCACTGGCTGTTGGCGAAGTAGATGCCTTCCTCGTAGCCGGCAGCGTGGTCGGCGTCGGTCCACAGGTACTGACCAAGGTAGTAGGTGGTGGCCCCCGCGTTGCCAGGTCCCTTCTCGCAGAAGTCCTCGTCCAGTCCCTTGTGCAGGTCGGGCAGGGCGTCGGCGTCCGCGTCGGTGTCGGCGTCCGCGTCCGCATCCGCGTCGGTATCGGCGTCCGTATCGGCGTCGGCATCGGTGTCCGTGTCGGCGTCGGTGTCGGCGTCGGTGTCCGCCTCGGGGCCGCTCGGCCCGCTGTCGGTCTTGTCATCGCAAGCCTGGACCAGGAGCAGGCTGAAGGCGAGAGCGGGCAGGTGCAGGCGCGAGCTGATCATGCGGTCCTCCGGAGAGCTCGGGGTCTCGCCCGAGCATACCAGCTCTGCAGACAAGAAGCTCAGCGCTGGCGGAAGGCGCCTCCCAAGCCGACCATGAAGGCGGTCTGCGTGTCCTCCACCGCGATCTCCTGGCCGTCCTCGCTCTCAAGGCGCAAGCTGCGTACATCGTGGCCCAGTGAGATGAACGGGAAGAGGCCCTTCTTGACCTCGACGCCCAGCACGGCGTGGGGCGTCAGCACCTGCGGCATGGGATGCGCGCCCCAGGTGGCGGAGAACTCCAGCTCCAGCCAGATCCGGCGCCAGTCGAGACCGAAGGCGCCTGCAGCCTGCAGGCCCGTGAACTTGACCTGCTCGGTCTCCACCGCCGTGGCGGTCTCGTCGGTGTAGCGGAACAGCAGCGCCCTGGTGTGGTGCACGCCAGCCAAGCCGCTGAGGTAGAGGGGCGTGGACCCCAGGTCGAAGCGGTAGCGTGGGGCCACGCGCAGCTGCATGGTGGGATTGCTCTCTTCGTCTTCGACCACCTGCACCATCTCGAAGTAGGACAGGATGCTGGCATCCAGCTCCAGGGGAATCCAGGGCAGACGCACCAGGAGAGCGCCGTTCAGAGCGGGCGAGCCGCCGATGAACTCGCCGTTCTGGAAGCTGGCCTCGACAGGCGTGCGCTCGGCCGTGGAGCCGTCCATGGCGTAGGTATGGGACACGGTGCCCACGCCGCCGTAGAAGCGGATCCAGGGCTTCTTGTCCCAACCGCTGCCGTCGTCTTGGGCACCCGTGGCAGCGCGCCTGCCGCCGGTCGTGGCGCTGGGGCTGGCGCCGGCGCCAGGCTGAGCGACCGCGATCACGTTGCCTGCCTGGGCCAGGGTGGAGAGCTCCAGCGAGCGGGTCACGCTGCCCACCGTGACGTCCACCGTGAGAGGACCGTCCTGACCGGCGGGGAGCTGCAGGGGCACGTTGTAGCTGCCATCGCCGTTGTCGGTCAGCTTGCCTACCGTGCCCAGGCTGGACTTGAGCTTGGGCTTCTGGCCGGGCAGCAGCGTGCCCATGGCGTCGGTGACGCGCAGGGTCACGAGGATGGCGGCGCCAGGCGTGGTGTAGGGAGGCACCGTGCTGATGGAGAGCACCGCGGGCGGTCCGGCCACCGGGGGCCCGCCCTCTCTGGCCACCTCGAGTACCGGCACGGCGGCCTGCCAGGTGCCCAGCATGTTGCGAGCGTCGGAGTCGCCACCCACCTCCAGCGGCGGAGCCAGCTGGCCGCTGGCCACCTGGAAGATGGGTGTGGCGGCTGCCAGGCCCGCGCCCTGCACGCGCAGGATGGCCAGGCCCGCTGCCTGCCCCGCGGTCACCTCGGTACGGACCAGCCCCTGCTTGTTCGTGCGCAGTGTGGGTGGCAGGGCCGCGTCGCCTACAGGTACGGCCAGCGCCAGCTCCACGTCGGGCACTGGCAGGCCGAAGCGGTCCACGGCGGCGATGGTGACCGGTATGCGCGACACGCCGTCAGCAGGGATGGCCGTTCGCCGGGGCCAGATCAGCAGGCGATGGGCGTGCAGGGGAGAGGGATGCAGGGGCGGCAGGCCCAGGATCGTGGCCTTGGCTGCCTTGTAGTGGATGCGCCAGGCGCCTGCGTAGGTGCCGTCGCCGTTGTCGCGCAGCCGGCGCAGCAGGCTGGCTCCTTCGACCTCCAGCGTGGGCATGCGGCCCGGCAGGCTGGTGCCACTCGCGTCCTGCACCCGGGCGGTTACCGTGAAGTCGCGCTTGCCCTTGGGCAGCTCGGAGGGCTCGGCGCCCAAGCCCAGGCGTGCCATGGGAGGCAGCAGCTCCAGGGGATACACCGCCTTGAAACCGTCGAGCTCGGCCGTGAAGTTGACCACGCCGGGCTCGGAGCCGGGGGTGTAGAGAGCCTCGTAGACGCCGGGTACGGCGCTGGCCTGCAGCGCGGCGAGCTGCCCGGTGGAGGCGTGGAGCGTGGGCGCGGCGCCCGAGTCGGCGGCGCCCCCGAGTGTGGTGACCGCCAGGCGGATGGGCAGCTTCACCTGGACCGGGTCGGCGGGAACGCCCTCGGGCAGGGGAAGGAACCCGAGCCTTCCGTAGGCGGGAAGGGGCAGATCCACCTCCAGCAGGCTCTTCTCGCCGGTGGGACTGACCGCTTCCACGCGGCCCTTGGGCAGTGCCGGATCGATCTCTACGTCGAAGGCCGCCGTTCCGGCTGGCGAAGCGGCGATGGGTCCGTAGCTCTTTTCCCCGACGGTGAGGATGGCGTTGGCGTCGGCCCCCACCTGCACGGAGACCGATTGCTTGTAGCTGATGGGTAGTACGCCCCAGCCGATGATAACGTCGGGAGCGGCGGCGTCGGCGGCCGACACGATCACGGTGCGCGGTCCGGAGAGGTCGGATGGAGGGGTGTAGCGAGCCACCCATGCGCCGTCACCGGAGGGCATGGCTGCGCTGAGGCTGCCGGCCGAGGCGTGCATCAGGAAGCGGCGCTGCTCGGCGGCCTGGGGGGTGTCCTGGCTGGGCGTGACCCGCACCACCGCGGTCTCGCCGCCAGCCACCAGCTGCGGAGGATCGAAGCCGACCTGCAGGCTGCCCGCGTAGGCGGGCACCAGCTCGAGCTCGACGCGATCCTGCTTGGTGGCTCCGCCGCGCCTGTTCAGGGCCAGCCCGACGCTGCGCGGCGTCGTGATGGCCGGAGGGGAGTAGTAGAAACGGATCACGCCCCCGCTCTCGGGGTAGACAGGCCCGGCTTTGCCCTCGTCGGGCTTGACGCGGAAGCGCTCTCCCTCGACGAGGTCGGGCAGGTACAGGCGCACCACCGACTGGGTGGCGCCGTCGGCTAGAACAGGTCCGGTGGAGACGACCAAGGCCTCGGCCCACGCCGCTGGAATAGCGAGAAGGGTCAGGATGAAGGCGGCGAACAGGCGAAAAAAACGCGGCACGTCAACTCCCTGGCAGCAGAGGAGCAATGTACCGCGTCGTGCGCAGCCCTGAGCGGCCCCGGTGGTCAAACGAAGGTCAGAGCAGGCTCTCGAGCACCTCGAGGTCGAGCTCGGCAGCGGTGGCCGCCTTGGCGATCACCTCGCCACCCGGCGCTATGAGCACCACCTCGGCGTTGCCGTAGCCCCCACCCCAGTTGTAGTAGGTGGAGCCGCCCAGGTCGATCAAGGCGGGGAACTCGAGGCCGAAGTACTCCACCACGGAGTCGAGATCGCCCTGCGTGGCGTTGCCGCCAGCGGCGCCGTCGATCACCGTCAGCGCCATCATCAGACCTTCGCCCGCGTACTCGGTGTAGAGAGAATGCACACCCTGTGCATCGCCGCAGGTGCCTCAACCAAAGGACGCTGCGGTGAGCAAGACCGGGTGTTCGCAGAAATCGTGCAGCTTGACGAACTCCTCGAACTGGTCCTCCAGCTCGAACTGCGGAGCGATATTGCCAATCCCGAAGCTGGCGCCTTCCAGGTCGTGGCGGCAGGCGCCGATAGGCCAGCCCCCCGTGTAGGGGTGGTCGTCCGGATCCAGAGGGTCGGTGTAGGACAGGATCTCGATGTCGTCGTTGTAGTTGTCGGCGTCGGTGTCGGCGTAGTCCGGGCTGGTGCCGTACTGGGCCTCCTCTTCGTCGAAGAGACCGTCGCCGTCGTAGTCGATGGGCACGTCGACCACACCCACGGTGCAGCCCCCAAGCAGGAGAATAGGGATGAGTCCGGACATGGGAAATCCACTGGAGAGAGAGGGAGGGAGGCGCAGGGAGACAACCAATTGTTTCATTTTTCCGGCGGTGCGGCAAGCTCGGGCTTGTCACGAGACAGCAAGCTCCCCAGGCTCAGGCCCTCGCGCCACAGCGCCAGCAGCCCTGCGGTGGTGACCGGGATGAAGCTGATGCCCCAGAAGACCACGGCGAAGCCCTTGGCCGGCGTCGCCTCCAAGCCCCAGAGCACCAGGGTTTTCTCGATGGCGACGTGAAAGACCCCCACGAAACCGGGCGCCTGGGGCAGGACCACCGCCAGGGCGATGGCCACCGCCGTGAAGGCCGCAGCGCCAAAGGGCAGGGGGATGTCGAAGGCTGAAAAGAGCACGTGGATGGCGAACGCCCCGTTGAACCACATCAGCAGGGTGAGCGCCAACGCGCCGGCCACCTGCCTGATGCTGGCCATGGCCGCCAGGCCATCAACCAGGCCCGAGCTGATGCGCAGCAGGGGAGCGCCGACGGGCGCCGGTATCAGGTTGAAGAGCTGGCCCAGCAGCGCCTGCATCCAGTCGCGCCGTCGAGAGAGCACCAGCAGCGTGGCGAAGCCTGCGCAACCTGCGCCACCGGCGATGAACCCGTAGCGCCGGAGCTTCTCCACCAGCAGCCCTTCGGGACCGGACACCTCGGGCAGCAGCGCCAGCGTCAGCAGGAAGACGAAGAGCAGGCCCACCAGATCGAAGATGCGCTCCATGACCGTGGTGGTCACGACCGGAGCCAGCGGCGCCCCCGTTCGGCGGTGGGCCAGCAGCGGACGGGCCAGGTCCCCAGCGCGGGCGGGCAGGAGCGTGTTGCTGGCGGCGCCCACCAGGGTGGCGGAGAAGAGCGCCCCCAACCTGGCGTTTGGGGCCACCGGCTGCAAGAGCAGGCGCCAGCGTAGCGAGCGCAGCACGAACTCCCCGAATAGGATCAGCGCCGCCAGGATCACACGCTCGAGCCGCACCCCGGCCAGGGCCGCTGCGAAAGCTGGCCAGTCGGTCGTGCAGAGGAACCACGCCATCAGCGCGGCGCCGAGCAACAGCCCGATCAAGGAGCGAACCTGGGAGCGCTTCACGCCGTCTCCACCGTCAGCTGGACCGTTTTGCATCTCTAGCAGGATTGACAGGAGATGGCTTTCGGGAAATGATCCCCTCTCGTATCGAAGACCCCCTACCTGGATGGTTGAGCATGGATTTCGACTGGATGCACTACGAGCTGCCCGAGGACATCGTGGCACGCAACGCCGAGCGACTGGAGCAGATGCACCGCAGCGAGGTCCGCGTCCGCGCAGGTCTGCTGCGGCGGCTGGGACATGACCAGGACTACGCCCTCCATCGCTGCCTGGGCAACCAGCTCTGGGCCTACGAGACAGGATGCACCCCCCCCATCGGGCCCAAGGACATCCGGGGTGAGGTCGATTGGACCTACAAGCGCTAGGGCGTCAAGCCTAGACCGAAGTTCCCGGGCTCCTGCAGCAGGGCGCCCTGTTCCCAGATTGGAGATGCCGTGCGCGCGTATCAGCTGCTCCTCATTTTTTCGACCGCCAGCCTCTTCGCCTGCGATGGGACGCAGGACAGCGCTGACGCTGACGCTGACACCGACACCGACACCGACACCGATACCGACACCGACACGGACCTCAGCGGCGACTACTCGGGCTACGAGGACCTCCAGTACGGGTGGTCCACGGTACCCGGCGAGCGCAACTGCTATCTGTACTGGGATGTGGTGGGCAGCAGCGTCACCGCCTGCGACGACTGCCTCTTCACCTTCGACATGGACCTGACCTACAACGCCGACCAGAGCTACGACGATGGCAGCTGCGCCGCCCTGGCGGCGGATGCCAGCTACACCTACGGCTATATGCCCGATTACGAAGGTGGCATGGTGGCTATCCAGTACGCCGGAATGTGGTACGGATTCGCCTACGCCAGCTTCGATGAGGGGTCGGGGCAGCTCAGCTACGAGTACGCACCCTTCGTGGACTACGAGATGTCGGGCTATGGATCCGCCGGATACTACTACACCAAGGTCTGGACCGGCGCTGGGACGGTCCAGTAGCGAGCGCCCACGATGAAGCGCCTGGGCACCGAATAGGAGATGCTGATCCCGCCGACAGTTCGAGAGGCCTCCATAGCGCTGTTTCAGAGCTGCGTACGCAGCCCTGCGCCGCTCATCAAGCGGCGAAGATGGGGGGGAGAGGCGGTGTCCGCCTCGGATAGGGGGGGGAGAATCTGTCTTCCCCCCAAAAAAATGGCGCCGGTCATTTCTGCCGACACTGTCGGTAGAAATGGTCGGTGCCCACGCCTGCTTCTCTGCGGCCTGGGCCTGGCAGCTGCCTCCTGCGTCATCAGCCAGCCAGGGGCGGACACAGGGCAGTCCGCAGAAGAGGGCGACGCGGATGTCGACCTCGACGGGGCCGACTATACGCAGTTTTCGGGTGAGGAGGTCTTCAAGTACGGCACGACCACGGATCCCGACGAGTACGACTGCGAGCTGGTCTGGGTCACCTGGGGTTCGCCAGCGGAGCGCTGCGCCGACTGCCTCTTCGTCTTCGATGTGGAGCTTAGCTACGACGCGGCCCGCAGCAGCGACAAAGAGGGAGACTGCGCCTCCTACGCCGCGGACGCCAGCTGGACCTATGCCTATATCCCCGACTACCTGGGGTATTCCGTGCTCGCCACCGGCTATGGTCAGAGCTTCTACGCCTGGGCCCTGGCCAGCTTCGACGCCGACGAGGGCGAGCTCACCTACGCCACCGGCTACGACGGCTACGACCTCAGCAGCTACGGATTGCCGGGCTATTACTACAGCTTTCGCTATGAGGGCTACGCGGAGGTCCGACCCTGAGCGTCAGGGTCGTTGCGCCGGTGCCTCCAGCTCCAGCTGCCGCAGCCGTCGGGCCCGCTGATACAGGGCCTCTCCAGCAGCCATGTCTCCCTGCTTGCCCAGGATGTTGGCCTGCAACAGCAGCAGGTGGGGATCGTCCGGTGCCCGCTGCAGCGCGGGTTGCAGCACGGTATCCGCCAGCTGGTAGTCCCCCAGGTTGAAGACGCACTGCGCCCAGTCCAGGCGCGCTTGCAGGTCGCCCGGTTCGTCTTCCGCCAGGTAGCGTAACTCTGTGGCGGCCTCCTCCCACTGCCGCAGCTCCATCAGCAGTCGCGCCAGACCCTTGCGGCTCTCCCGGCTGCGGGGGAAGGCCTCCGCCTCCCGCCGCATATGGTCCGCCGCGGACCGTAGCTCGCCCCGCTGGTAGGCGGCCAGGGCCAGGCTGCGGCGCACGTGCTGGCGCGGCACTCCGTCGTCCAGGCTCGCCAGCAGGTGCCGCTCCCCCAGCTGCGGGCTCTCCAGCTGTGTCAAGAGAACGCCGCAAATCGCCTGCAAGGAAGGATTGCGGGGCTCCTGCTCCAGCCAGACCTGCACGCGCTGCAGCGCTTCCTCGCGGCGACCCAGATCGCTGAGCATGCGCAGAATGCCCACGCGGGCCAGGTCGTCGTCAGGCACCCGCTCCAAGACCTTCTCCATGCAGGCCAGGCCCTCTGCCAGCAGACCCTCGGCGGCCAGGGCGTTGGCCAGGTTCACCATCAGGACGACGGAACCCGGCAGGCGCTCCAGCGCGGCGCGGTAGATGCCGATGGCCTCGACGCCTCTGTCTGCGGTCTGTAGCGCACGGGCCAGTCCCATGCTGGCCTCCAGCAGCTGGGGCTCGCGTTGCGAGAGCCGCTGGTAGGCCGCGATGATCTCATCGAGCTGCCCCGGCTGCCGGGCGCGCAGGCGCAGCTCCTCCAGCTCCTTGATGGTTCGCACGCGCAGCTTGGCATCGATCCGGGGGGGCTGCGCAGGCTGCAAGTCGTAGCCTCCGTCGAGGTAGCCCAGGGCCTCCAGCCGTTGCGCCAGCTCCGGAGCCGGTGTCTGTGCGCGATCCATGGGTATGGACCGAGCCCTGACCTCGGCCAGCCGCCGGCGCAGCTCCTGCGCGGCTGCTGGCTGCGCTTCGAGCAGGTTGCGCTCTTCGGCTGGGTCCTGCAGCACGTCGTACAGGCGTGCGTCCGGCGTGTCCACCAGCTTCAGGGACCCGGACACCCAGCCCAGCTCGGCGTGGTAGCCGAAGCGCCGCAGCGCGGTGTAGGACTCGAGGTAGATACCTGGATGCGCTGGCTCCTCTCCGCGCAGCAGGGGATCGAGGTCCCTCCCGTCCGTGTCGCTCGGGGCAGGCAGACCCAGCAAGGACAGGGCCGTGGGGAGGACGTCCGTCAGGCTGACGGGTTGCTCGATCGCGGCGGGCGGGTATGCGCGCCCGGGGGCGTGGACGACGAAGGGTACGCGCATGGTGGGTTCGAAGATGAAGAGCCCGTGGCTGCGCTCGCCGTGCTCGGACTCCAGCGCCTCGCCGTGATCGCCCACCACCATCCGCACCAGGCTCTCGGGCGCCTGGCGATCCTCGAGGGCCCGCAGCAGCCGACCGAGCTCTTGGTCCACGAAGGCGAGCTCCCCGTCGTAGGGGCATGACGCGAAGCGGGTAGCCCATGGCTCAGGCGGATCGTAGGGATCGTGGGGATCGAAGAAATGAACCCACAGGAACCAGGGGTCGGTGCCCTGTTCCTCCAGCCAGGCCAGGGCGTCGTCCACGACCTCGTTCGCCGGACGCTCCTGCGCCCAGCGATCGACCCTGCCTCTCTCGGAGGCCAGTCGGTCGTAGTAGGCCCCGAAGCCCTGGTCCAGCTGCCAGACGCTGGCCGTGGTGAAGGAGGCGACGCTGGCAGCCGTGCGGTAGCCCTGGGCGGCCAGGCGCTCCGCCAGGGTCTCGACCTCGGAAGCCAGCACCGCATCCCCGTTGGTGTGGATGCCGTGGCGCGTGGGAAGCAGACCCGTCAGGATCGTGGCGTGGGCGGGCGTGGTCAGGGGGACCGGCGTGTAGGCCCGCTGGAAGCGCTGGCCCTGCCGAGCCAGGTCGTCCAGGTGGGGCGTGCGTGCGCCTTCGTAGCCGTAGCAGCCCAGGCGGTCCGCCCGGGTCGTATCCAGGGTGACCAGCAGCAACGAAGGCGGCTGCGGCTCCGCGTCCGCAAGCTCCTGGGCGCAGCCCAGCAGGCTGCTCGCGAGTGAGATTGCGGCGAGGATGGACATGGCCTGCCAGGTTCCCGGGGCGCCCGCGCAGGATAACGCGCGCGCGGGTTCCCCTGGCTGGAACCGAACGGACTGCGGGGCGCAGAGCGCGACCCGTGGGCTCCTGGAGCCCCGCTCAGCTGCCGACTTTCATTGCCGAGCGCTTGAGAAAAAGATAGATCGGCGGGACGGTGAAGCCCCGATCATTGCCCCGCCCAACGGATGTCAAGGCATCTCTCAAGCACCAAGGCGGGTTTCCATCTTCCATGCGCGCCGGGCGCCACCCACGAGCGGAGGCGCCCAGAGCAGACGCCCCATCCGGTGAGATTGGAGTTCGACTTGTCCGAAAACCAGCAGACCATCGCCAGCCTAGTGCGGGAGGCCGCCAAGAACGAGGAGAAATTCCTCAATGTGCTCAACAATATCATGTATGGAGACGTGCCCGAGCGCGTCGAGGAGTTCTTCGCCAAGTTGAACATCCCGCGTTCCGCGAAAGCGGATGACACGCTCGTCGAGGGTGGCGGTCTCACCCAGGAAGGCGAGCTGAAGGTCACCACCTTCGACGTGGAGTACTCCGTCTCCGAAGGCATCCAGAAGTGCATCGACCGGCACATGCGCAAGCTCAAGTGGCATACCGCGCATCCCGCCGTAGCGAGCTCCGGCAACTGCGTGCGCCTGTACCGGGCCATGGGGATCATCACCGAGTACCGCATCAAGCGCGTGATCCTCTTGCTGGGGACCAAGGAACGCATGACGGTCGACGAGTGGGGCATCTCTCGCGAGCTCCTCAACCGCTCCTACCGCGAGCTACGGGAAGCCACAGGCATCGTCACGGGTCCGTGGATCGACGCGGTCTTTGGCTTGGACGCCCGTGAGGAGATGCTCGAGATCCTCAAGGACTTCCCGGAGATGGTGTCCGGATTCACCAAGACGCTCCACGTCCTGCGCGAGCAGATCGAGGCCCGCAGGCTGCAGATGGAGGTCAAGCCCGATGCCTACCCCGTGGTTCGGCCGCCTCGCTATTTCGGTGGCGACCTGCTCGACTCGGGGTCCTGGCGCCATTTCTGGGGCGAGCTGTCTGGCATGAACGACGCCCTGCGCAACAGCCTGGGTCTCTAGGGCTCCCCAGAGCCGCGCTGGCCCACCGGCGAAGGGGGGCTGGGCCATGGGCAGGCTTGGCGCCGCGACGGACGGTGCCAGGCGCGGCCTCGTGCTGCTGCTGGCGGCGTTGCCGCTGGCTGCAGCCCCGACCGACTCCCTCGCGCACGGGGATGGCGAGGAGCCGGCGGACGGTCAGGAGGCGCAACAGGAAGAGGTGACGGAGGACGGGGATCCGGCCGTCGGAGAGCTGGTGGTGGAGGAGAGGCGCGCGGACGTGCGCTTGCTCCCGGGCGCGACCGTCACCAGCTTCTCCGTGGCGGATGATGCCCCGCGCGTGTTGGACCTGGGCGACCTGCTCTCTGCGGCGCCCGGAACCCACGTGCGGCGTACGGGCGGTGTGGGGGCCTCGCAGTTCGCACAGCTGCGTGGGGCCGGGGCGGGGCAGGTGCGCATCCTGGTGGATGGCGTGCCCCTGCCGCAGGACTCACGCGGCGCCGCAGATCTGGCCTCTCTCCCCCTGGACGACGTGGAACGCATCGAGGTCTACCGCGGCAGCCTGCCCCTGGCGCTGGGAGGTGAGGGCGTGGCCGGAGCCATCAACCTCGTCACTCGGCGCCCGCAGGGGCGCTCGCTGCAGCTGGCTGGGGCGGTGGGCTCCTTTCATACCTTCGAGGGCAGCGCCGGCGTCTCGGGAGCCAGGGGGCCGTGGCGGGGTCGGCTCTGGCTGGGTGGCAGGAGCTCCGACAACGACTTCGCCTACTATGACGACAACGGCACACCCTACACCGGCGCTGACGATGAACCCGCCGCCATCCGAGAGAACGCAGACACACGGCGTGCGGAGCTGTCTATGTCTGCGATGCGCGAGGGGGACCTGGAGCTGCGGACGGGGGCCGATATCCTGCTGCGCGAAGCGGGCGTGCCCGGTCCAGCGGCCTACCAGATCAGCGACGCCAGGCTGGCCGAGCGGCGAGCCGCCGGCGACCTGCGGCTGGCAGGGGGACAGAGGTTGCGAAGGGAGCTGGGGCTGGCGTTGCAGGCCGATCGGCAGCGGTTCCAGGACAGCCTGGATCAGGTGGAATTGCTGCCCCCGCAGCAGCGCAGCGACAGCGCCAGTCTGGCGCTCGACGGGCTGGCGGACTGGGAGGTGCAGGCGGACAAGCGCATCACTGCGGCAACGCGCTTTTCCCACGAGGCGCTGAATTCGGGAGAGGAGACCGTTTCAGAAGCGCAGCGCGTACGTCAGCGCGCAGGCTTGAGCGCCGAGCTCAGCGGGCGCTGGAGTCGGCTGGGTCTGGGGGCGCGCTTCAACGCCGACTGGGCACGCACGCGCGCCCAGGGAGTGCTCCCCTACAGCCTGGAAGGGGTTCCGCAGGCCAGCAGGTCCTTCCTGGCCAGCCCCGCCACCAGCGTCTCCTTGAGATTGACCAGCTTCGCCAGCCTGCGCCTGTCCGGGGGCCTGGCCCATCGGCTGCCGACCTTCCCGGAGCTCTACGGCGATCCGGGCGGAGTGCTGGGAAACGAGGACCTCTCGCCGGAACACGGGCTGAACCTGGACGCCGGCGCCGACCTGGCCGGCCCTTGGTGCGGTGGCATCGCCACGCTCTCGCTCACCGGCTACAGGCGGGACCTGCGGGACATGATCGCCTATGTGCAGAACTCCCAGTTCTTCCTGCGCGCGGAGAACTTCGAGCGCATGGTCGTCCAGGGGCTGGAAGCGGAGGCGGACTGGACGCTGCCCGTTGGGCGGGAGGGGAACCTGGAGCTGGGCGCGGCCTACAGCTTGACCCTCTCCCGCAACATGACCAGCGATCCCGTCAGTGCCGGCAAGGAGCTCCCCGGGCAACCGCGGCACGAGCTCTTTGCAGACCTGGAGGGAGGGCTGGATGCGCTCTGGCTGGGTGCCAGCCTGGAGCAGAAGGGCCGTGCCTACAGAGACAGCGCCAACCTGCAGGTCATGCCAGCCAGGGTCTTCTTTCACGCGCGCGCTGGTTGGCGTTTCTTTCCGAACCGCGATGCCAGCCCGCGCTTCACGCTGGAGGTGCGCAACCTGCTGGACAAGCGGGTGGAAGAGCTGGAGGTGGCGGACCTGAGCAGCGGCGAGCCCGCCCTGCAGGCGCTCTGCGACTACGGGGGCTACCCCTTGCCTGGCCGGGCCTTCTTCCTGTCGGTGGCCTGGGATCGGAGCGAGTAGCGGACCTGATTGTCGGCCGCAGAGCGCCCCCTCAGTGCACGCTCACCTTGTGCCGCTTGAATCCCGACCCGCTGGCCAGGTCCGGCAGACCGGGCTCCTCGGGCTCGGCCTTGATGCTGTACTCCAGGCCATCGCGGTAGCTGTCGTCCAGGGTCACGGTGGCGCGGTAGGAGCCGCTGCGCAGCACCATCACCTTGGAGCGGAAGGGCGCTCCCGTGGCCACCGGACGGTAGTAGACGGTGACCTTGTACTGGCCGCGCGTGATGCGGGCGCTGAAGGTCAGCGGTGCGTTCAGGCTGGCGCTGGTGACAGGGCTGTGGATCAGGCTGGGCGTGGCGGACTGGGCGGGCTCGGGCTGGGCGCTCTCGGACGCCTCCCCGTCGGCCTGCTCCGAAGAGGGCTGGGTCTCTGCGCCGTCGGCCATCGCCGGCTCCGGCTCGTCCGGCGCTGGTGCCGGCTCGGCCGGCTGCGGGGTGCTGGCCACTGCCGGCGAGCTGGGCTGCTCGCGCTCGGGTTGGGGGGAGACCGCCTGCTGCTGCGGGTTCTCGGCAGGCTGTGGCGGAGAGCTCGGTTCGCTCGGCTCGCTGGTTCCTTCGGGCTGGGACGGGTCTTCCGGCTGGGATTGCGGATCGCTGCCGGGCTCGCTCGCTTGCTCGTCGCTAGGATCCGGCTCGCCCATGGGATCGGGCGCAGGTTGTTCGGGCGCAGGTTCTTCCGGAGGGGGAGCTTGTTCTTCCCCGGCCTGGGCGATGGGCCCGTCCGGCGTGACTGCCGGGCCCTCGACCGGCTCCTGCCCATCGGGCCAGAGCGCCCAGCCCGTGGTGAGCAGGACCAGCGCCGCTCCCACGAACAGAGCCACCAGCAGGCCGGTTGGGGAGCGCTTGGGGGGATCGAAGGGCGTCTCTTCTTCGCCTGGCGGGCTGTCCTCGATGCTGTCGCCGCTGCCGATGTTCAAGGTGTCGTCTTGCCTGGGACCCTTGGCTGCCTCGAGCGCGGCGGCTTCCAGCTGCTCCACGGCCAGGTCGGAGCCCAGCGCGTCGAAGGTGTAGTTGCCGTCGTCGTGCAGCGAGCCTGGCACCATGGTGGGAGGCGAAGGTTCCTCCTGCTGCTCGGCGGCGACGGCTGCCTCGGGAGCCAGGGGCGCTGCCGCCGCGGGTTCTTCCATCACCCAGGAAGGCCGGATCATCAGCGGGGGAGCGTCCTCGGGCGTGGCAGGGAGCTGGTCGCGGATGGCGCGCAGCGCTTCGGTCATCTCGGCGGCCGTGGGGTAGCGCTCTTCTCGGTCGTACATGGTGGCGCGGCGGATCACCGAGCTCAAGGGGCCTGGGATGCGCGCCAGCATGGAGGAGTCCAGCTCGGCCGCGAACAGGTCCATCGGCGTCTCGTTGGTGACGCAGCTGTAGAGCGTCGCCGCCACCGAGTAGAGGTCGGCGCGCGCGTCAACGGCCTTGGAGTCGGCTCGCTGCTCGGGAGCCATGAAGCCCCAGGTGCCCATGATGGCGCCCGTCTTGGTGAGGGAGTCGTTGCCCCTGGCCAGCCGCGCGATGCCGAAATCCGTCACGCGGGTCTCCCCCTTGCGGGTGAGCATCACGTTGTGGGGCTTGATGTCGCGGTGGACGATCTCGCGACTATGCGCCACGGAGAGGCCCTCGAGCACGGCCAGGCAGACGTCCACGGCTTGGCGGGGCGGCAAGGGGCCCGTCTCGTCCAGCCTGTCCACCAAGCTGCCGCCATCCACCAGCTCCATCACGATGTAGACCCGGTTGCCCTCGCTGCCAACATCGTAGACCCGGACGATGTTGCGGTGTTCCAGCAAGGCCATGGTGCGCGCCTCTGCTTCGAAGCGCGCGCGCAGCCTCTCGCGGTTGGCAAGCGAGGGGAGCAGTACCTTGATGGCCCGTGGCACCTGCAGGCGCGCGTCGAACGCGCGGTAGACGGTGGCCATGCCACCGGAGCCGATCACTTCGATGAGCCGATAGCGTCCTTCCGCCAGCGTGGCGCTCGATTCCGCGGTCAAGGGCGTCTCCATAGGGGGGTTGTCCGCAGGCTTAGGCTACCACGCTGGGCGGCTGCAGGCGACGGACCGCGGTGCAGGACAGGCATGATTCCGCCTTGCCGCGGCCGTTCTGGCCTCTCCCCGTGTGCGCTGCCGCCCGCCTTGCCACGGATTGACGCAGTTTTTATTGCGGTCCCCCCTTCCTTGCAGTATCCACAGCACCAGGCAAGTCCCCCAAAGGCCCGAGGTGAATCCCATGCGCAGTCCTCTTCTCACCCTGCTCTCCGCAGCCCTGCTCATCTCCTGCGACTCCGAGTCGGATCCCGGTGATGGTGGCCAGACAGGAGATACCGGGCCTGAAACCACCATCCCCCTCGACACCGACGGCGATGGCCTGACCGACGACGAGGAGGCCGTCTACGGCACCGATCCCACGCTGACGGATACGGACGGCGACGGTCTCGACGATTTCACCGAGTATGGCCTGGGCACCGACGGCACCCTGGTCGATAGTGACGCCGACACCTACACCGACTTCGACGAGGTGGCCGAGGGCACGGATCCCATGGACGCGGAGAGCCGCATCTACACGGGCTACTGGCCCTACAACCCCGACAAAGATGCCATCGTGGGAGAAGACCTCAGCAGCACCGTCAGCCAGGGAGAGATCATCGGTCGCTTCATCGGCCTGGACCAGCACGAAGAGTACGTGGATCTGTACGACTACGCGGGCCAGGGCAAGTACACGCTGGTGGATGTCTCCACCAGCTGGTGCACCTACTGCCAGGAGCTCTCCAAGTTCCTCACGCGTCAGAGCTCCATCTTCGAGGGCTACGGCTGGGACTCCATGGTGGACATGATCGAGAACGGCGAGGTGCAGTGGGTCACCATCCTGTCCGAGAACCTGATGGGCCGCGCTCCCTCGGCCAGCACCGTCCAGTCCTGGGACCAGAACTACCCCCACGAATTGATCCCCGTCCTGGCCGACGAAGAGCAGGTCATGCCGGGTCACGTCAATGTCTACGGCTACCCCACGGTGCTGCTGTTGGACGAGAACATGCAGGTCGTGTACTACAACCGTCAGAACTACACGGGCGCATTCGACGAGATCATCTCCTTGATGGGTCAGTAGGCTGTCCTGCGATCTGCGGGCGAACGCGTGCCTCGTGGGCCCCTGCGCGGGTTTCGCGGTGGCGGTCCTCGGCTTGGCCGCTGCCTGCGTCGAGCCTGACGCAGGGGCCGCGGATCGCGCTCCCCTCAGCCTGGGAGAGCGTCGCGAGCTGGAGGCGGCCGAGGCGGTGGTGGCGGCGGATTTGGATGGCGACGGGATCGATAGCCTGATCCTGGTCCGCGATGGCGTCGCCCGCTGGGGCGGCCGCCAGGCGGATCTGGGTGGGGCGGTGCAGGTCACGGCGCGCGGCGACATCGACGGGGATGGTCTGGAAGAGGCGCTGGTGGCGACGGGCATGGCGCGGGCGCATCGCCAGGCCCCGGCGCGCCTGTGGTCCCTCGACGAGCAGGATGCCAAGCTGCTCTGGGAGCGCAAGGGCGAGCGCAACCAGGTCACCGACCTGCGCGTGCTCGGCGGTCGCATCTGGTTGGTCCGCTTCGACGACGATCGCCAATCGACGGGAGGCTGGCTGCTGGATGGAGATCCCCGTCAGCTGGAGGTGGCCGCGAAGGGGGCCCTGGCCACGCGGCAGCTGCCTCTGGATGACGGTGGAGTGCTGGTGGCACGCATCTACGGCGATGAGCCGCGCAGCGACGGGGATCTGCAGCTGCGGCGCGCCGATGGCTCCCGCCGGGGCATTCCCTCGCTCCGCGGGGTACGCTCCCTGGAGCTGGCCGAGCTGGACGGGCAGGAAGCGCCCGAGCTGCTGGTGGGCGATGGCTGGCACTACGCCTATGGCGAACGGGCCCTGGCGCGCCTGCGCCTGCTGCAGGGCGAGGAGTGGCAGAGGGGAAGGACCATCGCGGTCTTCGACGACGAGTACTCCGTGCGGCAGCTGGAGGTGGCGGGCCGTGGTTCCGATGCCCGCATCCTGGCCCTGGGGAGCGCCAAGGCCCATCTGCTGGTGCGCGACGGCCTGGGCTGGGCCGACCTGGTCCTGGGCGAGGTGGGCGAGACCGGCAACGCCGTCTTCGCCAGGCTGGCCGAGGGAGAAGGCGTGGCGATCTCCGGGGATCCTGCGAGCTGGATCGCTCTGGAGCGTTGAACCGTGGATTCCGCCCTGCTGCGCAGCCCCGAGCAGACCCACGCGCTGGGTCGTCGGCTAGGCGGCGTCGCCCATCCTGGCTGCGTCATCGCCCTGGTGGGCGATCTGGGTGTGGGAAAGACGGTTTTGGCCCAGGGAATCGGACAGGGCCTGGGCGTGCCGGGGCTGGTGACCAGCCCAAGCTTCGTGCTGATGGTGGAGCACCTTGGGGGGCGGCTGCCCATGATCCACGCCGATCTCTACCGGCTGAACAGCGAAGAGGAGGCCGAGGCCATCGGCTACGACGAGGCCCTGCGTGGCGACGGCGTGGCGGTCGTGGAGTGGGCCGACCGCTTGGCGGGGCTGCTGCCCCGGGATCACCTGCGCATCGAGCTGCGCTGGCTGCAGGGTGGGGCGCCGGGGAGGGAGGTCTGGATGAGCGGGACCGGCCCGCGGCACGCGCCGCTGGTGGCGCTCCTTCATGACTGAGGCGCCAGCCGGCCGCGGCCGGCCCCGTTCAGGTCTCTCTTTTCGCAGGGATGCTCGGCGCCAACGGCAGCAGGATGTGTTCCGTCGCCTGCGGGCGCTCTGCGTGCTGGTGCTGCTGGTCGTCGCGGGCCTGCTGATGCGTAGCGTCATGCAGCGGCGAGCCGCCCAATTCCCCCGCCTGCTGGTGGAGGTGGACGGAGAGGTGAGCGCGCCAGGGCTCTACGCCCTGCCCTCCGGATCTACCGTGGGGGATGCCCTGGCCCTGGCCTGCCCCGCCTGTTCGCTGCCCGATCGGGAAGAGGCCCTGCGTTCCCTGCAGCACGGTCTGCGCGTCACGCGCCTGGCAGACGGCTCGCTTGTGCTGGGATCCTGTCAGGAGCGTCTGCTCCTGGGGCTGCCCGTCGATGTGAACACGGCGGACGAGCAGCAGCTGCAGCAGCTCCCTGGCATAGGTCCCGCGCTCTCGCGAGCCATCGTTCAGGAGCGGACGCAGCGGGGTCCCTTTCCATCGTTGGACGCGTTGCAGCGCGTCTCGGGCATCGGGCCCCGCAACCTGGAGACGCTGCGCCCCTTCCTGAGCGTGGGACAGGCTTTAGGGGAAGATCCCGCTCCCGGCCAGGTCCCCCAGGGGGCCGCAACGAGCGGAACCGACCTGGCTGTTCTGCGTCTTCCCGTGGATCTGAACCAGGCCAGCGCCCATGAGCTGGAGGCCCTGCCCGGCATAGGTCCGGTACGCGCGGCCGCCATCGTCGCCCATCGCGAGGCCTGGGGCGCGTTCAGCTCGCCGGCGGAGCTCGAGCGCGTTTCAGGGATCGGACCCAAGACGGTTGCAGGGCTGGAGGGCTATGTGAGCTGCGCGCCAGGCGCCGAGGCGTCGCCGGCGGCACTGGAGGAGGAAGAGCGATGAGGGCACCGAACAAGAAACGTCGATCCTGCCGACCGTTCGAGGAGCTTCCGCAGTGCTGTTTCGGCCCCGATCATCGTCGCGGCCACCACGGCGAAAACCCCCTTTGGACAACGTTACTATTTCCGGGGCATCTTGGATGCCCCGGCGCGCCC
>CAYVQL010000230.1:16378-18531 GCA_964454135.1 uncultured Enterobacterales bacterium | reverse complement strand
ATCGGCTTTCAACCTTGGCAATGCATCGGTTGGCCGCAAGGATGACCGAGCCCACTACGGCACGGTGGATCCGGTTCAGCTCTCACTCCAGTTGCCCAGCTTGATCGTGGCTTGGGGAGCCGGGAGCATCAGCGAAGACGATCTCTCGTGGATCCTCACCATGGACGATGCGGGATTCATATGGCCTCGCAACGACAAGTGGAACCTGGGTTTTTTGCTGGACCAGGTGATGGGGTCAGTGATGGGGTCAGGTTGCCACGATTACCCTTTCCACATCATCACCCTTTCTTACCGCACTATCCCGCACCCATCAGAGGCGGGACTATTCCACCCCGCCTCCAACGCGTTGAGAATCCGGTTCCATGATGGCGAAGGTCGTAGCGAAGGCGCGCCACCGTTCCATTGGCCGCCCGCCCAGCGGCAGCCTGCGCCCCCGATCCGCGGGACGACGGACGGGGACATGGTTTCACCCCCGCCCCCCGACGTCATCACGGCCCGGGGAGGGACTGCGGAGAGAATCGAAGCACCGCCAGCCCCTCCACTCGCTCGAACTCCCTCAGGTTCGCCGTGAGCAAGGTCAGCCCGTTCGCCAGCGCGGTGGCGGCGATGATCATGTCATGGGCGCCGATGAGCTGGCCGCGGGCGCTCTGGTCCGCCCAGAGCCGGGCGTGGCAGCGGGCCACTGCGAGGTCCATGGGCAAGACGGGCAGCAAGGAGAGGATCTTCTCTACGAATGCCTCCCTGCGGCCTCGGCGGAACGCGGATTCCGCCCTGTGCACGCCATGGAGCAGCTCCGAGGCGCTGATGGCGGAGAGATGCACCACCTGATCACCGAAAAGCCGCAGCGCCACGTCAAGGTCGGTCCTGTTGCGCTCGACGCTGATGATGACGTTGGTGTCTATGAGGAGGCCCAAGGCTCCTCCGGCAGGGCGGGCTGGTCGGCCTGGATGGCCTCGAGATCCTCGACCAGCGCATCGTCCACAGGCGTCGTGTGGCGAATCGCCTCGACGAGGTCCGCGAAGCGGACCTTCTGCGGCCTGAGATGCGGGGTGAGATCAGCGATGGCCTCGCCTCCTCGCACGATCACGAAGCGCTCCCCGCGATAGCGAACCCGATTGAGCAGGTCTGAGAGGCGGCGAGCGACAACGGTCGATGTGATCTTCGATTCCATGATAATATGATAATCAAAGCGTCTGACGATCGCTATCAGCAACCCGTTCCGACAGTCACCCCTTTCATCCAAGAGCCGGCGCCAGCGATCGCCGTCAGGATACCGAGTCTGCCAGATGCACGCCGCAGCACGGCATTCGGCCTCAGCTCGGCGAGGAGGCAGCCCATGGCTTCGCAGCCCCAGGACATCGAGAGGCTGCTGACCGAAGCCGAAGACCTGGGCGTCTCCGACAACCTGGCGGACGCCCTGCAGCGCTGTGAGCTGGCCATCCGCAGCGCCCAGCAGCTGGGCGATCCCGCCCCCTGGAGGGCCGCGCGCAGCTGCCGCGCGGCCGCCTGCACATGGAGCGCGGCGGCCGCGGTGGCCAAGCCCTGTCACCCCTCACCCCTCACCCCTCACCCTTCACCGCTCCCGCTGCGCCCGCGCCATCTCCCGCCTGTCATCCCGCTCACGCAAGCTGGCCCGCTTGTCGTATTGGCGCTTGCCCTTACCCAATCCCAATTCCACCTTGGCATGCGGGCCCTTGAAGTACATGGCAATCGGTATCAGCGATAATCCGCGTTCTCTCACCCGAATACCCAGGCGCCTCAGCTGCTGCCGGCGCAGCAGCAGCTTGCGGTCGCGGCGCGCCTCGTGGTTCTGATGCGTGGCCTGGGGGTAGGGCGCGATGTGGGAGTTCACCAGCCAGGCCTCGCCGCTGCGGAAGGTCACGTAGGCATCAGCCAGGTTGGCGCGGCCCTGCCGCAGCGACTTGACCTCCGAGCCCAACAGCGCCATGCCCGCCTCGATGCGGTCGCTGATCTCGTAGTCGTGAAAGACTCGTCGATTGCGGCAGATGTTGACGATCCGGTCCCGTTCGCTGGGCATCGGGCTTACCTGCAGTGCTGAGGTGGCGCGGCAAGCAAGGGGCCGCCCCCCCCGGAGTCTAGCGCCCAGGGCGGGCTTGCACCCCCAGCGCCCCCCCAGCCCCCCCCCCCCCGGC
>CAYVQL010000230.1:0-16368 GCA_964454135.1 uncultured Enterobacterales bacterium | reverse complement strand
GTGGGGGGGGGCGGGCCACGGGGGGGCCCGCGGCGCCGGGAGTCTAGCGCCGTGGGCTGGATTGCACCAGCTGCGCCGAGCCTGCCCGGCTCCCCCTGACTCCCCCTGACTCCACCTGGGCCCACCTGCGGATCCCCATCCCCTCGCTGCGGATCCCCCTGCCTGCAGGTGCCATCCACCCCAGCCCAGCTCGACCCCCCTGGGAACCACTGGGCGACGTGCATAACGGTCCAGCGTCCCTGTTCTTGCCCGGCAGCTCGAGGCAGCGCAGGTTGTGGAAAAACCTATGGAGAAATCCGGGAAAAACTAAAGAAAACCAGTGGACAAATTGTGGAAAACAGGCCGCTTGCCCAGCGCGCCGCCTGGGTCTGGCTGGGTCCGCTCATCCGCCCTAGGGGCGTGTTTTTTCGCACGAAGAAAACAGGCCTTTTGCTTCGAATATCCCGAGCCTGTCCTTTCGCGAGAAGATTTTGGTGGTTCCTAGTGGCGCACAGGGGAGTGAAGTGGTGTATTCTTGCCCTCAAGTGGAGTCAGGTGGTTTCCCTCAGCTGTTTGTTTCTGTCATCAAGTGAGCTGCCGTGCTGGACGAGCACTTCCAGGTTTTCGTGAAGCTCGACCCCAAGGGTCGCCTGGTGCTCCCGATCCGCCTGCGAAAGAAGCTCGCCGCATTTGACATCAAGACTCTCCACTTCGCCTATCACCCTAGGATGTCCATCATAGCATTCACGCCCGAGAAGTGGAAGGAGCAGGTGGAGTCCAAGCTGGATGGGGCCGATATCTTCGATCCGCGGGCGATGGCCTTCAGCCACACTGTGATGGCCGCCTCCTGCACCGTGGACGTGGACCGACAGGGGCGCCTGCTCATCCCTCCCACGCTGCGCGCCCGTGCTGGTCTGGAGCGCGAGCTGGTGATGCACACCGTGCCCGGGCGCCTGGAGATCTGGGCCGCCGATCGCTGGGAGAAGCGAATCGAGGACGCCGAGGCGGCTCTCGAGGCCGTAGAGCGCGCCAGCGCTGCGGATGGCGAGCAGCAGGAGAAGGCGTGATGGAGCTGCATCACTCGGTGCTCCTTCCGGACGCCATGGACATGCTGGCGCCGCGCTCGGGCGGGTTCTACGTCGATGGAACCCTGGGCGATGGCGGACACGCGGTCGGGGTCCTGGAGCGCAGCTTCCCGGACGGTCGGCTGCTGGGCCTGGATCGGGACGCCGCTGCGCTGGAGCGCGCGGCGCAGCGCCTGGCGCCCTACGAGGGGCGCGTCACGCTGCGGCGGGGCAGGGCCAGCGCGCTGCCGGGCATCCTGTGCGCAGAGGGCGATCCCGAGCCGGACGGCGTGTTGCTGGACCTGGGGCTCTCCTCCCCCCAGCTCGATGACGCGGCGCGCGGCTTCTCATTCATGGCGGATGGTCCCCTGGACATGCGCATGGACAAGAGCCAGCCCCTGACCGCCGAGGAGCTGGTGAACGAGTCGGACGAGCGCGACCTGGCCGACATCATTCGGCGCAACGGGGAGGAGCCCCGGGCCCGCAGGGTGGCTCAGGCCATCGTGGCGGCCCGTCCGCTGCGCAGCACGATCCAGCTGGCCGACGTGGTCGAGCGCGCCCTGGGCGGGCGGCGAGGCCGCAAGCGGCATCCCGCCACGCGGGTCTTCCAGGCCATTCGCATTGCGGTGAACGACGAGCTGAACGAGGTGGAGGGCGCTGTGCGCGCGGCGCTCGAGGTGGTCGGGCACAGGGGACGGGTGGTGGTCATCGCCTTCCATTCCCTCGAAGATCGCATTGTAAAGCAGATATTCGCGGAAGCCTCTGGAGTGGGGACCCCCCGGGATGCCTACGGAAATCCCATCCCTGCGCCCAGCTTCCGGCGACTGACGCGCAAGCCCGTCAAGGGCGAGGAACGCGACGCCCATGCGCGAGCGCGTTCGGCGCGCCTGCGGGCGGTTCAACGGCTGGAGAACGTGGCCCCTGCTGGGGCTGCAGACAGCGGATTTTGAGACAGCGGATTCTGATGTAGCGGAAGCACTAGCGGCGTACGGCCCGCCCCCCAAGACGGGCCTGCAGAGCGGAGACGGACGGGGACCAGCGATGAAGCCCACCCAGACATTGAAGATCGATCCTGCGCTCATCTGGCCGGCGGTGACGACCTCGCCGGTGCTATGGCGCTACACCGTGTACCTGATGCTGGTCGGCTTGATGGTGCTCTTCTACACCTGGAGCCGGCTGGATGCCCGCGAGACCGGGCTGGCCCTGAGCAGGGCACGCTCCCATGCGGAGCTGCACCGCGCCCAGAACCAGCGCCTGCAGCTGGAGCTGGCCGTGCTGACCGGTGCCGCCAGCCTGGATGCGCGCGGCGCCGCCATCGGCCTTGTGCCGGCCATGGAAGTGGTGGAGGTTCGCTGACGTGGCGCTCAAGGGCCAGAGCTGGGTGCGCCTGAGCGGGATGGTCTCCCGCATGGGGAGCTCTCTGGGTTGGCGCCAACGGGGCGCGGGCTCTGGCAAGGACTCCGAGCGCTGGGTGCCTCCCGTGCGCGCGCGGGCCGCGGCCCGGCAGCTGGCGCGGGCGCGGGCTCGCCAGCTGGCGTTGCTCGTGAGCGCTGGCCTGGCGGTGGTCGCCGTTCGGTCCGGCCTGATCATGCTGCTGCCGGATGAACGTCTCGAGAGCAAGGCCCAGGGGCAGTTCCACAGCACCGTCGTGCTGGAGGCGCGGCGGGGCGACATCTTCAGCCAGGACGGCCGCCTGCTGGCCACGACCGTCAGCATGCCCACGCTGCACGCGGACCCCTCCCGCATCCCGCCAGAGGAGATCCCCCAGCTGGCCGCCATGCTGGCGGATCTGCTGGGCAAGGATGAGGCGTGGCTGCGCGGCAGGCTCTCACGCCCCAAGGCGCGCGACGTGTTGCTGGAGCGGGACCTGGATCCCAGCCTGGTGCGACCCCTGCGCGCCCTCGGCAGGGGCGGCAAGCTCTTCACCCGCGATGAGAATCGCCGCTACTACCCCGACGGACGCCTGGCGGCCGCGCTGCTGGGGGTGGTGGGGCACAATGGCGCTGGTCGGGAGGGATTGGAGCGGGGCCTGGACGAGCAGCTGCGCGGCGACACCTTCCAGTTCGTCCAGTCCCGGGATCGGCGGGGCCGCGGTCTGCGGTCCGCGGCAGCTGCGCTGCAGGCGGCCCACGTGGGGCACGACGTCACGCTCACGCTCGATCACGTGATCCAGTTCGCGGCCGAGCAGGCCCTGGACGATGTGATGGAGCGGTCGGAGCCGGAGTCGGCCAACCTGGTGGCGCTGGATGTGCGCAGCGGCGCGATCGTGGCCCTGGTGAACCGCCCCAACACCAACACCAATAATCGCGGGCAGCTGCAGCTGACCGGGCTGCGCAACCACGCGGTGGCCGACGCGGTGGAGCCCGGATCTGTCTTCAAGCCCTTCATCGTGGCCCTGGCGATGGAGGCCGGCCTGGTGACGCCGGAGTCCATGGTCGATTGCGAGGGCGGGCGCTGGCGCATCCGACGTACCACCATCCGCGACGATCACCCCCATGGGGTCATCACCCTGGGCGAGGTGATCAAGTACTCGAGCAATATTGGCGCAGCGAAGCTCGCTTTGCGGCTTGGTGCGCGCAAGTCCCTCGCCGGCCTGCGGGATTTCGGCTTCAGCCGGCCCACCGCCACCGGCATGCCGGGCGAGGTCAAGGGCATGATGCGCTCTGCCGGCCGCATCAAGCCCATCGAGCTGGCCACCACTGCCTACGGCCAGGGCGTGACCTCCACCACGCTGCAGCTGGCTTCCGCCGTGGCCACGCTGGCCAACGACGGCGTGCGCATGGAGCCCCATATCGTCTCCCAGGTGCTCGACCGACGCGGCGACATCGTGAGCGAGAACCTGCCCAAGGCGGATCGGCGCGTGGTCAGCGCCCAGGTGGCCCGCGATGTGACGCGCATGATGGTGACCGTCACCGAGCCCGGGGGCACGGCGACCCGTGCCCGCGTGGAGGGCTATCCAGTGGCCGGCAAGACCGGCACGGCGTGGAAAGTCGTGGATGGCCGTTACTCCCCGACAGCCAGGATCGGGGCCTTCATAGGTTTCTTGCCGGCTGACGATCCCGTGCTGGCCATTGCTGTGATCGTAGACACTCCGCACAAGGGGAGCCGCTACGGAGGTATCGTGGCCGCACCGGCCTTCGCGCAGGTGGGAGCCGCGGCCATGCGCCACCTGGGCATCCCGCGCCGTCCCGAAGTGCAGGACCCCTCGGAGGATGGCGTGGAAGAGGCGCGGGTCGAAGACTCCGCCGCAGCCGTGGCCCAGGCCTCCCTGCCCGAAGAAAGCGACCCCTGGTCGCTGCGTCCGCTGGACGACGCCGCGCTCGCCCTGACCTGGGCGGAGGACGGCAAGCTGCGCCTGCCCGATCTGTCGGGGCTGGGCCTGCGCGATGTCCTGGTGCTCTTCCAGGACTCGGGCGTGCAGCTGGCTCTGAACGGTCACGGCCGCGCCGTGGGACAGACCCCTGTCAGCGGTTCCCTGATCGCCCTGGGCGACCGGGTGGAAGTGAGCTTCCAGTGATGCGCACCTCCGCCAGGCACCTTCCCCCCCGCCACTCTCCCCCTCTCCCCTCGAGCATTCCCTCTGAGCCATCCCCCCCCTCGAGCCCTACCCTGGAACGGGAGGAAAGGACCCCGATGGTCTCCCGGTTGGGATCTCCCCGATCTCTTCCAGTCGCCTTCGGCGCTGGCGCACCCCCACGAGCGGCTCCGCTGCGGCCTGTTCCCCTGGTCGCCCCCGCTCGCGCTGCGCGTTTCGAAGCGAAGACCCTGATGCTGGCCCTCGCTCCTCTCTCTCGCTGTTCGCTGTTCGCTGTACCTGCCCGACTTCCCGTTCCAGGGTCGGCCCCCCCCTCGACCTCCCCGCTTTCCATTCATCTGGGCGCTCCGTCGGTCTTTCCGCACCGATCCCGTGCATCCCTCCTTCGCGAAGTACCGATGGAGCGCCCAGGGTTCTCTCCCTCCCCCCCAGCCCGCCGCTCCCTCCCTCCAGGCGTTCTCCCCCGACGTGTCGCTCCATGACAATCCCCCTGACCTGGCCAGGCTGCTGTCCAGGCTCGATCCCCTCCCAGGGGCGGAGAGCTGGGGCTCTCCGTCCCACGGAGTGGAGGTGCGTGGGAGTCTGGATCGCCTCGTGCGTGGGATCACGCACGACTCGCGGGATGTGCAGCGTGACTGGCTCTTCGTCGCCCTGCCCGGACGGCAGCACGACGGCCATGACTACGTAGCGGACCTGCCGCAGGCCTGCGCGGTGCTGGTGCAGCGCCCGGTGCGAGCGGCCCCTGGCGTCACGGTCCTGCGCGTCAACGACACCCGCCGCGCCCTGCCCTTCTTCGCCGCCGCGGTACACGACAACCCCGGCCGGCGCGTCCCGGTAGTGGGGATCACGGGGACCAACGGCAAGACGACCATCTCGTATCTCGCGGCTGCGGCCCTGAGTGGCGCGGGCTGGCCCAGCGGCGTGGTGGGGACCACCGGACACCTCTGCGCCGGAGAAGAGATCGATCTGGCCTCCGTGCTGGGCCGTGCGCCCTCCTACCAGCACACCACGCCGGAGGCCCCCCAGGTGCAGGCCCTGCTTGCCCATATGGCGGCGCGGGGCTGTCGCGCCGTGCTGATGGAGGCCAGCAGCATCGGCATCGCCTTTCACCGGGCGGACGCCATTCCCTTTCAGCTGGCGGTGTACAGCAACCTGACGCGCGACCACCTGGACATCCACGGCAGCATGGAGGCCTACCGGGCGGCAAAAGCCCGCCTCTTCCAGGAGTTGGTGGCTGAAGATGGCCTGTCCATCCTGAATCGCGACGATCCTGGCTGGCGCGCCATGCGCCCCGCGCGCGGGCGCACCTGGACCTATGGGCTGGCCGGCGGTGACATCAGCGTGATCTCCTGCTCGCTGACGCCGCAGGGCAGCGAGGCCCGCCTGCGCACCCCCGCCGGGGAGGGGCAGCTGTGGGTGCCGCTGCCCGGTCGCCACAACCTGTCCAACGCCCTGGCCGCCCTGGGTATCGCCCTGGGCCTGGGCGCGCCCCTGTCGCAGGCCCTGGAGGGCATCGCCGCGGCGCCGCCCGTGCCGGGGCGCCTGCAGCCCGTGCCCAACGACCGTGGGCTCGATGTCTTCGTGGACTACGCCCACACCGAGGATGCTCTGAGTCACGTCCTGGCCGCCCTGCGGGAGCTGGCTCGCGGGCGCGTGATCTGCGTCTTCGGCTGCGGGGGCGCCCGCGACCAGGGCAAGCGGCCGGCCATGGGCCGCGTGGCTCAGCGCGGCGCCGATATGGCCGTGGTCACCTCGGACAACCCGCGCAGCGAGGATCCGCGCGCCATCATCGACGACATCCTGGCGGGCATGCCCGCCGCGCAGGACGCGGCCCGCAGCCACGTACAGCCCGATCGCGCCCTGGCCATCGGCTGGGCCCTGCAGCAGGCGCGTCCGGGGGATGTGGTGGTGATCGCCGGCAAGGGGCACGAGCGCAGCCAGGACCTGGGCTCGCGGGTGATCCCCTTCGACGATCTGGAGGTGGCGCGGTCCCTGCTCGAGAACCGGTCCTTCCTGGAGCAGGCGCCATGAACCTGGACGGCGCCCTCATCGCTCGCTACGCCGGCGGTCAGCTGCTGGTCGAGGGGCCCGCCGGCCCGCTGGTGACCGACACGCGGCAGCTGCGGCCCGGTGCCTGGTTCCTGGCCTTGGTGGGCGAGCGCTTCGACGGGCATGATTTCCTGCAGCAGGCGCGGCAGGCGGGCTGCGCCGGCGCGGTGATGTCCCGCCCGCCTCCAGCGGACTGGGACCGTGGCCTGGTGCGTGTCGGCGACAGCCTGGACGCCTTGCAGCGCTGCGCCCAGGGTACGCGGCAGGCCTTTGATGGCCCGGTGGTGGGCATCACCGGCAGCGTGGGCAAGACCACCACGCGCGCCCTGGCGGCCCTGGCGCTGTCACACGGCGAGCGGGTGCACTGCACCGAGGGCAACCTGAACAATCACATCGGCGTCCCCTTGACGCTGTTGGCCCGCCCCCCCGAGGCCACGCTGATGGTGGTGGAGATGGGCATGAACGCCCCGGGAGAGATCCACCTGCTGCAGCGCATCGCGGCCCCGGATGTGCGCCTGATCACCAACGTGGCGGCAGCCCACCTGGAAGGGCTGGGCGACCTGGCGGGCGTGGCGCGCGCCAAGGGCGAGCTCTTCGACGGGGCGCGACCCGGCGACACCCTCTGCGTCAACACGGACGACCCGCGTGTGGCGAGCCTGCCGCGCCCTGCAGGCACCACTGTGCTGCGCTACGGAAGATCGCCGGATTGCGACGTGCAGTTGCTGGAGGCGGCGCTGCACTGCGCCGATCCCGCCCGTCCCCAGGACGTAGAGCTGGGCTACGCACTGCGCTGCGGCAGCCTGCAGCTGCGCGGCTGGCTCCCGGCGCCGGGACTCTATATGGCCCGCAACGTCTGCGCCGCCTTCGCCCTGGCCCTGGCCCTGGGCAAGCCGCTGGACCCGGTGGTCGAGGCCCTGGCCGACTACCGGGCCGTGGGGCAGCGCATGCGCGTCGAGAGGAGCCCCGGGGGGATCCTGGTGCTCAACGACGCCTACAACGCAAATCCGGCCAGCATGAAAGCCGCGCTGGAGACGCTCTGCGCCATGCCTGCCCAGCGGCGCATCGCCCTGCTGGGAGACATGCTCGAGCTGGGGGCCAGCGAGGCTGAGCTGCACCGCTCGCTGATCGAGGACGCCCTGGCCATGGACCTCTCCCTGCTGGGCGTCTGCGGTCCCCGCATGGCGTCTGCGGCCGCCGAGCTCGGACCCCAGGCCCGCTTGCTTGTGGCCAGCGACGCGTCGGCACTGGCCCAGCGCCTGTCCGCCGCTCTGCGGGCCGGTGACCTGCTGCTGCTCAAGGGGAGCCGAGGCATGGCCATGGAACGCATCTTGCAATTTCTCTGATCCTCTCTTCCCTGGCCTGAGCGCCAGGCCCCGAGGTGTCGCCTTGCGCAGCGCAGCCCTCTCACTCTCCCTCCCAGGACGCGACGTGTTGGTGGTGGGTCTGGGCATGTCGGGCCGCGCGGCCGCCCAGCTCTGTCTGCAGGAGGGAGCGCGCGTGGTCTGCACGGACCTGCGGTCCGATGCCGAGCCCGTGCCCGGATGCGAGCTGGTGGCGGGACGGCACCGCCGGCAGGACTTCCTGCAGGCGGATCTGATTGTGCTCTCCCCCGGGGTGCCTGCCAGCCAGCCGGACCTGCGCGCCGCCCTGGCCGCTGGCGTGCCGGTCATCGGCGAGCTGGGCCTGGCCGCGGAGCGCATCGCGGCCCCTCTGCTGGCGGTCACCGGCACCAACGGCAAGAGCACCGTCACCCACTTCATCGGGCAGTTGCTGGCTGCGGCGGGCTGGCGGATCTTCGTGGGGGGGAACATCGGGCGCCCCCTGTGCGGCGCCGTGGGCCAACCGTGGGACGCAGTGGTGGCGGAGATCTCCAGCTACCAGCTGGAGTGGCCGGGCACGCTGGCCCCCAGGGCGGCCTGCGTGCTGAACCTGACCCCGGATCACCTGGCCCGCCACGGCAGCATGGAGGCCTACGGTGCCGCCAAGTGCGGGCTCTTCGACCGCATGGCCCCGGACGCCCCGACCTTCCTGCCCGCGGATGACCGGCGCCTGGCCAGGCTGGCCCGGGGCCGGGGAGGAAGTCGGTTGCGCATCGGCGCGCTGCCCGGCGTGCAGCTGCGGGGCGAGCACATCGTGCTGCAGCTGTCGGCGGACGCCCGGGCCCGCCGCATCCCCCTGGCGGGCTTCAGCGTCCCCGGGGCGCACAACCGCGACAACGCCGCCGTGGCCGCGGCCATGGCCTGTGCCGCCGGGCTGCCCGCCGACGAGCTGCGTCCGGCCCGGCTCTCGGCGCTGGAGCACCGCATGGAGCCGGTGGGCGAGCGGGGCGGTGTCAGCTGGATCAACGACTCCAAGGCCACGAACGTGGCCGCCGCCGTCACCGGCCTGAGCGGCCTTGGGCGCTCGATGGTGGTGCTGCTGGGGGGCGAGGGCAAGCAGGGCGAGGACTACGCCCTGCTGGAGCCCGCCCTGGCGGACGCCACGGCGGTGATCTGCTTCGGCCAGGCCGGACCGCAGATCGCCGCGGCGCTGGCCTCCCGGGCGCCTCAGCTGGTGGCGACCATGGAGCAGGCCGTGGCGCGGGCGCGGCAGCTGGCACGTCCCGGCCAGGCGGTGGTGCTTTCACCGGCCTGCGCCTCCTTCGACGAGTTCCGCAACTTCGAGCATCGAGGCGAGGTCTTCCGAGCCCTGGCTGAGCAGCAAAGATGAATCTAGGAGCTGAGATGAAGACCGAAACCAGGAATATGCGGCAGGAGACCCCCACATTGGGTCAGATCCTGCGCCGACTGGCGCTGGGCGAGGCCCGTGCCAAGCGCGCGGATCGCGGGCCCGTGGACTGGTGGCTGGTGCTCATCGTGCTGGCGCTGGTGGTCTTCGGGCTGGTGATGGTCTACTCGGCGTCCGCCATCAAGGCCGTGGAAGAGAGCGCCAATCCCTTCTACTACCTGCAGCGCCAGGGCGTCGCCGCGGTCCTGGGCGCCGTGGGCATGGTCCTGCTGGCGCGCATCCCGACTCACCACCTGGCGCGTGTCGGCTGGGTGCTCTACTTTGCCTGCCTGCTGGGCCTGGCGGCCGTCTTTCTGCCTTTCTTGGGCCACGAAGCCAACGGCGCCACGCGCTGGCTGGCAGTGGGCAGCCTGCGCCTGCAGCCCTCGGAGTTCATGAAGCTGGCCCTGGTGCTGGTGTTGGCTGAGCGCGTGAATCGCCTGACGGGCGGTGTGCGCCTGAAGAGGGATCTCTTGCCCATCGTGGGCTTCGCCGCCCCGGCCTTGGTGCTCGTGTTGCTGGAGCCGGATTTCGGCACGACGGTCATCCTGGCTGGCATCGTGGGCCTGGTGCTCTTCATGGGCGGCATCCCCTTCCGTTGGCTGGCCGTCCTGGGTGGCCTGGCTGTGGCCGTGGGCGTCCCGCTGGTGTTGACCGATCCCTACCGCCTGGCCCGCGTGGTGTCCTGGCTCAACCCCTGGGCCGATCCCGAGGGTGGTGGCTACCAGGTGATCCAGGGCTGGGTGGCGCTGCACCACGGTGGCTTCTGGGGCCAGGGCCTGGGCATCGCCATCTCCAAGATGAGCTGGCTGCCCTTCGCGCACACCGACTTCGTGGCCGCGGTGGCCGGCGAGGAGTTGGGCTTCGCCGGGCTGATGCTGGTTCTGCTGGTCTACGGCGCCCTGGTGTGGCGCGGCGTGCGGGCCGCCACGCGCTCCAGCACCTACTACGGCTCCGTGCTGGCCGGCTGCATCACCGCCATCCTGGGCGCTCAGACCCTCTTCAACCTGGGCGTGATCATGGGCCTGGTGCCCCCCAAGGGGCTGGTGCTGCCCTTCATGAGCTACGGCGCCAGCGCCCTGATCGCCCATATGTGGGGCCTGGGCGTGGTCCTGTCCGTGTCCGCCGAGCCCGCTGCCGAGGCAGAGGCCGCGCCCGACGCCACCGGCGGTTCTGGCGGGGGACGGCTGGTGCCCCTGCGGGCCTGGCTGGGAGCCATGGCGGGCATCGTGACCGAGGATCCGGCCCCGGTCGGGAGGACGGTCAGGTGAGCGGCATGTTCCGGGGGAAGGTCCGCAGGATCCACTTCGTGGGCATCGGCGGCACGGGCATGAGCGGCATCGCTGAGGTGCTGAGCGCCATGGGCTATGCGGTGACGGGAAGCGACCTGCGCCAGGGAGATGCGGTGCTCCGCTTGCAGACCCTGGGCGCTCAGGTGCAGCTGGGGCACGCCCCTGGACACGTACACGGCGCCGACGTGGTGGTGCGCTCCACGGCGGTCTCGGAGGAGAACGCGGAGGTGGTCGAAGCCCATCGGCTGGGGATCCCGGTCATCCCGCGCGCCGAGATGCTGGCTGAGCTGATGCGCATGAAGCACGGGCTGGCCGTGGCGGGCACCCACGGCAAGACCACGGTGACCTCCATGCTGGCCACCTGCCTGCACGCGGCGCAGCTGGATCCGACGGTGATCATCGGCGGCCGGCTCGATCGACTTGGCTCCAGCGCTCAGCTGGGCGCCGGGCCCTACCTGGTGGCCGAGGCCGACGAGAGCGATGGCTCCTTCATGTTGCTGGCCCCCACCGTGGCCGTGGTCACCAACGTGGATTCCGAGCACCTGGACCACTACGGCTCCTTCGAGCGCTTGAGCGACACCTTCGTCGACTTCGCCAACAAGGTCCCCTTCTACGGTTTCGCCGTGCTCTGCCTCGATCACCCGGCCGTGCAGCGCATGCTGCCGCGCATCCGTCGGCGGGCGGTCACCTACGGGCTGTCCATGCAAGCCGACTACCGGGGCGAGGAGCTGGAGGCGGACGGCTTCCGCACCCGCTTTGCGGTCTGGCGTGGCGATGTTCGCCTGGGCGAAGTGCGGCTGGCCATGCCGGGCGTGCACAACCTGCGCAACGCCCTGGCAGCCGTGGCCGCCGCCGCCGAGCTCGACATCCCCTTCGCCACGGTGGCCAGCGCCCTGAAGGACTTCGGCGGGGTGCAGCGGCGCTTCACCCTGCGTGGCGAGGCCGCGGACGTGTTGGTGGTGGACGACTACGGCCATCACCCCGTGGAGATCCAGGCCACGCTGGAGGCAGCCAGGAAGGGCTTTCCCCAGCGACGCCTGGTGGCCGTGTTCCAGCCCCATCGCTTCAGCCGCGTGCGCGACCTGAAGGCGGAGTTCGCCAGCTGCTTCAACCAGGCCCAGCGCGTCGTGGTCTGCCCTGTCTACCGGGCAGGGGAACAGCCCATCGAGGGACTGGACCACCACGTGCTGGCAGACGCCATCCGGGCCCACGGCCATCGCGGCGTGGCGGCCGTCGACGACCTGGAGGGCGCCCGGAGACACCTGCTGGACAGCTGCCAGCCCGGCGACCTGGTGATCACGCTGGGGGCCGGGGATGTCAACCGCATCTGCGCTCCCTTGCTGGAGGGTCTCGATGGCCGCTGATCCGGACACGCTGCTGGAGGATGCGGAGGGCGTCGACCTGTTGCGGGGAGAGCCGGTCGCCAGGCACGGCGCCCTGCGGCTGGGCGGCGAAGCGGAGTGGTACCTGGTGCTGCGGCGCGAGGAGGCCCTGGCGCCTGCGCTGCGCGCCCTGCGCAGCTGCAAGATCAAGCCGCGCCTGCTGCACGGCTTCTCGGACGCCTACGCCGTCGAAGAGGGGCTCGCCGGGGCCCTGCTTCGCCTGGGGACCGCCTTTTCCAAGGTCGAACGCCGCGACGGCGCTCTGCATGCGGGCTGCGCCGCGGCCGTGGCCCAGCTGGGCTGCCTGGCCGAGAGGGCCGGCCTGGGAGACTGGACGGCGTTGAAGCGCTATCCGGGCAGCGTGGGGGGCTGGCTGGCCGCTGGCGCCCTGCAGGCCCTGGGACCTGCGCTGAGGAGCCTGCGGGTCTTCAGCGGCCGCGGCGTGCGAGAGGTGGGGCCCCAGCGTCTGGAGTCCCTGCCCCGGACGGCGGTGCCCCTGAGCGTGCTGTTGGAACCCGAGCTCCCGGTTGGCCTGTCCCTGCCCGCGCCGCTGCCCTTTCCAGGCAGCATCTGCGAGGGTTCGGAGCGCTTGGGGCCCGCGCTGGCGGCCAGCGGGCTGCTGGGCCTGCGCTTGCGGCGCATTCGCGTCTCCCACGAACAGCCCGGCCTGCTGATCAACCTGGGAGGGGCCTCGAGCCGCGACCTGGATCTTGTCCTGCGCCTGGTTCGAGAACGCCTGCTGCGTGACCACGGTCTGGAGATCCAGCGCCGCCTGGCGCCCGCAGGGGGCCCGCCGGGCAGCGGACGCCGGCAAAGAAGGAGGTGAGCGATGAGCGGTCGACGATCTCGGACTGTGGCCAGGGATGCCAAGGTGGGCGTGGTGATGGGCGGGCTCTCCGCCGAGCGCGCCGTCTCGCTGGAGAGCGGAGCTGCGGTGGCGGCTGGCCTGCGCCGGCGCGGTTGGGATGCAGTGGAGCTCGACATGGGCACGGATCTGCCGCAGCGTCTGCTGGAGGAGGGCGTGCAGGTGGCCTGGCTGGCGCTGCACGGGCGCTTCGGCGAGGACGGCTGCGTGCAGGGCATGCTGGAGATCATGCGCATCCCCTACACGGGCTCGGGCCCCACCACCTCGGCCCTGGCCATGGACAAGCTGCTCACCAAGCGCTTGCTGGCGGATCAGGGACTGTTGCTCCCCGGCCAGTGCGTCCGCCGTACGGGCGACCTCATCCAGGAGGAGCTGCTCATCGAGCAGCTGGGTCTGCCCATCGTGGCCAAGACGCCCACCGGCGGATCCACGCTGGGCATCGCGCTCTGTCGCGACGCGCAAGAGCTGCGGGCCGGGTTGGCGGAGTGCCTGCAGCACGGCGACACCGTGCTGTTGGAGTCCTTCGTGGAGGGCGATGAGATCACGGTCGCCCTGCTGGATGGCCAAGCCCTGCCGGCGGTGGAGATCCGCCCGGACGGAGGTTTCTTCGATTTCGAGGCCAAGTACACCAAGGGGCGCACGCGCTACATCGTGCCGGCGCAGGTGTCCGCCGAGGCGACACGCCTGGCCCGCGAGCAGGCCAGGCTGGTCGCCAGCGTGCTGGGCCTGCGAGGCATCGCGCGGGCTGATTTCATCGTCGATGCGCAGGACAGGCCTTGGTTCCTGGAGGTGAACACCATCCCGGGCATGACCGAGACCAGCCTGTCCCCCATGGCGGCAGCCGAGGCCGGCATTGGCTTCGACGAGCTGGTGGAGCGCGTCCTGCTGGGGGCCAGCCTGGAGTTGGAGCTGGCCGTCTCTGAGACCTGATCGCGCTTTGCGCCGCAGGCCTGGCGCGGCGCGCCGGGCAGTGGTCGAGAACCTGGCTTGGCGGGGAGGAGAGGACCTGTGGGTCTGGCCCGTGCTTGCCCCGGGTCTTTCTGGGGGCCGACCGCGTTTGTCTGGTTGAAAATATAGAAAGAAAGTGCAAAAAAGCTGTTCGTGCCCACTGGTGCCTGACCCTGGGATGACGCCGGTCCCCGGGCAGTGGAAGCTGATTTCCGCGAAAGCCGCGACGCAGGGGGAAGAAAGTCGAAACTTGTCTTGTCAAGAGCTCGCTGGAACGGTAGAAATAGAGACGGCGGGAAGCCCGCGCCGGCCGGTCCCCCCGGTCTGTTGTCCCCCTCGACGGCACGCGCCAAGCTCCCCCGACCACACCGCTACCTTCTCCCCCTCCTCCCGCTCCCCGCGAGTCCCGCCGTGGTCACCCCCCTGCTGGCAAAGCCCGCGTCGTCGCGACGTCCGCGCTTGAGATGGCTGCTCGCCGCCCTGGCGCTGGCGGCCCTGGCCTGGCTGGGCGCGCACCTGTCACGGGATTTCCAGTACCGAGCGCAGCACGTGGTGGTGGAGCATGTCGGCGATAGCCTGGCCCCCCACTGCTCGGCGGCCGAGCTGCGGCACCTGGCCGATGTGCGCTTCGGGACGCCCATCTGGATGGTGGACCTGCAGCGCGTCGTGGATGGCGTCATGCAGCACCCCTGGGTGGTCTCGGTGGAGGCTGCGCGGCGTTGGCCCGATACCGTGGTCATTCGCGTGCGGGAGCACGTCCCGGTCCTCCTGCTGCAGCATCGCGGTCTGTACTACGTGGATGAGCGGGGCGAGGTCTTCAAGCGCGCGCGCAACAGCGATCTGGACTATCCGCTGCTGACCGGGCTGACGCCCGAGCTTACCGAGCAACGCCCCCAGGTGGCCCAGCGCGTGGTGCGAGAGGCCCTGGCGCTGCTGGCCGACGTCGAGTCATCGGTGGAGCTCTCCGGTGACGATCTGAGCGAGATCCGCTTTCACGAGCAGGACGGCTTCACGCTGGTGCTGCGCTCCGGGAGCGAGGTGGCCCTGGGCTTCGCCGAGCCCGCTTCGCGCCTCGACCGTCTGACCCGTCTGCGTCAGCAGGGCCTGGATGCCAGCAGTCCCCAGCGCATCGACCTGGCGCCCGAGAGCATCGCCCTGGTCACCCCGCTCGCCAGCGCCACCGAACTCGAGTGAGCACGCTTCCCTTTTTCTCCCTTCCCCCATCCCCCCCACCCCACCCCACCCCACCCCATGCATCGAGCGGCAGCCCGCTGCCAGACGGAGGACAGAACGCGATGATCGAACTAGTTGACAATGAGGTTGTGATTCCTGCGAAGATCAAGGTGATCGGCGTCGGCGGCGCCGGTAACAACGCGGTGAACACCATGATCAACGCCGGCATGCAGGGCGTGGAGTTCATCGCGGTAAACACCGATGCGCAGGCACTGGCCAACTCGCGGGCCTCGCGCTGCTTCCAGCTGGGTGAGCAGCTCACCCGCGGTCTGGGTGCCGGTGCCAACCCCGAGGTGGGGCGCGAGGCCGCCCTGGAGGACCAGGATCGCCTGGCCGAGCTGGTGGATGGGGCCGACATGGTCTTCATCACCTCGGGCATGGGCGGCGGTACGGGCACCGGAGCGGCGCCGGTCATCGCCCAGGTGAGCCGTGAGGTGGGTGCCTTGACCGTAGCCGTGGTCACCCGGCCCTTCCGCTTCGAGGCTCGCAAGCGCCACAAGCAGGCCGAAGAGGGCATCGAGAACCTCAAGTCCGTGGTCGATACCCTGATCACCATCCCCAACGAGCGCCTGGTGAGCCTGGCCAGCGAGCGCACCACCATGGTGGAGGCCTTCAAGCTGGCCGACGAGGTGCTGCTGCAGGCCGTCAAGGGCGTCAGCGAGCTGATCTACCACAACGGACATGTGAACGTGGATTTCGCCGACGTGCGCACCGTGATGGCCTCCAAGGGCGTCGCGCTGATGGGCGTGGGCTTCGGCGCGGGCGAGAACCGCACCGTGGATGCCGCCTACCAGGCCATCTCCAGCCCGCTGCTGGACGACGTGAGCATCGCCGGCGCCACCAGCGTGCTGATCAACATCACCGGTCCCTCCACGCTGACCATGTACGAGGTCAACGAGGCCAGCACCCTGATCCAGGAAGAGATCCACGAGGATGCCAATGTGATCTGGGGCCTGGTGATTGACGAGACCATGGAGGAGAACGCGCGCGTCACCGTCATCGCCACGGGCTTTGACACCCAGGCGCGCGCCCGTCGCCCCAGCGTCGAAGAGCGCATCGCCGTGCAGATGGGCGAACGGGGAGGGCGCCGCGCCTCGCATCCCGTGCGCGAGATGGCGTCTGGCTTCGAGATCAACCACGACGACTACGACATCCCCACCTTCTTCAAGAACGCGGACTGACCTGGGAAGGTCCTCGCTCCTAGGGGGCGGCGCTCGCGGGTGCTACCTGCGGGGCCGCCCCCTCCCTGCGTCCG
>CAYVQL010000229.1:0-18567 GCA_964454135.1 uncultured Enterobacterales bacterium | reverse complement strand
CGAGAAGGCGCTCCTGGCGCACATCAAGGCCAATGCGACCTCTATAGCGGGTGCGCTGAACTTCAAGATCGCGATGTTCGGCTAGTGCATGCGCCCGGAAGTCTCTATCCACCCACCATCGAAGTCGCTGCGCGTGCACTTTCTGCCGCGGACGCGGCAGGGGGGGATGCGCCGCAGGCGCATGTTGGGGGCGGAGCCCCCACAATAAATGCGCTAGTGTCGCCGCGCCGCGTAGCGGCGGGGTGCGGCAGCACCCCGCTACGCCCGTCTGGCCATCCCTGGCCAGGGATTTCCGGGCGGCGGCACTAGTCATCGCTCTCGTCGAGAATCGCGGGGTAGGCTGGGACTCTGCACCCAGTCCTGCCCCGACGCATGCTCGACCGGGACGTGCTCGGGGAGAGCAGGCACCGTTTGGCCGGAGCTGACGAGGCCGCAGAGCTGACGCTGCGAGCTGCCTTCGCCGCTGCCTGTTTGCCTCCACACCCTGAAAGGGGAGCCCGACAAGCTGTCTGGGAGGCTGCGCCGACTGGCACTCCCCCCAGGAGGAGATAGCTAGCGCCGCCCCCTGGCTCCGCCCCGCGAGCGCCCCCCATGAAGAGCAAGCGCAACTTCGGCGTCATCGCCCACATCGATCACGGCAAGTCCACCCTGGCGGACCGGCTGATCCAGCGCGCTGGCGTGGTGGAGGAGCGGCGCTTCCAGGACCAGTTCCTGGACACCATGGACATCGAGCGCGAGCGGGGCATCACCATCAAGAGCAACACGGTCACCCTGCCCTATGTGGCACCGGACGGCCGAAAATACGAGCTGAACCTGCTGGACACGCCGGGGCACGTGGACTTCAGCTACGAGGTCTCGCGGGCCATGGCCAGCTGCGAGGGCGTGCTGCTGCTGGTGGACGCCGCCCAGGGCGTGGAGGCCCAGACCGTGGCCAACCTCTACCTGGCCATGGAACACGACCTGGAGATCGTGCCGGTGATCAACAAGATCGATCTTCCGGCCGCGGATCCCGAGAGCGTGGCCCTGCAGATCGACCAGGAGCTGGGCTTGGACGGCGACGACGTGGTGCTCTGCTCGGCCAAGAAGGGCCAGGGCATCGAAGATGTGCTGCAGGCCATCGTGGAGCGCATCCCGCCCCCCAGCGGCTACCTCTCTGCGCCCTTGACGGCCCTGATCTTCGACGCCCACTACGATCCCTATCGGGGCGTGATCATCGCCGTACGCGTCTTCGACGGCGTGTTGCGGCCGGCCGAGCGCATTCTCTTCATGCAGAGCGACGCAGAGCACAAGGTGGAGGAGGTGGGCCGCTTCCGTCCCGACCGTCAGTCCTGCGATGCCCTGTTTGCCGGCGACGTGGGCTACATCGTCGCCGGGATCAAGACCGTGGCCCAGGTGCGGGTGGGCGACACCATCACCCACCGCGACCAGCCCGCCGAGCAGGCCGTGCCCGGCTTCGTGGAGGCCCGCCCCGTGGTCTTCTCCTCGGTCTACCCGGTGGCGGCCGACGAGTACCCGGACCTGGCCGAGGCCCTGGAGAAGTACGAGCTGAACGACGCCGCCCTGGTCTACGAAAAAGACAGCTCCGTGGCCCTGGGCCTGGGCTTCCGCTGCGGCTTCCTGGGCCTGCTGCACCTGGAGATCTTCCAGGAGCGCATGGAGCGGGAGTTCGACCAGTCCCTGGTGATGACCGCCCCCAGCGTGCGCTACGAGTTCACGCTCAACAACGGCGACGAGCTGGTGGTGGACAATCCCCACTACTTCCCGGATCCGGCGCAGATCCAGGAGGTGCGCGAGCCCTTCATCAAAGCCACCTTGCTCTTCCCCGACCGCCATATGGGCGCCGTGACCAAGCTCTGCCTGGAGCGGCGCGGCACCGGCACCCGCTACGACTACCCGACCCCCGGGCGCATCGAGTACACCGCCGAGCTGCCCCTGGCCGAGGTGATCTACGACTTCTACGACAAGCTCAAGAGCGTCACCCGCGGCTACGGTTCCTTCGACTACGAGTTCCTGGAGTACCGCGCGGCGGACGTGGTGAAGATGGACATCCTGGTCAATGGCGACCCGGTGGACGCGCTGTCCTTGATCGTGCACCGAGAGAAGGCCCGCGCGCGGGCGCTGCATATCTGCAACAAGCTGAAAGATGAGCTGCCCCGGCAGCAGTTCAAGGTGGCCATCCAGGGGGCCATCGGCGGCAAGATCATCGCCCGATCCACCCTGAACGCCCTGCGCAAGGACGTGACCGCCAAGTGCTACGGCGGCGACATCTCCCGCAAGCGCAAGCTGCTGGATCGCCAGGCGCGCGGCAAGAAGCGCATGAAGATGGTGGGCAATATCGCGATCCCCCAGCAGGCCTTCGTGGCGGTGCTCAAGACCGACGATGGCTAGCGGCTCCTCGCCGGAGGGCCCTGGCCTCTACGTGCACGTGCCCTTCTGCGTCAGCCGCTGCGCCTACTGCGCCTTTCGGAGCCAGACCGACCTGGCGCTGCGCGAGGCCTACCTGCGGGCCCTGGCGCGCGAGGCGCAGCTGCGCAGCGCCGCATGGACCGGCTTCGACACGGTCTACATCGGAGGCGGCACGCCCAGCGCCCTGGGGCTGGCGGGCCTGGAGCGCCTGGTGGGGGCCCTGCAGCCGCTGGACCTGGTCCCCGCCGCCCAGTGGACCGTGGAGGCCAACCCCGACGACGTGGATGTGGAGCTGCTGGGCGGGCTGCGCGCCTTGGGCGTGGCGCGCCTGAGCCTGGGCGCGCAGTCCTTCGACGAGGGGGCGCTGCGCTTCCTTGGTCGCCGGCACGATGCGGCCGCAGCGCGGCGGGCCGCCGAGCGGGCCCGCCAAGCGGGCTTCGAGGAGCTGAGCCTGGACTTGATCTACGGGCTGCCTGGCCAGCGCCTGCAGGCCTGGGAGGCCGACCTGCGGGCGGCTTTGGCGCTGGAGCCCAGCCACATCTCGGCCTACGAGCTGACCGTGGAGCCGGGCACGGCCCTGGCCGCCCGCGTGCAGCGCGGCGCGGCGCAGCTGCCCGACGACGAGCGGCTGCGGCGCCTCCACCTGCACGGCGTCGAGCTGCTGGAGGCGCGCGGCTGGTTGCACTACGAGGTCTCCAGCTACGCCCGCGGCCCGCTGCAGCGCTCGCGCCACAACCGCAAGTACTGGCGGCATGTTCCCTACCTGGGCCTGGGGCCGGCCGCCCACAGCTTCGATGGCCGCTGTCGCTGGTGGAACCGCGACGACATCGGGGCCTACGCGCGCGAGCTGGCCGCAGGCCACCTGCCGGTGCAGGACAGCGAGCGCCTGGACGCGGCCGCCCTGCGCCTGGAGCGCCTGGCCCTGGGCTTCCGCTGCGCCGAGGGCGTGGCGCTGGAGGATTTGGGGGAGGGGGTGCTGGCGGCTGTGGAGCAGGGCCTGCTGGTCCTGCGGGACGGTCGGGCCCGCCCTACGCGCGAGGGGCTGCTTGTGGCGGATGGGCTGGCGCTTCGCTTCGCGTGATCCTGTTCCGTTGGTGCCACCGAGATCCTCGTGGTAGCCTGCGAATCCATGAAGCATCGAGGGCGCTGTTGACGCCGCAGGCCTCCTGCCGCCTGGTGCAGCTGGTGGAGGTCAGGGTCGCCGCGCGCGAGGACGACCAGGGCTTGCAGGCGCAGATGGATGCCTGGCACGCAGCGCGGAGCGAGAGCTGCGTGCGCGTGCCATGGTGACCGGGCATCCGTTACGCAGCCCGCGGCGCCCCTGAAGAACGAGGCGCAGCACGCATAGGGAGCGCAGCATGCTCGACCTGGTGGCCTTCGATGCCGACGACACGCTCTGGGAAAACGAGGGCCGCTACCTCAGAGGCGAGAGGATGCTGGCGGAAATGCTGGCTCCTCGTGTTTCCGCCGAGGAGCTGGGCCGCCGAGTGCTGGAGCTGGAGACGCGCAACGTCCCCACCTACGGCTACGGCGTGAAGTCCTTCACACTCTCCCTGGTGGAGGCGGCGCTGTTGCTGTCCGAGGGGCAGCTGGACGCCGCCGACCTGCTGTCCCTGCTGGAGCACGGTCGGCGCATGCTCCAGGAGCCCATCGAGATCTTCCATGGGGCGCGACAGGTGCTGGGCGAGCTGGCGGAGGAGTTCCCTCTTGTGATGATCACCAAGGGCGATCTCCACGAGCAGGGCATGCGGGTCGAGCGCTCGGGCCTGGCCCCGATCTTTCGACGGATCCACATCGTGGCCGAGAAGGAACCGGAGACCTACCGCCGGATCCTGGAGACCCACGAGGTGGAGCCCTCCCGCTTCGTGATGGTGGGCAACAGCAAGCGCTCCGACATCCTGCCCGTGCTGCGACTGGGGGGGCACGCCGTCTTCGTGCCCTGCGCCCGCACCTGGGCCCACGAGGACGTGGACGTCCCACCGGAGCTGGCGCAGCGTCTCGTCTCCGTGGAGCGGCTGGGGCAGGTGCCAGCTGTCATCAGGCGGATCGCCTCCGCTCAGGAGCGCTCCTGAAAGCGTCTCATCGCGCCTCCCCGCCTGCCAGGTCCGCCTCGAACTCGGCGATCCAGACGGGCAGATCGGCGCCGTAGAGCTCGAGCGCTCGGATGTGGCGCTGGTCGCGCAGCAGCTCCCGCAGCCGTTCCATGCCACCGCGTTGCGCGAGCCGCTCCACGAAGGCGCCGGCCACGGGGTAGAACGCATCTTGCTCGACCGTTGGGGCCCGCCATTGCGCAACGATGCGGAAGGGAGCGCCCTCCGCCATCGCTTGCCGCGCCACTGCGAGCCGGTCCACGCGCCTGTGGTCCAAGTACACGGCGATCCCCTCGTTGATCAGCTTCGTAGTGTGTTCTGGTTGGAAGACCTGGCCCACCACGATGTGCGTGAGCTCGTGACCGCGGGTCTGGTTCCAGCGCGAGTGGATGATCCCCTCGCGGGGCAGCGCGAATCCCAGGCCGCGCCAGAGCAGGACCTGGGCCTCGGCGTCGCTGCCCCAGAAGAAGAAGTCGATCTTCCGGTCTGGCGCGCCCCCCAGCGCTTCCGTGACAAAGGTCCAGGCCTGCTCGCGACCACGGACATAGGGTTCGAGCGGGCCTTCCGGGAAGCCCGGCGAGAAGCGGAAGACGAAGTGGTCCGACTCGATGCGACGCCAGCTGTCGTAGTCGTCGTGCAGACCGAGCCGGCCCAGCTCGCGGCCGGCGGCCCGGATCACGTTCTCGGTGGCGGCGGACGCAAGCGCGGCTTCGAAGGCCTCTTCGGCGGCAAGGGGCTCGCCAGCGCTGAACCTGCAGCGTCCCAGCTCCACTTGGGCCCATGCGAAGCGCCAGCCACCCTCCGGATCGAGCGCGGCGGCCCGCTCCAGCACCGGAACGGCCTCGGGGCAGCGTTCCATGTTGGCCAGCGCGCGGCCAGAAACCAGCAGGGCCCGACTCGAGTCCGGGTGGCGTGACAGGTAGGCGGAGGCGTGTTCGATGGCTTCTTCGTGGCGTCCCATCCTCCAGGCTATCTCGGCCCGGGTGAGGGAGTATTGCGCACAGCCGGTCAGGGCTGGGAGCGACAGGAGGAGGGCGCCGGTGGTGGAGAGCAGGCGGATGGGGCGCTCCAAGGCCATGGCATTTCATGGAGAGGCGGGAGCGGGTTTCTCTGTACTACCACGTCCGGAGGCCTGCCGGCGGCTGGCTGCCTCTTGGCGCCCAGGGGGAGTCGGGCGCGCGATAGGCGGTGTGGATAGGGAAGGAGTCGGCCCGAACGGAAGCGAGGGAGAGCATGCAGATCCACCCCGTCCTGATCGCCGGCGAGTGGCGACCGGCGCAGACCAGCGGCCTGTTCCAGGCCTGCGACCCCACCACCTGCGAGCCCCTGCCCGAGCTCTACCCGGTCAGCGCCTGGTCGGACGTGGAGGCCGCCCTGGTGGCGGGCGCGGAGGCCTCCGAACAGCTGGCCCGGCTGCCGGCCGAGCGCATCGCGGAATTCCTGGAGCGCTACGCCGAGCGGCTGGAGGCCCGCAAGCCCGACATCGTGGCCGCGGCCCACGCCGAGACGGCCCTGCCCGTGTTCCCACGCCTGGCGCAGGTGGAATTTCCGCGCACCATCGATCAGCTGCTGCAGGCCGCGGTCGCTGCGCGGGAGCTGTCCTGGTCCCTGCCCACCATCCACAGCGCCAGCAATATCCGCTCCTGTTACGGGGCGCTGCAGGGGGCGGTGGCGGTCTTCGGCCCCAACAACTTCCCCCTGGCCTTCAACGGGATCTCGGGGGGCGATTTCGCCGCGGCCATCGCCGCGGGCAACCCCGTGATCGCCAAGGCCCACTCCTGCCACCCCACCACCACGCGCCTGATGGCCGAGGAGGCCAGGCAAGCGGTGGCGGAATGCGGCCTGCCCGCGGCCACGGTGCAGCTGATCTACCGCTGCTCCCACTCCGATGGGGAGCGCCTGGTGGCCCACCCTCTGCTGGCGGCCACCGGCTACACCGGGTCGCGCGAGGCGGGCTTGCGGCTCAAGCGGGCCGCGGATGGCAATGGCAAGCCCATCTACCTGGAGCTGTCCAGCGTCAACCCGGTCTTCGTGCTCCCCGGGGCCCTGCAAGAGCGCGCCGAGGCCATCGCGGACGAGTACCGCGACTTCGTGCTGCTGGGCACGGGCCAGTTCTGCACCAACCCCGGCATCGTCGTGCTGCTGGCGGGCCCGCAGAGCGAGCGCTTCGTGGAGCTGGTGGCCGAGCGCCTGGCCCAGGCCCCCGTGGGCACCCTGCTGAGCCAGGGTGTGCTGGACAACCTGCAGGCCGGCGTGCGCGCGCTCTGGGACGCCGGTGCCCAGCTGGTCACGGGGGGCGCTGTGGGCGGCGGCCAGGGCTTCAGCCACCAGAACACCCTGCTGCGGATCTCGGGTCACAGCTTCCTGCAAGCGCCGCGCGTGCTGCAGACCGAGATGTTCGGCAATGCCTGCCTCTTCGTGGTGGCGGAGCAGCCGGAGCAGCTGCCCGCCATCGCCGCCAGCATGGAGGGCAACCTGACCGGAACGCTCTTCAGCCACAGCGCCTCGGAGGACGACGTCCTCTACGACCAGGTGGCCCCCGTGCTGCGCCGCCGCGTGGGGCGCCTGCTGAACGACAAGATGCCTCCGGGCGTGGCCGTGGTGCCCTCCATGAACCACGGCGGCCCCTACCCGGCCACCGGCCACCCGGGCCTGACCGCTGTGGGCTTGCCGGCGTCCATGCTGCGCTTCGCGGCGCTGCACTGCTACGACAACCTGCGCCAGCGGCGGCTCCCGCCGGTCCTGCGGGATCGCAACCCCACGGGGCAGGTCTGGCGCAGCATCGATGGGGCCTGGACCCAGGGGGATCTGGTGGGCTGAGCCGCCCCTCAGAGGGCGAACTGGTCTTTTTCGCAGTCCTGGAACAGGGCGGTGAGCAGGTCGATGCAGGCCTGCACGTCATCGGGATGGATCATCTCGATGACCGAGTGGCCGTAGCGCGTGGGCACGGAGATGCAGCCCGCCGCGGCGCCCCTGGCGCCCCGCTGGATGGCTGAGGTGTCGGTGCCGCCGCGCGGCAGCACCTCGATCTGGAAGGGGATGTCGCGCGCGCTGCAGGTCTCGCGCATGAAATCCACCAGCTTCCAGTTGGGGATGACCGAGGAGTCGTAGGCCTTGATGGCGCAGCCGGCGCCCAGCTTCGTGATCTGCTTGTGCTTGGGCGCAAAGGGCACGTCGTTGGCCAGGGTGATGTCCAGGGCCACGCCCAGGTGGGGATCGATCTGGGCCGCGGCCACGGTGGCGCCGCGGATGCCCACCTCTTCCTGGCAGCTGCCCACGGCGTAGATGTCCATCTTGTTGGAGCCCATGGCTTTCATGGCCTCGATCATCACGAAGACGCCCACGCGGTCGTCGAAGCTCTTGCCGTTGATCAGGTCGCCCACCTGGATGATGTCGCGCTCCCGGGTGACCACGTCGCCCAGGCGCACCAGCTCCTTGACCTGGTCCGCGGGCAGGCCCAGGTCGATGTAGTAGTCCTCCAGCTTGAGCGGCTTGCGCTTCTCTTCGTCGGACATGATGTGGATGGGCTTGCTGCCCATGACGCCCACCAGGTCTTGACGACCGTGCACCACGATCCGCTGGGCGGTGAGGGTCTTGGGATCGAAGCCACCCAGCGGAATGAAGTGCAAGAAGCCATCGTCGTCGATGTGGTTCACCATGAAGCCGATCTCGTCCATGTGACCGGCCGCCATGAAGCGCCCGCCCTGGCTGCCCTTCTTCAGGCAGATGACGTTGCCCAGAGCGTCGGTGCGCACCTCGTCGCAGATGGGAGCCAGCTCGCGGATCAGGATCTCGCGGATCTTCTCTTCGCGTCCGGGGGCGCCAGGAGCTTCGCAGAGCTCCTTGAGCAGGGGGAGGTTGATGGCCATGGCAGCCTCGCGGGAGGAGAGTTCGGGCGCCTGCTAACCCGCCGGATTCGCAGCGGGTCTGAAAAAGCGCTTGACTTAAATGCGGGCAACATATATGTATAATGCATCAAAGGAGTTGAGATGCCCCAGCGCCCCCCCGAAGAACAAGCCTTCCTGGACGCCTACGACCCGGCTCCCTTTCCCCGTCCCTCGGTGGCCGTGGACGTGGTGGTCCTGACCATCCTCGAGCAGCGCCTGCAGGTCCTGCTCTACCGGCGCGGCGCCTTTCCCTTTCGCGATTGCTGGGCCCTTCCTGGCGGTTTCGTGGGCTTGGAGGAGTCGCTGGACGCCGCCGCAGCGCGCCTGTTGGCCAGCAAGGCCGGGCTGCGGGGTGTCTACCTGGAGCAGCTGTACAGCTTCGGCGCGCCCCAGCGGGATCCCCGCACGCGCGTGATCTCCGTGGCCTACTACGCCCTGGTTCCGCCGCGGCAGCTGGAGGACCCAGCCAGGAGCGAGGTGCGCCTGGCCCCTCTGCAGGTGCCGTGGGAGGGCGAGGCCGGCGGCCCGGTGCTGGCGCGGGATGAGAGGGACCGCGAGCTGGCGCTGGCCTTCGACCACGCGGACATCCTGGGCATGGCCGTGCTGCGCATCCGCGGCAAGCTGGACTACGCCCCCATCGGCTTCGCCCTGCTGCCACCCCGCTTCACCCTGCACCAGCTGCGGCAGGTGCACGAGACCATCCTGGGACGGCGGCTGAACAAGGACAGCTTCCGCCGTCGCATGCTGGCCTCGGGCCAGCTGGAGAACACCGGAGAGCGCCAGAAACAGGTGGGTCACCGCCCTGCGGCGCTCTTTCGCCACCTGGGGGAGCTCGGCTCCCTCTCACCCGCGCCCACAGGGCGCAAGACCACCGGAGGCTACGATGGCTGACATCACCCGCCTGCTCTTCGCCAGGCACCTGCGCAGCGAGAACAGCTCCTACATCCTGCACTACCGCAAGGGGAAGCTGGTCCGTGGCGGGCGCGGGCTGGCTTTTTGGTTCCTGCCTCTGGCCGCCAGCGTCTGCGAGGTGCCCATGGACGACCGGGAGCTCTCGCTGATGTTCCACTGCCGCACGCAGGACTTCCAGGACGTGGCCACCGAGGCCGTGGTCACCTGGCGCGTGGCAGAGCCCGAGCGGCTGGTGGAGCGCGTGGACTTCACGGTGGACCTGGTCAAGGGGCGTTGGCTGCGTCAACCCCTGGAGAAGATCGCCACCCAGCTGACCCAGCTGGCCCAGCAGCTGGCCTGGAACTACCTGGCCCGCACACCGCTGGAGCGCGTGCTGCAAGAAGGCGTGGATGCCCTGTCCGCGGTGATCGCCCAGGGCTTCGCCGCCGAGGAGAGCCTGGCGGACATGGGGCTGGAGATCGTCAGCCTGCGCATCGCCAGCTTGCGCCCCACGGCCGAGATGGAGAAGGCCCTGCAGACCCCTACCCGCGAGTCCATCCAACAAGAGGCGGATCGGGCCACCTTCGAGCGGCGCGCCGTGGCCGTGGAGCAGGAGCGAGCCATCGCCGAGAACGAGCTGCAGAACCAGATCGAGCTGGCTAAGCGCGAGGAGGACCTGATCGCCCAGCGCGGCCAGAACGAGCGCCACCGGGTCACCGACGACGCTGAGACCAAGAGGATCCAGGTGGAGGCCAAGGCCGGCCGCGCCCGCATCGAGCAGGACTCGGCCGCCGAGGGCATCCGGGTGGTGGAGGGAGCCCGAGTCGAGAGCGAGCGTGCCCGCATCGACATCTACCGCGAGCTGCCCCAGGAGGTGATCCTGGGCCTGGCCGCCCGCGAGCTGGCGAGCAACCTGCCGGCCATCGAGCACCTGAACCTGAGCCCGGATCTGCTGGGGCCTGTGCTGGCCCGGCTGGCGGGCGCCGGGGCCAAGCACCTGGAACAGGGGGCCTGACATGCTCCCCCGGGTGGTGGTGGTCAGCCGGCGCAGCGAGTACGAGGAGGCGCTGATGGTGCACGGCACCCACGGGCAGGCGGCCTTCGTGCAGCGCTCCCGGGGCCAGGACATCGGTGAGCTCCAAGAGCGCCACGAGCTGCAGGCCGCGGCCATGCAGGCCGTGCTGGCCGCCATCCCCTCCAAGTGGCGTCGTGCCCAGCTGCATCGCGGCGACCTGGACCGCTTCCTCTTCGCCCCGGACGACATCGTGGTGGCCGTGGGGCAGGACGGTCTGGTGGCCAACGCCGCCAAGTACCTGCAGGGGCAGCGCGTGCTGGGGGTCAACCCCGATCCTCGCCGCTACGACGGCGTGCTGGTGCAGCACTCGGCGGCTCAGGCCGCGCGCCTGCTCGCGCGCGGCTTGCCCGAGCGGCTGCCCCTGCAGCGCCGCACCATGGTGGAGGCCCGCCTGGACGACGGCCAGTCGCTGCTGGCGCTGAACGAGATCTTCGTGGGTCATCGCAGCCACCAGTCCGCGCGCTACCGCATCCAATGGCAGGGCAAGCAAGAGCGCCAGTCCTCGTCGGGACTGATCGTGACCAGCGGCACGGGCAGCACGGGCTGGGCGCGCTCCATCCACCTGCAGCGCCACTCCGAGCTGCCCCTGCCCAGGCCCGAGGACCCGCAGCTGGCCTTCTTCGTGCGCGAGGCCTGGCCCTCGGTGGCCACCGGCGCCTCGCTGGTGGAGGGCCTGCTGCAGGAGAGCGAGCAGCTGGAGGTGATCTCCGAGATGAACATGGGCGGGGTGGTCTTCGGCGACGGCATCGAGAGCGATCGGCTGGAGCTGTCCTGGGCCCAGCGGATCAGGTTGCGGCGGGCGGAGCGCAGGTTGGTGCTGGTGGAGGGCTAAGTGGCCGCGTTGGCGCGCGATCTCGCGATCAAGAGCGGCAGGCAGCACGCCAGGACCCAGGCCACGGCGCCCCTGCCCGAGGAGGCGCAGCTGCAGCCCCCGGCATCGTCGCTCCAGTCGTCCGTCGGGGGGGGGGCATCCTCGCCCCCCGGTGAGGCATCGCTGCCCGGGGATTCGAGCTCGAGCAGGAAGCGGTAGCCGGCGGATGGCTCTACAGGTGTCAGCACGCCCACGGTGTCGCCGTCTCTCAGCTCGAGGCTGGTGCCCCAGCCCTTGGGGCCCGCGATCAGGAGCTCTTCGCCCCCGTCTCGAGACTCGACGGTGACGGTGCCGTCGCCTGGCATGCCGTAGTACTCGGTGCCCAGGGTGGCGATGCACTCCTCGAAGCCGTGCTCGACCTCACCGACGGTCTCGAGCTCGTCGTACAGATCTGACTCGGCCAGCCCCTCCGCGATCAACACGCTGACGAAATCGGCCCAGATCTCAGCGGCCGGGATGCCCAGGGCGTCCTCGAGCACCTCGTCCCAGGTGTCGCTCTGGTGCTCGGCGGCGTGCTGCCAGATGGCCAGCAGCCCCCCCTCACCGGTGAGGTGCTCCTCGATGTAGGCGTTGAGGAGGAACATGCCGTACTGGTGGTAGCTGGTGGTGGAGTCGAAGCGCCGGTGGGCCTCCTCGACGTAGTATTGGGACACCCAGGCGTACTCGTCGAGCTCGGGCCGGGCGAGCTCCTCCATCCACACGGCCGAGGCCTCCCAGTACCAGCTCTCGCCTCTCCCGCCCGGGTCGCGCAGGGCGTGCTGCAAGGCGTGGGCGAACTCGTGGGCGCAGACGGTCTGCCACCAGTCGCTGTGGCCGGCGTAGTCGGTGTTCATGAAGATCACCGGGTAGCCGTCGGGGTAGTCGTCGGTCTCGTACCAGGTCATGTAGCCGGCGTAGTCGATGTTCGACTCCAGGATCACCCACAGCAGGTACAGGTCGCTCGATATGGGCTGGGTCCAGCCCTGCTCCGTCACCAGGGCCTGCCAGGCGGCCTCCATCCCGGCGGCCGTGGCCTCGGCCTCGGACTGCGTGGCCTCGCCATCGGCCCAGGCGATGGTGAAGTTCGCCGTGTCGAGGTGGTTGTCCATGCGCTCGCCGTACAGCGCCTTGTGGCTGCCCGGTGGCGTCTCGCCGCGCCGCCCGGTGAGCTGGACAGGAGGCGTGAGCATGCCCGGATCGAGGGGGATCGCGCGGCCCTCGAGCACCGCGAACACCTCGCCCATGGAGGCGCCCCGCAGGCCGGTGGACGGCTCGTTGGGCTCGGCCAGGCCCAGTTCGCTCAGGAACGCGGCTGTCATCAGGAAGGCGGGCATTCCACCTCCTCCGTGCCTTTTCCTGACCCACGGACATCATGGCACAGCGGGCGCGGCGTGTCATCCAGCTTGACGTCGGAGCGCGGGCCGGTGTTGGTGGAGGGTCGACCCGTGTCGTTGGATGTTACGGGGATCCCCCCCGAACCGCCCACTGGCCATGCCCTGGTTCCACGCCGAGACCGATGAGGCCCCCGACATCCTCGCTCCCCAGCGGAGCCAGGTGGTCAGCCCTTGAAGTGGCGCCTGCTCGCGGTGTTCTGCGGCCTGTCTCTGGGCTGGGGCATGGCGCGCAGCGTCCAGGATCTGCTGCCCGAGGCCGATCCCGCGCGCTGGAAGCTGCGCGCCTCGGACCTGCCCCTGATGCAGGCAGATCTGACGGGCGATCTGGTCCCCGATCCCGCGGCCCTGGATCTGCAGGCGGCCGCTTCGGCGGCGCCGCGCATCTCCCCCTTCTCAAAAGGGCGCGTCCAGCTGCGGGCGCGGGTGCCCGAAAACGGGCAGCTCAAGATCCACCTGGGCGCCGATAGCCTGCAGGTGGGGCCGCAGCAGCCGGTCATGCGGCACGGGCAGGGCCATGCCAAGGCCACGCGTCAGCAGCAGACCCAGGACAGCGGCGTGACCCTGGTGGCGGACCGCAGCTCGCGCGACAGCGTCTACGGTGTGGGCTTGAGCTGCGAGCCCGCCAGGGCGCCCGGCGAGCGCTTCGAGCTGCAGCTGCAGGTGGGCGCGGGCCAGGTCGATGTGCTCGCGGATGGGCAAGCCCTGACCCGTTGCCAGGGGCGCTGGAGCGCCGGAGACCTGGTCTTTTCTTCGGGCCTGTTGCACGTCCAGCTGCAGGAGCTGCGCGTGGAGTCGGCCGAGGGAGCGGTCTTCGCGGAGGATTTCGGTGGCTTCGGCCGCAGCCGCCTGCTGCGGCTGCTCTGCGGTCTGGCAGGGGCGTTGCTCTTCGGCCTGGCCGCCCCGCGCGCGACAGAGGCACCCCGGGGCGGCGGGATCGGCGGTGCGCTGCGAGCCCGCTTGCGCGCCCCGGCCCAGCCGGCCTTCGCCCTGGCCGGGCTGCCCTTCCTGCTCTTCCCGTTGCTGGTGTGCGCAGGCTGCGGACCATGGCTGCAGCGGCTGCGCCTGCTGGAATTTTCCGACGCCCTGGGGCCGGCCCTCTTCGCCGGTCTGCCCGGCCTGGCAGCCCTGCTGGGGGTGCTGGCCTGGCGCGCGGGCTGGGGGCGCCTGGCGGCCCTGGGCCTGCTGCCTCCCGTGGCTCTGGCGGTCGCACTGGGCGCGGCGGGTTGGCCTCATGGTTCCTGGGGCTGGATCCTGCTGGCGGCCCTCAGCGCCTGGTGGGTGCTGCTGCTGCGGCTGAACAGCGGGCGCAGCGTCTGGATCGGCCCCCTCTCCCTGCTGATCTGCCTGCTGATGGCCCTGCAGGCCGAGGCCGGCCTGCGCTTGACGGTGCTGGACGAGCTCTGGTCCCAGGCGCCCGAGCTGCGCCGCACGGCCACCGAGTTCCGGGAGCTGCTGGAGAAGCCCCGCTACCGCAGCTACCCCAGCGACGGCTTCCCGGTGCGCCCGCCCGCGCGCATTCCCGGTCGCGGGCGCATCGTGGCCCTGGGGGGGTCCAGCACCGGCGGCGCCTTCCAGATGGACGACATCGACCTGTTCTGGCCCAAGGCCCTGGAGGAGCGACTGCAGGGCGCCTGGCAGGTGGTCAACCAGGGCGTGGGCGGCTGGAATACGCTGCACATCCGCCTGTACCTGGAGAGCCAGATCCAGCGGCTGGACCCTGACATCGTGGTGCTGTACGCGGGGAACAACGACAGCAGCGTGGCGCCGGTCACCATGCGCCAGGCCTACGCCCGCTACCGGGCCGTGGACTCCAGGGTGGTGGCGCTCTCCGACTTCTTCCACCGCGCGCGGCTCTACGTGGGCCTGAAGTTCGCGGTGCAGGCCGTGGCCACGCCCCGCGGCGCGGCCCTGGTCCCGCTGGCCCACGCCCGCGAGAACACCGAGGCCATCGTGGCCGCCGCCCAGGCGCATGGCGCCCGCGTGCTGCTGGTCACCGAGGGCCAGAACCCGGATCCCGACACGCTGCAGGCCTACGGCGAGCTGCAGGCCGAGGTGGCCCGGGAGACGGGCAGCCTCTACCTGGACGGCGCCCAGGCGCTGCACGGGCGCTACGAGCCCGATCTCTTCCTCGACGACTGCCACCTGTCATTGCTCGGCCACCGCGTGCTGGCGGAGCTGATCGAGCAGCGCTTGCGGGAGGCGGGCTGGTTGGAATGAGGCCTTCTCGCGCGCTGAGAACCCTGGCCGGGATCGCCGGAGGGCTGGCCCTGGGGCTGGTGGGCGCGTTGTTGGCGTTGAAGATCTCCGCGGGCCGGCTGACGGACTGCGAGCCCGAACAGCTGCGCGCCGACCTGGAGCTGTTGTTCCGCATCATCGAGACGGTGCATCCGGCGCCGTATGCGGCCGTGTCCGCCGAGGAGCTGGCTGGCCACCGGAGAGCGGTGGAGGCTCAGCTGGGTGAGTCCCTGTCCGTGGTCGAGTTCTATCGCCTGCTGGCCCCGCTGGTGGCGGCCCTGGGCGATGGCCACAGCGCCATCGTCCCACCGGGCGGCGCCTACCAGGCCGCGGCCTGGATGGGGGCGGATCTGTTCCCGCTGGAGCTGGATTTTCAGGGAGAGCGAGTCCTGGTTCGCGATGCGCCCGGGGAGGCGGCGCTGCCCGCGGGTTCGGAGCTGGTGCGCCTGAACGGCGCGCCGGTGGGCGAGGGGCTGGGCACCGCGCTGACACTGATCAGCGGCGAGCGCCAGGCCTGGCGCCAGGCGCGGCTGGCCGACCAGCTGCCCATGTACTGGTGGCTGGCACACGGCGATCTCGGGCTGTTGCGCGTCGAGGCGCGCACGCCCGGCGGTGAGCTCGTCCGCCGTGAGCTGGAGGGCGTGCACGTGCTGAGCACCTTGGGAAAGGGTGGCCGGGCTTCGACTGCTCGGGAGCTGGAGCTGCTGGAGCAGGGGGGCGCCCTGCTCACCGTGGCCAGCTTTGCGGACGATGGGGGCTTCGAGGACTTCGCGCGCCAGTCCTTCCAGCGCATCCGCGCGGCTGGAGCCAGCTGGCTGATCATCGACCTGCGCCAGAACATGGGTGGCAGCTCGGCGTTGGGCGACGAGCTGCTGCAGTACCTGACGGACGAGCCCTTCCGGCAGTACTCCCGCATCCAGCTGAAGGTCTCGCCGCAGATCCGCCCGCGCTACGCCGGCTCCATCCCCGAAGACGCGCGGGACGGAGACCTGGCGGATTTCGACATCCCCCTGATCCAGCCGCGCGACGAGCCCCTGCGCTTCCAGGGGGAGCTCCACGTGCTGATCGGACCACGGGTGTTCTCCTCGGCCGTGGCCTTCGCCTCGGCCGTCAAGGACTTGGAGCTGGGTACGCTGGTGGGCGAGGAGACCGGCGGGGCGGCCAGCTGCGCGGGCGACCTGTTCAACTTCCGGCTGCCCAACAGCGGCCTGCATGGGGCCTGCTCCCACAAGTGGTTCTGGCGGCCCAGCGGCGTCAGCGACGGACGCGGGGTCAGGCCCGACATCGAGGTCCCGGCGGAGCGGGCGCTGGAGGTGGCCGTGGAGGAGGCACGCGCGGCCGCGCGGCGCTGAGGCCCATCTCCCGTCAGGGCACCTGCAGCGTCTCGTAGCGCCCGCGGCGCGCCTTGCGCCGCGAGGTCTTGCCCAGCTCGCCCAGCTCGTTCAGCGCCGGCCCCACCGGCTCGGCCCCCACCCAGTCCACGTCATCGATCTCGACCGTGCGGTCGTCATCCTGGGGCTCCAGGCCCAGCGCCACGAAGGCATGCCCCTTGATGTACACCATGGCCAGGGGCAGCTCGGGCCAGGCCTGGCGCATCAGGCCCAGAAAGAGCACGGACTTGCTGTCGCAGTCGCCCTTGTTGCGCCCCAGCAGGGACAGCGGCCGCCGGTAGCGGTCCGAGACCAGGGCCCGCTTCTCGTAGGGGATGGTCTGCACGAAGCCCAGCGCCAGCTCGGCGAAGCTGCGGGCGTCGGCGCCGGGCCCGCCCAGGGCCTCCACCACCGGGGCCAGGGAGGGGGCGTACTCGGCCACGTGGCCGGCGTGGTCGGGCAGGATGGTGTCTTCGTCGATGCGCACGAAGCCGTTCTTCTCCAGCCATTCCTCCTGCGCTGCCTCACCCACTTGCTGGGCCTCGGCCAGGGCCTGCTTCATGGCCGAGCGGCTCTTGCCCTTGACCGCAATCCGGACCTCCCCCGAGGACACGCTGACGCTGACCTTGGGCCCCTTGCGCCCTTTGCTCCAGCTGCGGATGGCCTCGGCCGCGTACTGGGAGGCCTTCTGCTTGCGGAAGACCACCGGCTCTTCCAGATCCTGCTTCACGAGGTTCGCGGGCAGCTGGAAGCGGGCGCGCTGGGCCTGGCCCGCGGCGTCGGTCCAGCGGATGTCGAAGCTCCACTGGCCGCCGCCCTTTTCGATGGAGGCCTTGTTGGCCAGGGCGGGGAGGGAGATGAACAGGCCGAGGAGCAGGAACAGCAGGGGGGGGACGTGGCGCACGGCGTCTTTCGTCGCGTTCATCAACGCACCCATAGCGAGAGATCGTAGAGCAGCGAGTAGTCCCCGTGCGAGCAGTCGCAGTGCAAGGACCGGAAGTGGAAGCTGTCGATCTGGCTGGAGAAGGCGTCCTGGACCGAGCTGTCCCAGGTGATGTCGCCAGTGGCCTCGACGCTGCATGAGTAGGGGATGTAGCTCCAGTCCTCGTCGTCGTAGTAGTCGTAGGTCTCGCCGTAGCAGTCCGAGCTGGCGCCCTGGCAGTAGAGATCCTCGTTGGAGCCGCCAGCCTCCACGTAGAACCAGATGCCCGACTGCTCCATGGAGTAGCCGTAGTAGTCGGCTTCGAAGATGGCCTCGCCGCCGTTGGGCACGGCGATCTCCAGCTCGTAGGCCAGCACGTCGCCGGTGCAGTCGTAGTCGGACCACATGATGTAGCTCTCGCCGTAGGTCCACTCGCCCATGGTGTTGGCGATCTCGCTCATCAGGGACTCGAAGTCGGCCAGGCTGTCTCCCTCGTTCTCGCGATCCCAGTCGGCCACCAGGGTCCAGCCGCCGCCGTCCGTGCTCATGTCGCAGGTGGCGTCGTAGGGATCGACGCCCGTGCCGTAGCCGTCGGGATCGATGGTGTACTCGCCATCGCCCGTGGACAGGCCGGCGTCCAGCAACTCGGCGCAGCTGGCGCCCAGGGCGCAACCGCCGCCGGGCTCCGGCAGCAGCGTGGCGTCGCCGTCGTCGCAGTCGTCGCCTCCGCAGGCCGCGTCGGCGTAGCCGTCGCCGTCGGCGTCGTTGTCCACGGCGCCGTCGCAGTCGTAGTCGCCGCCGTCGCAGCCGGGGCTGGCGCCGGGAAAGGTGCTGGCGTCGGTGTCCAGGCAGTCTCCCCCCTGCGAGACGTACAGGGCGCTGGGGGCCCCGCAGGCCTCCTCGGCCTGGTCGTCGTCGCCGTAGCCGTCGCCGTCGTAGTCCAGATACCAGGTGCTGGTCAGATCTTCGTCCACGTCGCCGTCGCAGTCGTTGTCGAGCCCGTCGCAGCTCTCGCTCTCGCCTGGATTGGCGCCGGCCTGGGTGTCGTCGCAGTCGCTGGAATCCGCCACGTAGCCGCTGGGCTGGCTGCAGGCGCTGGCGCTGTAGTCGGTGGATCCGTAGCCGTCGCCGTCGTGGTCGATGTACCAGGTGCTGGCGTCCGCGGCGTCGTCTTCGTCCGTGGCGCCGTCGCAGTCGTTGTCCACGCCGTCGCAGAGCTCCTGGGCGCCCGGGTAGACCGAGGCGTCGCCGTCGTCGCAGTCGCTGGCGTCGGCCACTGCGTCGCTGGGCGCATCGCAGGCCTGCGCACTGGCGGCAGCGTCGCCGTAGCCGTCGCCGTCCGCGTCCGCGTACCAGGTGGCGGCGTCCGCCGCGTCGTCCTCGTCCGTGCTGCCGTCGCAGTCGTTGTCGAGCTCGTCGCAGAGCTCGGTGCCGCCGGGGAAGGCGG
>CAYVQL010000228.1:0-18861 GCA_964454135.1 uncultured Enterobacterales bacterium | reverse complement strand
AAAAAACGGCGCCGACTGTTTCCGCCGACATTGTCGGCGGAAATGGTCGGTGCCTACGATAGTCAATCCCCTTCCAGCTCGGAACTGCCAACGGCATGGAAGAAGCGTTCATGTGAGGCGTCAATTCACCCGGGGGACTCAACCACCTGACGACGCGAGCGCGGTGCTTGCTGCGAGGGCTTGAATCGGAGGAGGCGAAGAGGGAACTGGCGTCCTGGTGCTTCCGGACGTGCATGATGAGAGGAGTCCGCCAGCGCGGGAAGTTCCCGACTACACCACCAACAACACCCCGATCCCGGCCCCCGTGGCCAGCGCCAACACCAGACCCACCAGCCAGCCGAAGCGCCAGCCCCCCGCGTAGATGGCGATCCCCGTCTTGACCACGCCATTGGAGGCCACCGCGATGGTGATGGCCAGGGCGCCGACACCGTAGTCCAGCAGCTCGGCGCGGGTCTGTTCCGCGATGGACAGGGTGATGGCGTCCACGTCCGCCAGCCCGCTGACCAGGGCGGCCAGATAGAGCCCGCTGTCGCCGAACCAGAGCTTGGCCAGCTTGGCGACGAAGAGGATCGCCACGAAGAAGGCGGCGAACTTGATGGCTGGCCCCAGGGAGAAGGGATTGCTGAGGCTGACCTCCGAAGAGGCTCCGGCGCTCTGCTGCTTGCGACCCAACAGCCAGAGCACGCCCACGCCGATGCAGGCCGCCACGGTCATGGTGCCCAGGGACCAAGCCAGCTTCAGGGCCAGGGCGCGGTCCAGCAGCGCCACGACCACCAGCACGCGGCCGAACATGGTGGCGTTGGCCAGCACGGTGGCGAAGGCGCAGGGCCCGCGCAGATCGGGCTGTTGCCGCGCCTGGGCTGCCATGGCGGCGGTGACCGCGGTCGACGAGGTGAGCCCCCCCAACAGGCCGGTGAGCCCCAGACCGCGTTCAGCTCCCAAGAACTTGGTGAGAAAGTAGCCCACGAAGCTGATGCCCGAGATCAGCACCACCAGGAAGGTGATCTTCCAGGGGTTGAAGGCCCCGTAGGGATCGAGCGCCTCGTTGGGCAGCAGGGGCAGCACGATCAGGATGATCACCAGGAACTTGAGCGTGTCCGTCAGCTCCACGCGCCGTAGCCGGCGCACCGTGCTGTGGGTGAAGCGCTTGGCCGCCAAGAGGACCGTGATGGCCAGAGCCAGCACGCCGGCCGTGTGTGGGGCCGCCACGCAGAGCGCTCCCAGGCCGCAGCTGCAGATCGCGGCCAGCTCGGTGGTGATGCCCGCCGGCAGCTGGGGCGTGCGCAGGTAGAGCCCCATGACCAGCAGCACGCCACCGGCCACGAGAATAGCCGCGGCGGCAGGCATCTCGGCCGCCAGCAGGGCTGCGGTGAAGCCCAGCAGCGAGAGCACCGAGAAGCTGCGCACGCCCATGAACTCGGCCTCGACGCCGTCTCCAGGTTGCTCGGACGCGGCGTCTTCGGAGCCCTTCTCCTCCCTGGCCCGCAGCTCCAGCGCGGTGCCCATGGAACGCTCCAGCCCGATCAACACGCCCACCCCCAGGGCGTAGAGCATGCGGACGAAGAGATCGAGGCTCATCTCCATAAAAACCCCCTATCCGAGCCCGTCTGCGGGGTCGCGTCGGAGACTTGCCCGCGCTCGCGAAGCATGGAAAAGACGACGGAACACACGCAGAAGACGACCACGACCACGACCGGACCACGCCCCCCCTACCGCCTTACCCCCTCCCGGCCAACCAGCTCAAATACCGCAAAGGCCGCGCGCAAGCCTCCACATGCGCCGCCCGATACCGCCCCGGGTCCACCTCCGCCATGGCCTCGAGCCTGCCCCGCGGCCGCGAGTTCACCTCGATCACGTGCACCCCCCCATCAGTATCCACCACCGCATCCACGCCCAGCTCTACGATGCGCTCCCCATCCGGCGAGCCCGCCAGCTGCCCAGCCACACCCAGACAGACCTCGTCCAAGCGCCGCAACGCCCCCTCGGACAGCACGCCCTCAGCCATGAGCACCTCCGCCCCGCGCGCCACGTTGACCACCGGATCCCGCCGACTGCGCCGCAGCACCCGCGACGCCAGCACCCACTGCCCGCCCGGCACCCGCTGCGCCAGCACCCGCAAGCTCCAACCCGACCAACCCGCCGGCGGTGGCACCGCCCGCTGCAGCAGCAAGGGCTCCCTCACCCCAGCCACCGCTCCTTCCCCCATTGCGGGCAGCGCTTCTCCGGGGGCCACGAGCCGCACCCCGCAACCCAGCGCGCCATAGCGCGGCTTCAGGAAGGCCGCCCCCCAGCCCTGAAGCCGCCCGGCGAAGCGCCGCGCGTCCTCCTCCACCTGGGGCATGGCCAGCCCGCCCCCCTCCAGCACGCGCTGACACTCCAGCTTGTCCCGACAGAGCAGCGTGATGGACGTCGGATTGCCCAGGGGCAGCCCCCTGCCCCCGGCCAGCAGCTGCCGGTAGCGCCGCGGATAGGTCTGCGAGGGAAAGCGATCGTGCAGTGCGGCCACGGCCACGTCGCGCCGCTCCTCCCAGGCGCCGGGCCGCGCCGCGAAGCCATCCATGCGCCCCTGCTGCAGCCGCTGTCCGAACAGCACCCCGATGCCCTCGTCGCGCAGCGCCAGCGCGGCCCGGCCCACGGGCCGCGCCTCCGGCGGCTCATCCCCGGCCCCGGGGCGCAGGCGCACCAGCACACCGACCCAGCACTGCGGCTCGGCCATGGCCCCGACCTAGCGCTGCTCGCGCACGGCCCGACGGCCTCCGGCCAGGGCGGCCAGGTTGCCCTCCAGCAGGCGCGGCGGACTGCGGCGTCGCAGCACGCGCTCCAGCTGATCCCCGGGCACGGGCGCAAAGGGCAGCTCGCCGAGGGCGCCCAGCAAGGCGATATTGGCCAGCACGGGCGCCCCCAGGCTCAGGGCGATACCGGCGGCGTCCACGCTGTGCAACCCGACGCCAGCCTGCTCGGCCACCGCTCGCAGCTGCTCGGACCAGGGCTGGGTCGCGGCGCTCAGGCAGTGGCCGCCCGGGGCCAGAGAGCTCAGGTTGCGGCAGGCCTCGCCCTGGTCCAGGGATAGCAGCAGGTCGGCGCTGCCGGACAGGACCAGGGCGCTGCGATGAAGGCCTATCTTGAGAGACGCCACCACAGATCCGCCGCGCTGGGCCATGCCATGGGTCTCGGAGGTCAGGGCCGGCCAGCCCATGGCCAGGGCGGTCTCGGCCAGCAGGCGCGTGCAGAAGAGCACCCCCTGCCCGCCCAGGCCCGCCACCACGATCCTGCAGTCCCTGGCCGCGCTCATTTCGCACCCCCTTCCGGATCCACCGGGACGAAGGCCTTGCGCGCGCAGACCTGCAAGCAGGCGCCGCAGTCCACGCAGAGCATGCGGTCGATGAGCACGACCTCTTGCCGCTCGTCCATGCTCAGGGCCGGGCACTGGAAATCGGTCACACAGAGCTCGCAGCCGTTGCAGCGCTCGTTCACCTCCACCCGCTGCCGGTCCTCGGGAGGCAAGCCGCGGTTGGCCACCAAGCAGGGGTAGCGGGCGATGATGACGGCCGGTCCGCCGTCGGGCTGGCGCGTGTACTCCAGGGCCTGGCGGGCGACGGCGCGGATGCCGCGCACGTCCCTGGCGTCGATCTCTCGCACGAACTGCACGCCGCAGGCGTCCACCAGGGCGCGGATGGACACCTGCTTGCCCATGGTGCCGTCCGCCCGGATGCCGGTGGCCGGCGTGGGCTGACCCCCGGTCATGGCCGTGGTGCCATTGTCCAGGATGACCAGCACGAAGCGCGAGTCCACGTAGACCGCATTGAGCAGCCCGGGGATGCCGGCGTGCAGGAAGGTGGAGTCGCCGATGGTGCCCACCACGGGATCCTGACGCCCCTCCTGGGCCAGGACCCGGTAGAAGCCGGACGCCATGCCCACGGCTGCGCCCATGGCCAGCACCGTGTCCACGGCCCGCAGCGAGATGCCCAGGGTGTAGCAGCCGATGTCGCCGGTGAAGATGGTGTTCTTGGGAAAGGCCCTGCGCAGCGCGTAGAAGGTGGTGCGGTGGCCGCAGCCGGGACAGAGCGTGGGGGGCTTGACGGGAGGGCTGCTCACCTGCTCCATCAGAGCCTGCAGCGGCTGGGGCGGGCGCTCGTGGGGCAAATCCGCCCGCTCCAGCGCAGCCAGCAGGACGGCGAGCAGGGCCTCGGGATCGAGCTCGCCTGCGGCAGGCACCGTGCCGTCCAGCCGCCCGTGGACACGACGTCGGTCGGGCAGCTGCAGCTCGATGGTGGCGTCGCAGTCCTCCAACACCAGCAAGCGCTCGCAGCGCGCCTGGAAGTCCTGGACCAGGGCCAGGGGCAGCGGGTGTGGCATGGCCACCCGCAGCATGGGCAGGCTCTCGCTGCAGCCCAGCAACCTCAGCAGATCGCTGGTGACCGCGAAGGCATGCCCCGCAGCGATGATTCCCAGCGGGGCGCATTCGGGCCCGCTGCGCAGGTTGTCACTGGATGCAGCCGCTTCTTCGGCGATGGTCCGCAGCTTCTCGACCAGCTGCACGTGCAGGCTGTAGCGATGGCGCGGCGTGGCGGCCCAGCGTCCCGGGTCGCGGGGCAAGACGCGTTGTTGCTTGCCGTCTTCGGGTTCCGCTTCTTCGAAGCGGGGCACCGGCTCGGGCAACACCACCTCCACGCCCTCTCGGCCGTGGGCGATGCGCGTGGTCAGGCGCAGGATGACGGGCAGCTGGTGGCGCTCGGAGATCTCGAAGGCCGTGCCGACCATGCGGCGCGCCTCTTCCGGGGACGAGGGATCCAGCACCGGGATCTTGGCGAAGAGCCCGAAGAGCCTGGTGTCCTGCTCGGTCTGCGAGGAGTGCGGCCCCGGATCGTCGGCCACCACCAGCACCAAGCCCGCACGCACGCCGGTATAGGCGGCGCTCATCACCGGATCCGAGGCCACGTTGAGCCCCACCTGCTTCATGATGCAGGCCGCGCGGCGGCCAGCCCAGGCAGCGGCGATGGCCGTCTCGGCAGCCACGCGCTCATTGACCGACCACTCGCTGTAGGTAGGCTGCTGCAGCTGTCGCGCGAAGCGCACCACCGCGGGGAGAACCTCGGAGCTGGGCGTGCCGGGATAGGCGGCGGCCACGCGGCAACCGAACTGCACCAAGCCGAGCCCGATGGCCTCGTTGCCCATCAACAAGCGACAGTTGGCCAAGAACGCCTCCTTTCGTGATGTCAAGCGAATCCGCGACCGCAGCTCTCCGTCGGGAGTCCGGTGCAACGCGCTGGCTGGCTGGCAGCCGTGCACCGTGGCGGCGCGGGCTGCTCTACCTATACGTCCGCCATCAGCCTGGCCAGTCGCTCGGCCTGGGCGCATGAAGCGCCCGAGAGCGCCACCCGCAGCCCTCTTCCCTCATGGGGACCACGAAGGCGTCGCGCTCCATCATGGCCATGCCCGGGCGGGGCGCGCGCAGCCAGCTGCCGCGGTTGAGGGCGCTGGCCGCGCCCGCCAGATCGTCGATGTCGGACCAGCGTCGCAACCCGCTGACGAAAGCCGGTGCTCAAAGCTCACGTCGACAATGGCCCCGGTCAGTCCGGCTCAGCGTCTAGAGAGGCTGGCAGGCCTGGACCGCGATGTCGTAGTCCGCCGTGTCGCCGTTGCTGGCGCCGGACTCCACGCCGAGATGCACGAACCACTGCTCGTTCTCTACGAAGCTGTCGCCGTACTCGTCCACGTCTGCGGCGTAGAGATCGATGGTCAAGCCGCTGTTGCCGCTCTCGCTGATATAGCTGGTTCCCTGGTGGGGGCAGGTGCCGACACCCACATCCGCAGCCATGACCCAGTCGGTGTCCCAGGTCGAGGTGACGACGAGGTGCGTGGTGTCCGCAGGCATGTAGAAGTGGTGCTTGACGTGGTCGTCGCCCGTGCTGACCGTGTAGGTGCCCGAGCTGCCGGCGGGGAAGTTGACATCCTGGCAGTCCTCGGTGGGCGCCGTCTCACCGGTGTCCCCTGTCTCGCCCGTGTCGACGGGCTCGTTCGTATCGACAGGCGTGTCGGTGGTGTCCCCGCCGGTGTCACCTTCTTCGCCACAGGCCACCAAGCCGGTGATCAGGAGAAGAGCAGGCGCCAGATGAAACATCTTGTTTCGCATTTCGTTGTACTCCCTTGCCGAATTCGCGGCTTCATACCCGGTGCGACGGCAAGTGGCAACGGCGGAGCTAGGTCACATCGAAGCGCTCGAACTCGCTGGTGAACTGCCCGCGCCCTCGGGTGAGGCTGCGCAGGCCCGTGGCGTAGCCCAGCAGGCGCTCCAGGGCGCACTCGGCCAGGATGGAGGCCATGCCGTGGGCCGTCTTGCTGTCCAGCACCGCGGCCTGGCGCGCCTGCAGATCCCCCAGCACGGTGCCCAGGGTCTCCTCGGGCGTGACGACCTCGATGCGCATGATGGGACCCAGGGTCACCCCGCCCGCCTCGGCCATGGCGTTGCGCACGGCCTGGGCCGCGGCGATGCGCAGGGCCTGGGCCGAGGAGGCAACCCCGAAGAGCTCCACCTGCTCGAGCTCAACGGCCAGGTCCTGCAAGGGCGAACCCTTCACGGGGCCGCCCACCAAGGCGTCGTCCACGCCGTCGCGAAGCGCCTGCGCCTGGACGACGGACAAGGAGCCGTCGCCTACAACGCGCGGCTCGGCGCGCCGCTCGATGCCCGCACCGCGCTGCAGGGCCTGCGCCGAGGCGATGGCGCTGGCCCGCAGCTCGACCTTGCGCTCGTCGGTCTCGAACACGCGGTTCACCTCGCCGCTGGCGCGGGCGCTGCCCGCGATGGTCTCGCGAGACACCACATGCGGGCGCCCCGCGCGCAGCTCCAGGCCGAACTCGCGCTGGATGCGCTCGAAGACGATCTGCAGGTGCAGTTCGCCCATGCCGCGCAGGATGCGCTGGCCGGTCTCTTCGTCCTCGGTGAACTGCAGCGTGGGATCCTCTTCGAGGATCTTGTCCATGATCTGCAGCATTTTCTCTTCCTCGCGGGAGGAGCAGGGCTCCACGGCCAGCCCCAGCACCGGATCCCGGGCCTGGATGCGCTCCAGCGCCACCAGCCGCTCGGGTGAACACAGGGTGTCGCCCGTGGCGGCGTAGCGCAGGCCCGCCAGCAGGACGATCTGCCCAGCCACGGCCAGCTTCATGCGCTTCTTGCGATGAGAATCCACATCGAAGACCCGCGCCACCCGCTCCACCGCGTCCTTGCCCACGACCGCGACCTTGTCGCCGGGTTGCAGCTGCCCGCGGTAGAGGCGCGCGAAGACGTGGCGCCGTCCATCCCAGAGCTGCACCTTGAAGGCCAGGGCCACCAGCGGCCCCGTGGGGTCCATGTGGATGCGCACCAGCTCGCCCTCGGGCGTCTCGGCGTCCATGCTGGGCCGGTCCACGGGAGAGGGCAGGAAGCGCAGCACGCCGTCCAGCAGGGGCTGCACCCCGCGATTGCGCAAGGCGGAGCCGCCGAAGGCGGGGAAGAGCTGTCGCGCCAGGGTGCACTCCCTGAGCACGTGCAGCAGGTGCTCCCGATCCACGGGCAGCTCCTCCAGCGCGGCCTCGGCGATCTCGTCGTCGTACTCACCCAGGCCCAGCAGCAGCGCCTCCCGCTGGCTGTCGTAGAGCGCGCGGTGGCGGTCGGGTACGGGCTCGTCCGTGACCTCTTCCCCCTGCTCCCCCTCGAAGCGCAGCAGGCACCCCTCGACCAGGTCGAGCACGCCGTCCTCTACCGGGACGGTGACTGGGACCGGCTCCACCTTCAGGCGCCCGCGGATGGTCTCCAGCGCTCGCTCGAAATCCGCACCCGGGCGGTCCATCTTGTTGACGAAGAACATCGTGGGGATGCCGAAGCGGCTGGCCTGTCGCCAGACCGTCTCTGTCTGGGGCTCCACGCCCCGCACGCCGTCCAGCACGATCACCGCCCCGTCGAGAACGCGCATGGCGCGCTCCACCTCGATGGTGAAGTCCACGTGCCCCGGGGTGTCGACCACCTGCACCACGTGGCCACGCCAGGGGCACTGCGTGACGGCGGTGGTGATGGTGATGCCGTGGGCCCGCTCCTCGTCCATCCAGTCCATGTGGGCTTCCCCATCATGGACCTCGCCGATCTTGTGCTTGGCGCCCGTGTAGTAGAGGATGCGCTCGGTGAGCGTGGTCTTGCCGGCGTCGATGTGGGCGGCGATGCCGATGTCCCGCACGGCGGACAGGTCGGGGCTTGTCTTGGGGGCAGCCATCCAGCAGTCTCCCTCGCAACGGTGGACAGGGATGGTAATCTCGTCGGCATTGGGGCGCGACCCCCATGATGCCAGCCTTCCCGGAGCCCTCCCCATGCGTCCCATCCTTCCCAAGTCGATCCCCACGGCCGGCACCTGCGCTCTGCTGGCCCTGTCTCTCCTGGCGTCCTGCGACGCTTCCGACAAGGACGAGGAGACGGGCCAGGGAATCCCTGGCGACGCCGACACCGACACCGACGCCGATACGGACAGCGACACCGACGCCGACTGCGTACCCCTGGATCCCGATCCGGTGCCAGGCCCCGACTGCCTCTCGGGCACCATCGGCTGCGGCGAGACCATCACCGCCACCACGGTGGGTGGCAGCGAGGCCTTCGACGCCGCGCGCTACGAGGACGCCTACTGCTTCATCCCCTACGTCAGCTACGACGGCGCGGAGCGCGTCTACGCCTTCGTGTTGCAGGCCGACAGCACGGCCAGCTTCGTCCTGGACAGCCCCTGCGCGGATCTGGACCTGGTGGTCATGCGCTGGGATGAGGAGGCCAGCTGCCCGGGCAGCGATCACCTGATCAGCGAGTGCCAGGCCGACGACGGCAAGGGCGGCGGCAGCGTGGAAAACCTCTGGAACAGCAACGATTCGCGCTACCTGGTGATCGTGGATGGCAAGGACGAGGTCGAGCACAACTTCTCACTCTCAGTCAGCTGCGCGTCGCGCTAGCGTCGGCCCATGGAACCCGCCACCGTCATACTGCTGCTCGCGGCCTGTTCTTCTTCGCCGGGCCTTCCGCTGGGCAGCTGGGTGCTGGAGGGGCACGGCGCGCTGGGAGAGCTGCGAGTCGAGGAGAAGGGCGCCCTGATCGGGCTGTGGGGTGACAGCTGGGGCACGCCCGCAGAGGCGGTCCCCGCCCGCATCATCCCCGACGAGCAGGGAGCCATCTGGCTGCACTTCAGCTTCGTCACCGGAACGGGAGAGGGCGAAGCCGTGCTGCAGGCGGATCCCGAGCTGCAGCGCGCGTTCCTGCCCCTGGGGGCCCGCAAGGGAGAGCTGGAGCTGGTGCTCGCCATGCAAGCCGGCACCATGGAGGCCCAGCGCCGCACGCGGGCGCAGGCGCAGCTGGCCGCAGGGCTGGCTCAGCGGCAGCAGGCATGGCGAGATGGGCGCTTCCGCTTGCTGGACGAAGACGGGACGCTGCTGGGAGGGCTGCAGCTGCTGCCAGAGAAGCGGGCCAACGTGGAGTTCTTCAGCGCCGGCTTGCTCACCGAGGGCCCGGTGGCAGCCGGTCGCCGCAGCGACGGACCCGATCTGCTGCTGCAGTTTGCGGTGCAGCCCAGCTTCGACGACGAGCCTGGGCTGCTGCGCCTGAACCTGCCCACCATGCGCGCCGTGCTCCCCATGGCCAGCCGGCCCCACCCGGATGATCGCTGGCTGGGTGTCAGCCCCGGTTGGTTCACCGAAGAAGAACGCGCCGAGCGCCTGACAGCTGCGCGGCGAGAGGCCCTGCTGCAGGAGCGCAGCGTGCTGAGCCGTCTGGCCCCAGCGCTCTCGGCAGCCGCCCTGCAGGCCAGAACCGCAGCCGAGGATGGGGCTTGCCCAGGGATCGAGGAGCTGGGCGAAACCTGGACGACGCTGCTGGCGGACTACCGTGTGCGGCTGGAGGCGACCGCGGGAGATTGCGTGGTGCTGCTGGAACCCAAGACCATCCAGCACGGACGACGCATCGCGCTGCGAGCCACGGCTGCAGGCATCCTGGAGCAGGAGGTACTGGAATGAGCTTCCAGCGCAAGCAGCGCCTCTTGCGGCCCGCGGGGTCTGTTCCCCACCGGCCAGCCGCTGGCGGCCAGGCAAGAGTGGGTCCTGCTTGCGCTCCGGCGTAGCCTCGGCTCGGGTCGGCCCCGGAAGTCGTCCTCTCCCGAACGCCGGGATATCCTGCCTGCCCGAACGCATGCCTGGGCCAAAACCTCGCTACGGCTACGCCGTCGCCGCCGGACCCAGGCTGATCTCCCCTCGGAAGGCCTTGAAGGTCGAACCGGGGGGAGCTGTTTCTTGATAGGGGCGCCTGCCTCTCTCTCGTACAGGCTCATGCCCGACCTCATCCTCGCCAGCGCATCGCCTCGACGTCTGGAGCTCCTCAGCTCCACCGGGCTGCGGCTGCGGGTGCACGCAGCGGACGTGGACGAGTCCCGCCGACCAGGGGAGCACCCCGTGCACCTCGCTCGCCGACTCGCCGAGAGCAAGGCGCGCGCCGTGCTGCGCTCGCTGGTCGCAGCTGCCCAGCCCGAGATGGCAGACCCCGTGTTGGCCGCCGATACCGTCGTGCATGCCAGGATGCCCGGCGAACAGGGAGCGGGGGCGGCCCCGCCGCCTACCAGAGTCTACGGCAAACCCCAAGACGCCCAGGACGCCGAGCGCATCCTGGCGGAGCTCTCGGGCCGCTGGCACGCCGTGACCACGGGCTTCTGCATCCTCTGCGGCGAGCGGGCGACCGTCGGCCATGTCACCACGCGCGTGCGCTTTCGCCCGCTGAGCGCAGCGCTGATCCGGCAGTACGTGGCCAGCAAAGAACCGCTGGACAAGGCAGGCGCCTACGGCATCCAGGGCGCAGGGGCCGTGCTGACCGACAGGATCGAGGGCAGCTACACCAACGTGGTGGGTCTGCCCCTGGCAGAGGTGCTGGCCGCGCTGCAGCGCCTGGACCTCCTCCCTGGCTCCTGAATCTCCATCTCGAGGGCAAAAAGCCATGACGAGCCAACCCGACAACATCGCCACGCGCCTGGCCGCCGTCCGCAGGCGCATCGAGAGAGCCTGCACCGAGGCCGAGCGCGATCCCGCCGAGGTCACCCTGGTGGCCGTCAGCAAGCTCAAGCCACCCGCCGCCATCGAAGAGGCGCTGCGAGCCGGGCAGCTGCACTTCGGAGAAAACTACGCCCAGCACCTGCGGGACAAGGCACGGCAGCTGGGCGTCGGTCCCGCCGTGGCGGCGGCGGGAGCCACCCCGCCACCCCTGCCCGTCTGGCACTTCATCGGTCCGCTGCAGCGCAACAAGGTGAAATACGTGGCCGGCACGGCCCACCTGGTGCACGCCGTGGACAGCGAGAAGCTCGGCCGCGCCATCGCCAAGCGCTCCCAGGGACGTGCCACGCGCATCCTGGTGCAGGTCAACATCGGCGACGAGAGCACCAAGCACGGCGTGCCGCCCGCAGCCGCCCTGGAACTCTGCCAGGCGCTGCACGGCATGGAGGGCTTGGCGCTGCGCGGCTTGATGTGCATCCCCCCCATCGCCGACGCGGCGCAGACAAGCGCCTGGTATCGGCAGCTGCACGACCTGGCGGCAGAGGGCAGACAGCGCGGTCTGCCCACAGAGCTGCTGTCCATGGGCATGAGCGAGGACTACGCGTTGGCCATCGCCCAAGGCGCCACCCACGTGCGGGTGGGGACGGCCATCTTCGGGGCGCGGTCTTGATCAACGCCGGCCTGATCAGCGGCGGAAGTTGAACCTGGCTCGCGCCTCTTTGCCGGCCTCGACCTCGACCTCTCTGGTCTGGCTGCTGCCTGTGTCGCGGCAGACGGCGCGCACAGTGTAGGTGCCGGGGGGCAGGGCCATGCGGGCGATGGGCGTGCTGCCCAGCCGGCGGCCCCCCATATACACCATGGCGAAGAGATCGCTGTCCACCGCCAGGTAGCCTGTGGTGGGCGCCTCAACGGCCGCGCTCTCTTGCTCGAGCTTGTCGTCCAGGGGGTCGCTGGCGGGTTCTGGCTGCTTGACAGGCTGCGGCTTCGGCTGCGCGGCCACAGTCCCCCACGGGCTCTCACCGCTGGCGCCGGGTTGCTTGGTCTGGGTGGCGGACGCCTGACCAGTGGGCGCGGGACTGGGGGCGGCCTGGGCTGCGGCCGGCTGCTGGGACGCACTGGCGGCTTCTTCGCTGCCGGCTTCTTCGCTGGGGGTGGGGTCAGCGGCGAGCGTGGGCTCAGCTGCGGACCCGGGCTGTTCCTCAGGTTGGGCCTGTTCTTCTGGCTGGGCCTGTTCCCCAGGTAGGGCTTGCTCTTTTGGCCGGGAGGTGGCCGGAGCGGAGGCTGGTGGCTCTGCCGCAGGCCGCTCGGCGCTGCGCGCCGCCGCCGCTGGAGCCGCTTGCTGGGTGGGCTCCGCCGCCGGTCGCTGCCCCCACAGCTCGCCGCGTCGCAACTGGAAGAACCAGACGACAGCCACCAGGACCGCAATGACGATCAGGGCTATCACCACGTTGCGCGGCAGGTAGGAGGTCACCGGTGCGGGCGGGCGCGCGCGGCGCGCGCTGTGGGGCGTGCCAGGCGGAGCGAGCTCGGGCCGAGGAGCCGCAGGAGCTGTCGGCGCTGGCGCGGGCTTGGGCTCGGACCAGGAGGACTGGAGACGAGGCGCCGGAGCCGGGGGCTGCTCCGGACCAGGCTCGGGTTCCTTGGGTTCTTCGCTCCGCTCCCAGCTGGGCCCCAGCTCGATGGGCTTGAGGGGAGGGCGCTTGTCCCCCGCCAGGCGCACGCCGGGATCCGTCGGGCTCTCCGGCATGTCGTCGTCTTCGTCGCCGAAGCCCAAGGGCTGGAGGCTATCGCCCGAGAGCTCGATGGGGCTGTCTTCATCCGCTGGAGCCGCGGGCAGCGCCAGATCCGGCGGAGCATCCACCTCGAGGGCGGGCTCCAGCGGCAGGGGGAGATCGTCCCCCATCTCGAGGGGATCGCGGGGCAAGCGCAGATCGGGAAACGCCGTTTCGCCGGGGACCGACGCCTCGGGGGCGCCTTTTCCGGAGACTCGGACCTCTTTTTCAGGCGCCCGGGGCTCTTTCATGGAGACCGTGTCGATGGAGACGGCGTCCAGGGGCACCTGGGTATTGGCCGTCGCACCGGCGCCCACGTAGATACGGGCCGGGCCACGCCGCACCTCTTCCGGTTCCTCTTCTTCGCCGGCTGGCAAGCCGTGCTCGTCCAGCACGGCCACCACGTCTTCGTCTTCCAGGGGGCGCTCCGGAGGCGGTGGGAGCTCGATATTCGGCACCCACTCGTCTACCTGCAGCGCGTCAGGCCTGGCCTGGAAGAGGCGAGAGCCCTTCCGGGGGTTCGATCTGCGGGGTTTCCCGTCGCTCGTGCTCATCCGATATCCCGAAGCCTCTTCTCGCCGCCTCCGCTGGTTGCCGGAGCCGGTCCGAGCTGCGCGGAGCTCAAGCCAACCATAGCACCGCCAGCGCGGGCGGCACCTCGGCGGCCGTGGCCAACCGCTTCATGGTGCTCACCTGGTCGGCAGCGATGTTGACGTGGATCCCCAGCGGCGTCGGCACGGTGCGGACGTAGTGTTCCTGGATCAGGACGTTCAAGGTACGTCTCGCCAGCCGCTCGTCGTCCGGCTTGAGCCCACGGTAGACGTTGTCGGCCCTGGTGGTCTTTTCCCCGTGGATCCCACGCCGCACCAGCTCACGGGCGATGGAGCGCAAGATGCCCCGAGCCCGAATGGCGTCTTGCTCAATGGTGCACTTTGCCGTCCACCAGTACTCTATGCCGCCCTGTTCGCGGACCTTGTCGATGTCTTCCTCATCGAAGCTCAGATCAGCAGGCAGCGTCCCGGAGGTCGTCAGGATGCGCACCACGTTGAAAGGGTGAATGGCCAGCTTGGCCGCCAGATCGGAGACGCCCAGCTTCTTGAAGTGATCGAGGTCCATCATGCTTGCACCTGTTCCTACCAGCGATCAGAGCCACCGCGCTTGAGAACGATCTCCACCGGCTTGGACGAGCCGCCAGAGTCATCTTCTTCCTCCTCCGGCGCGCCTTCCTGGGGCCCGGTATCCGGCTCGCCCGTGCCCTCCTCTTCGTCCTCGGGCCCGATGACCGACGGATCGACCCATACGAGCTGAACGACGAGCTTGGCCAGCGCCACCTCGCCGGCTTCGCCCAGGACCGTGGCGGTGGCTGCTTCCACCGTCTGCTGGACGTCGCCCTCCAACTCGTGATCGTCGAGCCAGACCTGGATCGAGAGGCAACCGTGGAAGTCGTGGTAGACCAGCGGGGCATCCGAGGCGCCCAGCTCTTCCAGGGCCGAGGCCACTACCGAGACGATGCGGTAGGCCAGCTTGGAGGCGAGATCCTCCTGCCGATCGGCCCATCCGCGGTACACCTGGTAGTCCACGGGCAAGAAGAGCGCGAAGGCCGTGGGCCGGTCCTCGACCAGGTCCACCGAGGCCACCAGACCCAACGGGGCGCTGTCCACATCCAGGGCATCCGGAGGGGCCTGGGCCAGCTCGAAGATGGGCGCGAGCCGCTCCTTGAGCTGGGCGTGGTGATCCAGCACCACCTGGCGGTACGAGGGCGGCAGCGAACCCAGCACGGGTTCCACTTCCTTGAACTTGTCGTACTCCTCGAGCGCAGCGGCGATCTCCGGCTCCTCGAAACGCTTCTCGAGAGCGGCACGGTTCTCCTGCTCGCACTCGGTGAGCGCCGCGGCCCGCGCCTCGAGCAGCAGTCGGTCCGCTTCGAGGGCTTCCAGCAGCGCCTCGTGAGACCGCCGGCTCACTTCTTCCGGGACGGAGCGGAACTCCTCTTGCAGCGTCTGGCGCTTCTCCGTGAGCTCCGCCAGACGCTCTTTGATCTCTGCAAGCCGCTCCTGAAGCCGCTCGTCTTCTTCAGCGATCTCCTGGATGCGGTCGTCGTAGCCCGCAGTCCGCTCGGTCCGCCATGCGGCGATGGCGTCCAAGTCGGCACGAAGCTTCGGCATCTTCTGAATGTCGGTCATCTGCCCTCCAACAAGCCCGAGCTATCCACCCGGCGTGGGGTCCGCACTGCTTCAGCGCTTCAATGCCTTTCCCCTCTTTCCTTTCCTTACTAGGGACTGCACCAAGGGGAGAGAACCATCGTAGCGGTTTCTCGCCTAGATGGGTAGTCTCTAACTGCTCCTGGCCTGCGGAAAGCCTGCGAGCCCCGTTCTTGCACGACCCATCCTCGTGCACCTCCGGGAGGCCATCTTTCCTTTGCGCAGCGCAGTGGAGCGGGAATCCGAAGTGACCGAAGCAGGCCCCCAGACCCCCGATGCCCCCCCCTTCGTCATCGAGGCGCAGGGCATCTCGAAGAAGTTCGACATCTACCTGAACGATCGCAGCCGTTTCTTCGAGTTCTTCGGTCAGCGCAAGCACCACGATGAGCACTGGGCGCTCAAGGATGTCTCCTTCCGCGTCGCGCGGGGCCGCTCCTTCGGCGTGGTGGGCGCCAATGGCGCCGGCAAGTCCACCTTGTTGAAGCTGATAGCCGGCATCTCGCGGCCCAGCGGCGGCAGCCTGCGCGTCAGCGCGTCCATGTCCACCCTGTTGGACCTGGGCTTGGGTTTCCACGCCAACTTCACCGGACGTGAGAACATCGTCCTCAACTGCTCTCTGCTCGGGATGAGCCGTCCCGAGATGGAAGAGCGCATCCCACGCATCATCGCCTTCGCCGAGCTGGACGCCTTCATCGACTACCCCGTCCGCACCTACTCCACGGGCATGATGCTGCGACTGGGCTTTGCCATCGCCGCCCACACGGCCGCCGACATCTTCCTGGTGGACGAGGTGCTGGCGGTGGGCGACCAGTATTTCCAACGCAAGTGCGTGCGCAAGATCGAGGAGTTCGTCGAGGCTGGACGCACCATCGTCCTGGTCAGCCATGACCTGCACGCGGTACGCAGCCTCTGCCAGGAGGCGCTCTGGCTGGACGGTGGGCGGGTGCAGGCCCTGGGCCCGGCCCGCGAGGTGGTGGATCGCTACCTGGGCATGGAGCGCGTACGCATCGCGCAGCAGGTGAGCGCGCCGGCCACCATGCCCGCCCCCGTCGAGCAGGGGCCTCCCGCCCACGCGCCCAATCCCTACCAGGCCTCGCTGGACGATCCCGAGCTGCAGCGCGTGCTGCTGCAGGCCTGCGCCCTGCCCGAGGCACGGCGGCTGTGGGAGGAGACCACGGACACCAGCCCCTACGACAACTACGACGGCGACAAGCCCGTGGTGATCGGCTCAGGCGAGGTCCGCGTGCTGGACATCAAGATCCTGGACGACCTGGGTCGTCCGCGTCAGCGCTTCCGCACGGGCGACAGCATGGTGGTGGCGGTGACCTTCCGCACCACCGAACCCGTGGAGAAACCCATCTTCGGCGTGGCCCTGTTCCGCGACGACGGCACCTATGTATTCGGCCCCAACACGCGCTTCGACGGCGTGCTGGATGGCATCTACCACGGCATCTACACCTTCTTCATCGCCTACCCGCAGCTGCCCCTGCTGGCCGGCAACTACCGGATCTCCATCGCCGTGTTCGACAAGTCGCACCTCAAGCCGCACGTCTGGCACAACCAGCTCTACGACATCGAGGTGCTGCAGGATGTGGAGGATCATGGGCTGGTCAGGCTGGATCACGGGTGGGGTCTGATCACGCACCACCTGCCCGATGAGAACCGAGCGCCCGAAGAGGACAAGCCTTGAGCCGCGTCCTGGTGCTTGGCCAGGGCCCCCTGCCCCACCCGGCAGCCCCGCGCCTGGGCTTCCCCGAGCTGCGCAGCCAGGTCTTCGCCCACGGCCTGGCCGAGGCGGGCTTCGAGGTCGGCCTGGTTTGCTTGCTCGACGCGGCGGACGCCGGCCTGGAACAGGTCCCCGGGGGGCTCCCCGTGGCCGCTGCCTGGTCGCTGGTGCAGGAACGGGGCGACTGGATCGGCCAGCTGCGGGCCATCGCTCAGCGCTGGCGGCCCCAGGCCTGGGTCAGCGCCGGGCCCTACAACCCGGCCCGGGCGGCCGCGGCCTGCGTGGGTCAAGAGCCGCTGTGGATCGATGTCCCAGGGGATCCCTTTGCCGAGGCGCAGGCCCGCGCGGCCCGCGAGGGGCGACAAGAGCCCCTGGATCCGGCCCCCCTGCGGGCGCAGCTGCAGGCCTTCGCAGGGGCCCTGGCCCGGGGCGACGTCTTCTCCGCCGCTTCCGGGCCCCAACGCTGCGCCCTGCTGGGCCAGCTGGGCCTGGCCGGCCGTCTCTCCAGAGCAGCGCCCGAGCGGGAGTGGGTGCACGTGATCCCCCCCGCCTTCGCCTTCGACGACCTGCCCATGGGTGCGCCGCGCAGGCGCAGTCCGGGCTCGCCCCTGGTGATGGCTCTGGTGGGCGGCTGCAACGCCTGGCTGGACGAGGGCGGCCTGTGGCGCGCCTTCACCCTGGCCATCGAGCAGGGAGCCGACCTGCAGCTGGTCTGCACGGGGGGAGCCATCCGGGGCCACTTCGACCAGGGCTACGCCCAGCTGCGTGCCCTGGTCGAACGCAGCCCCCACCGGCGGCGCGTGCGCTTCCTGGGCTGGCTGCCCCACGCGGAGCTGCCCGCAGCCCTGGCCGAAGCCCATATGCTGCTCAACGTCGACGCCGCCGGCTACGAAGCGGCGCTGGGCAGCAGGACGCGGGTGCTCTTCGCGCTGCACCAGGGTCTGCAGGTGGCGAGCACCACGGGCTCGGATCTCTGCGCCACGCTGGCGCGCCTCGAGCTCATTCTTCCGCTGCCCAGCCGCGCTCCCCAGGCCTTGGCTGGCGCATTGCTGGAGGCGGCAGCCCGCGGCAGCGATGGCCAGCAGGTGGCCGCCGCCCAACAGCACCTGGCCACCAGCCACCATCCCCGGAAGCTGCTGGCTCCCCTGCTACGCTGGGCCCGAGCGCCCGATCGCGCGCCAGCTGGCGAAGGGGCGCTGCAGGCCCTGTCCCAAGAGAACCTGGCCCTGCGCCAACAACTGGCGGCCATCCACGGCTCGCCCACGTGGCGCATCCTGGGAGGGCTGCACCAGCGCCTCAAGCGCCTGGGTGGGAAGGCCTCGAAGCAAGGGAAGAAAGGCTGATGTGCGGCCGCTTCGCCCTCAGCGTCACTCCAGAGGCGCTGGCGCGCTTCATCCAGCTGCTCAGCCTGCCGCCCATCCGACCACGCTTCAACATCGCTCCCACCCAGGACATCGGTATCGTGCGCCTGGAGGACGGCCAACGCGTCTTCGCCAACGCCCGCTGGGGCCTGCCGGCGCCCCGCAGGGGCGGACCGCCGCTGATCAACGCCCGCGGCGAGACCCTCTTCGAAAAGCCCAGCTTCGCTCCCGCGGCCCGGTTGCGGCGCTGCCTGGTGCCCGCCAATGGCTTCTACGAGTGGCGCAGCCAGGATGGACGCCGCCAGGCCAGCCTGTTCCGAAGGCCCAACAGCGGTCCCTTCGCCTTTGCTGGCATCTGGGATCCGGACAGGGCGGACCGCCCCTGCGCCGCCATCGTCACATGCGGCGCCAACGCGACCGTGGCGCCCATCCATCACCGCATGCCCGTCATCCTGCCCCCCGTTGCCTTCGCTCCCTGGCTCGCCCCGGACAGCGCCGCCGCTGCCCTGCAGGCCCTGCTCGTCCCAGCAGCCGACACCTTGTTGGCGGCCATTGCGGTGGGGCCCAGGATCAACCAGGTGCGCCACGACGACGCCTCCTGCTGGGATCCCCCAGCCCCGCCGGCCCAGCAGTCCCTCTTCGGCGCGCAGCCACCGCCAGGGAGAGGCGATCCCTGAGGGAGAGCGCGCGCCCCCCCGGGGGGGCCCCCCGCTCGGGGGGGGGGCGGCGGGCGGCGGGGGCGGGGGCGGGCGCCGCGCCCGTGGGCG
>CAYVQL010000227.1:2695-18932 GCA_964454135.1 uncultured Enterobacterales bacterium | reverse complement strand
GGGGGTCATATGGGGGTCAATATGGGGGTCAGGATGTCACGATTACGATTTCTTCAATAATGGAGTTGTGAGTATGAAAATCCGTGGTCGTGGTCGTGGTCGTGGTCGTGTCGTGAAGGTGAGGTGACGTTCCTGGATCCCATGAAGGCCAGGCATGGTACCGAGGTGCGCCTTTGCCGGGATGCGGCCATCGACGGCGTCTTGGCTTGGCTGAGAAGAACATGATCTCTCAAGGGAGTGGGGCCAGTTCGCCCGCCATCCCCACGACGACGGCACGGCTTCCCGAAATGTCACAAGATGTCTCCCCGGCGAATCGTCTGACGGGCGGCGCGTCACCATGCACGTGACCGCAGAGCGCCAACCCAACGAAGACACAGGAAGAAAGCCATGAAGAAGCTCATCGTCATCGCGTTCGCCGCTGCCCTTTCCCTCGGACTCAGCCAGGAGGCCCAGGCTGGCCCCACCCTGGGTGTGAACATCTCCGCTGCCGTCGCCCAGGGCCTGCTCACCAAGGCCGAGCAGAGCCAGCTGACCAAGCAGGTCGCCAGCATCAAGGCCTACCAGCGCAGCGCCATGAAGGACGGCAGGCTGTCGGCGGCCGAGAAGTCCAAGCTGAAGAAGATGAAGCTGCAGCTGAAGAAGACCTACCTGCAGCTGACCCGGAACAAGATCCGGCGCTGATCGCAGCGGGCTTCGCATTGGGGAGCCTCGGCCCTGCGGGTCGGGGCTTCCGGACGTCTGGGAGCGGGGGGTAGCTCCGCCGGCTTGCCCATCAGGCTGGCCTCGGCGTGGAAGCGCCCTGGGTGCTGCTCTCGATCCTGCTCGCCGTGGCCTTGGCGGTCGTGACCGGGCTGCACGGCTTGGCCGGGCTGATCGCACCCTCGCGACTGGCACGATCTGTCGCGTCGTGGATCGCCTATCGTGACGCCTCCGGATCGGTGGCTCAGTTCAGGCGAGCTCAGGCTGGCTTAGTTCTGCCGAGCCTTGACACCAGGCTCCTGTGCGACCCGCACGGTGACGGGGTTGGGCCCGATGCACAGCGGGCGCAGCGCGTCGGGCTTGTCACTGGACAATGCCACGGGTGCGAGCTCAAGCACCTTATGTCGGGCGAGAGGTCGCTCGCGGAGACAGCCATGTCGTGGGTGGGCGGCTCGGGGTACGCCGAGTACTCGATGCTGCTGGCACTGCTGATGTGGGCGGCCTGGGAGCGGCGGCTGGACATGGACAAGATCGAGCCAAAGCGGGTCGGATACAAGCTCGGCGAGGATGCCCTGCGGTACGGGTGCTTCTTCGGGCTCATGCAGAAGGTGGCTGCAGATGAGGGGGCCGTCACGAAGGCGATCACCCTGCTGCAGCACGCCACACCAGAAGGGCTGCCAGTCTCGCCGGACAGGCTACCCCGCCATCTTGCTTGGGGACGAGTACTGGCGGGTCTCGGCGAGAGGTCCGGTGAGCTGCCCTGCTCCCCTGTGGATGTTCGGGCTGGGGATGTAGTTGTCCCGACGCTTGCGCGTAGACCGAGCAGCTACCTCGTGCCGCATTCGACGGAGACAGCAGTCCACGCCCTCAGTGGGAACGAATGGGACCGAACGAGGAAGTGGTCGCTCAAGACCTGGGTGGTCGTGAATAGAAGCTGGTTGCGCGAGCAGGTCAGGGTCGAACTCCAGCGCCGTCTACTATGAGGCCAGCAAGTCCCTCAAAGATCTGCTGGCTGGGACAAATGGTAGTGGATTCGGCCATCCTTCCGGACGAACCTCCTGGTCAGGGGATCTCCGCCCTCATCGGCCCCACACGCGTCGAGGGGTTCTGGACCTTCGCCTTGAGCCCTTTGGTGATCACCCGGCCGACTCTGGGAACAGGCACAGCGCACTCGCGGGCAGCACCACGTCCTCGCCGGTGTCGCCGAGCTCGACCAGGAAGCGAGGGTCAGCCCCGGAGGCCTCCATGGAGATGACCGCGCCGCGTCGACCAGCGTGCTCGCCGATGAACACCTCCACGCAGTCGTTCACGCAGAACGGCACGGCCTGGCTCCGCTCGCCAACGTAGAAGTCGGCTACCCCGTCGGGTGGACCTTGCCCGCGCCCCGTTGGTGCCACACCATCCTCACCCGCGAAGTGGAAGAACCATTCGGCCCTGGTGCTCGCACAGGACGAGGGATCGCAACACCTGGTTCCTGCCCAACCGTTCCTGCCCAGCCTCTATTCGTAGACCGGCGAAAACACGCAGAAAAATTTACCTTCCGCCGTTCTGGCGGGTTAGTTCCTCCACGTTGCGACGGCCTGAAACCGTCACAAGCGCATGCACCTCGACGCCGCCAGGATCGGAGCTGCAGTCATAGCTGCTCCCGCAGACGCCGAGGCTGCGAGGGAGCGACCATGCAAGACGACCGCACGCCGGATCCCGGGACCTGCCCCGCCCCTGAGGCGGACCGCTACCAAGACGAAGCGGCCGACGCGGCAGAGGACGCAGAGGCCACACCACCCTCCGCCGAGGCCGATGACAAGCCAGATCTTCCTGCCCAGGCCCGCGACCTGCACGCTCGGATCCGCGCCCTCGTGCGCATCGAGCGTCACGCCATGCGCGACATCGCCATCGGCCTGGCCGCCATGCAACGCGCTCCCCGAATGCCTCCCTCAAGTTGGGCATAGAGCGCGCCAAATACGCTGGTGGCTGACGAGCAATGGATGGAGGGCGCTTGAACTGGGCTACGCAGGCCTGGTGGAGTACGGCGAACAGGCTTTCGGCTTCACCGTGGGCAAGACCCGGCAGCTTGCGCGCATCGGTCGCCTGCTGCCGGACCTGCCGGCGCTGGATGCGGCCATGCGCAGCGGCGTTCTGGGGTGGACCAAGGCGCGTACCATCGGCCAGATAGCCACCCCCGAGACCGAGCAGGCCTGGGTGGAGCGCGCGCTTCAGGTCAATAGCCGGGACTTGGAGGGGCTGGTATCATTGGGGAAAACGGCTGTTCGAGTTTTCGCACAGGACGGGCACCGGCCATCCAGCGCGCCACCTGAGATCCGAGCCCCGCCACCCGAGCCCCGCCACCGGAGATCCGAGCCCCGAGCCCCGAGCCCGAATCCCCATCAAGGCCCAGTTCCCTCCCCTCTCTCCCCAGCCCGGAAGCCTCAGGTCGTCGCCAGATTCAGCAGCACATCGGCCGGCGCGGGCGTGCCCACGATGGCCACCTCGTCCTGCACGGCCAGGTCGATGGGCTCGCCGTACATGCGCGTGCCATCGTAGAGCAGCACGGTGGGCCGGTTCTTGGTGGCGTCGCTGGTGCCGTGACCCACGACCACGGCGGTGGCGCCGTTGTTGAGGGTGACCGCCGAACCCAGGGGGTAGGGGCCCTTGAAATCGGCGAAGGTGCGTACCGTGGCGCGGTCCAGGCTGGGGAACACGCCATCGAGCATCTGTTGCAGGGCTTCGTGGGGCGCCATGGCGGGGCGCTCCTGGTTGGCCGAGGTCAGGTCGTGGTAGGTCTCGCAGACCGCCAGGATCTGCCCTGCCACGCCACCGGGCTCCCCGTTCCTGATGCGCCGGCTGTCGTGCACGGCCAGCACCATGGGCATGGAGGCCTCGCGCAAGCCGCGGAAGCCGAACAGGGGCTGCACCGCGCGCTCGGGATCCCGGCTCTCGTCGATCCCGCCCAGGATGGCCGCCAGCGCCAGGTACATCACGTCTCGTCGGTGCAAGGTGAGGTAGTGGGCGAAGCCGATGGTGTCGATGGTGGCTGCCAGCCGGCTGCGCACCGCGGACATGGGGCGCGCGGGATCCCTGATGGCGGCGACGATCTGGAAGTAGGCCACGTCCTGGCTCACGGCGTCGATCACCAGCTGCACGGTGCGGCGCAGGGGCAGCAGGGAGATGCGCCGGTTCTTGCTCGTGTAGAGCCACTCCATCAGGTCCAGCAGGCTGCCGCAGAGCAGGATGGCCAGGCGGTCGGGGTTGAACTGGAAGGAAGCCAGCGAACGCCCGGAGCCCTCACCCACCTGCAGCGGGCCGTAGCCCTGGGGCGGGATCATGTTCTGGCGCGCCTTGGCGCTGGCCGACAGGTCGCCGACGAAGGCGCTCAGGTGCTCTTCGTTCACCCCGGGATCGAAGCAGATCTCACCCAGGTCGAACTGGTGCATGAACTCCGCCAGCACCACCGCCCGCTCGAAGAAGCGGGGATCCGTGCGCAGCAGGCGCCCGTTGACGAAGAACTCGTCCTCCAGCAGCTGCAGGCGGATGCCGTCCGGGAATTCCTGGAAAGCGCTTTCCACCCGCTTGGCGAGCAGCTGAACCTGGTTGACCACCGTGGCGTTGTTGGGTTCGTACAGCGTGACCGAGCGGCTCAAGGGGAAGAGGCCGCGGATCAGGCCCGTGCCCATATCCTGCAGGGTGCGACGCTCCTGCTCCAGCTCGTCGACCATGGCATCGCGGCTCATGGCGCTTCTCCTGGCTGCGAGGGGGGGCGTCTCGAGGCCAGGGCCGAGCGCACGGCGTTCTTCAGCTGGCGAGGGTGGAAGGCGTAGTTGTCGAACTCCGCCAGCGTGGTCCGCGCCTTGTCGCTGCCCACCTCGGCCAGCGCACGCACGGCCAGCAGCTGCAGGGCGATGATGCCCTTGGCGCGGAACAGGTTCTTGCGCGACAGGACCTTGCGGAAGTAGGCCACCGTGCGATCGTCGTGGTGTGAGGCCAGGGCGCGGTAGAATTCGGCCTGCTCCTCCAGGTTTCGCTTGCGGAAGTCCGGCTGCTCGATGGCCTCCAGCAGCGCCCGCGTGACCAGCACGTCGCCGGTTTCGTACAGGACGCGCAGGGCGAGCTTGCGGTTTTCCGAGGAGGGATCGCGCAAGGCGCGCAGCAAGGCCGTGCGGGCGTTGGGGTGGTACTTGCCGCTCAAGGCCTCCAAGGCCTGGTGGCGCACCTCGGTGGAGGGGTGGGAGAGCACGCTGGACGTGGCCGCCACGGCCTCCTCGCTGCCGATGCGGCGCAGGGACTCCAGGGCCGACAGCACGACCTGCGGGTCGCTCTCGGAGAGCCGGGATGCGAAGAGCTCGGTCAGATCGGTCCCGGCCTGCAGCAGCACCTCTTCCAACGCCTGCTGGGCCTCGCAGGGCGGCAGGCGCAGCAGTAGGGCCTGGATGCGATCGCGCGGTCCCAGCTTGGCCAGGGCCGGCATGCAGCGCAACAGGTACTCGTGGGAGCGTTCCAGGGTGCTCGTCAGCAGGTCGGGGCTCTCCTCGGACAGCAGCTCCCCCAGCACCCGGGCGGCCAGCGTGCGGGTCTTGCCGGCGCGCAGGTCCTGCTGTCTGCGCCGCAGCAGCTCGCGCAGGGCCAGCGCCATGGACTCGTCCGCCTGGGCGTGCATGGAGGCGCTCAGCTGATCCAGGATCAGGCCGCTGGCCCGCTGGCCGACCTCTCCTGGCACATCTCCCAGCTGCAGCGCCAGGGTCATGAAGCGGGGCAGGTCGCTGGGGGTCTTGAAATCGGTCTTCAGCTTGGCCACCTGGAATGCGTGCGCCCCGCCCAGGCGCCCGGGGGCCTGGGAGAGGCTCATCCAGGACAGGCTCCCTTCGCCCCCGAGTCGACGGATATCGTCCGGAGCGAGTGCGATCTCCTCGACATCCTGACCCTCGTCCCCCTCCAGGCGCTTGCTGCGCGCCAGCACGAGCTCACCCCGTTCGTTGACCTCCAGTCCGGCGGCGAAGGTGTCGGCAGCGTAGTAGCGGATGTGATCGAGGTCCTTGGCCCAGAGCAGGGTGACCAGGTCGTCCTCCTCCTGCTCGGGGTTGGTGTTCAGCACCTCCAGCAGCCCCTCGAGCTCCTCCCAGGACAGCCCCTCGTGGAAGGAGAGCTCGCGGACGCCGTCGCAGAACAGGCGGAAGGCCCAGGCGAAGTTGATGTTGGAGTCTTCCGGGAACAGAGGCCGGTCTTTGAAGATCAGCCCGGCCGAGGCGACGCGAATGGCCATCGATCCCTGCTCCAGCAGCTCGTCGGCTTCGCGCAGCAGGTTGTCCGTCTGCGAGGTGACGAAGGGGGAGTCGGCGCTGTAGAGCTTCAGGGCGCGCAGGGTCTTGTCCAGCGCGATGAAGAAGGTGCGGATCTTCTTCTTGCTCGGCCCTTCCGCTTGCGAGCCTTCGGAGCGGACGTGCTTCTCTGGCATGGTCGCCTGGGTTTGGATCGGGACTTGCGAGCATACGCGTCCCAGGGGCGCATTTCAAGCCAGCCCTGCTCCGCCTGGGGGGACGACCGACCCTCTCTCAGGCCTGGTTTCCGGCCCTGGACAAGCGGCGTCTCCGGCCTCGGTCAGGCCTCGTCTTCAGCCTTGATCAGGGCTACCGCAGCGCTCAAGGCCACCTGGACGGCCGCCTCTTCGGCCGGCTGGGCCTGGCCCGGAGTGCCCCAGACGGCCTCGTCTCCCACGATTGCCAGCAAGGAGCCCGCCTTCACGGCTTCGGGGCTGGCCGCGCAGCGGGAGATGGGCGCCAGGTCCCGGTTGTGGCAGGCGGCCAGCACGAAGAGGTGGGCTGTCTCCATCTCCGTGGCCAGCACGCCCAGATCCGTCAGGCAGCGCATATAGGCGCGGTTCTTCTCGGCGAGCGGCCCCATGGGGAACTCGCGGCCGTAGAGGGAGTCCTTGCTGTGCGCCAGGCCCAGGTAGGTGCGCTCCTGCAGGCCGCGGACCCTGGCACCCTTCTGCAGGGCGGCCACCCAGTCGGGGTGTGCCACGGCTGGGTACTCACGCGGCGCCCAGGCGTCGGAGGCGCCCTCGTCGCGCACGGCGCCGGTGGCGATCACCAGGTCGCCGATGCCGATGGCGGGGCGCTGCAAGGAACCTGAAGAGCCGACGCGCGTCAGGCGGCGTACCCCCAGTTGAAGCAGCTCGGTGACCACGATGCCCAGGCTCGGGCAGCCCATGCCGGTGGAGATCGCGCCCACGTCCACCGTGAAGCCGTCCTCTCGGTACTCGCCTATCCAGGCGTCGATCTGGCGAGGGCTGGCGAACTCCCTGGCGTCGTGGAAGTGCGCAGCCAGGCGCTGCACCCTGGCGGCCGAGCCGGGGATGAAGAAGACGCGACCGCGTCCGTCGTTGCCGGACACCTCGTCGCGTCCGAAGCAGAGGTGATGGGGTTGGAACTCGGACATGTCAGCTCCTCGCAGGGGCCTTGTTCAGGCGCAGGGCTTCCAGCCGCAGGTCGCAGAGGGAGCGCAGGCCGGAGGGGTTGTCAGCGGCGTCCAGCACGGACCAGAAAGCCAGCTGCTTCTCGCGCAGCTGGTCCAGCTCCCTGTCGCTGATGTCGGGCCAGCGTTCGCGGGCGCCTTTGATGAACGCTGGTTCGTCTCTCTCTTCGATTCCCGGCCAGCGTTCCCTGAGGGCCTGGCCCAGGCTCCAGCCCTCATCGGCCAGCTGCCGCACTTCCTCCCAGTACTCCCGGACGTCCGACAGGTAGGAGGGGATGTCGAAGGCTCGCGAGCCCGCGTCGTAGATGGCGCAGCGTTCCAGGGCGTGAGCTGGCGCCTCGTACTGGGAGAGCGCGAAGGGCGGCGCCAGCAGGGCGCCGTGGCGCACCAGGTCGGTGCCGGGGATGCCGATGCGCAGGGGCGTGCGGCTGTCCACCAGGTGGAACTTCGCTTCCAGGTAGACCAGGTAGGTGCCTTCGTAGCCCGGGAAGGATGCCGACATGCGCTCGTGGACGTCGTCCAGGACCTTCTCGGCCTTGTGGCAGCCGATGGTGAAGAAGACCAGCGCGCGCACCGACGAACCCAGCTGCAGCAGGTGGTCCAGGATGACGTTCAGGCCGTTCTCCATCGTGACGCCGGTGGCCACGACGTCACCCATGATCAGCAGGGCGTCGCTGGGGATCTCCAGCTTGCGGTACATGTCCTCCTTGACGCCCCAGCGCCCGTCCTCGCGGTAGCGCTGGGAGCTCATGAAGGCCGAGGAGTGGCGGTTGAAGCCGTAGGCGCTGTTCAGCGCGCGGCGCAGCTCGAAGTTCAGGCCGCCGCGCAGGAAGTTGACGACGCAGATCCGTTCCTCGGGGTGCTGCTCGATCAGAGGGCGGAATGGTGCGCTGCGCAGGCCCTGGGTCATGGCCTCGTGCAGGCGCTGGTTGAAGCGCACGCCCAGCAGCTCCGGCTTGTTGCAGATCGCTCGCGTGCCCGCCGTGGACAGCACGTAGCGCGCCACTTCGCCCTGGTGGTCGCCTCGGATCTCGTACCAGGCTGCCTGCTCGCTTGGGCGCAGGCCCATGGGGGCTTGCAGGGTTTGCATCGCGGTCTCCGTGGCTGGGCGGCCGGTGGGTCGCCCTGGCGGGGCAGGTCTATCGCGTCTGGCGGCGTCGGACAGGATCATGACGAGTCCGGCGCCGGCGAAGCCTGCGCCCGGGGAGCCAGGCGGCGCGCCGTGAGCCCGTCGGCTAATGGCTCCTATTGACGAGCAGGAGGTACTGCGGGATGACGAATTCCACATCCGGCCCCGATGCAGCGACCACCACCACGCCGCGCGCCTCCCTGAGGTTGGTGGCGGAGGGCCTGGGGGAGCGCAGCTTCTCGCCCCTGGTGCCTCCCGTCTCCTTCGACATCGATCTGGAGCGCGTGGACCCGGACCTGGTGCAGCGGCTGCACGCGCGCTTCCGCATCGATCTGGCCGAAGGCAGTTTCACCATTCCCATGATCGCGGGCCTGGATCTGCCGGTGGACATTCCCGCGAGCTGCAGCGGCCGAGGTTGGCTGGCCGCCGCGCGTCGCTCGGAAGGCGCCGTCCAGGAGACCAGGGTCAGCTCAGCCGATCTGTCCTTCGACCCACCCTTGGTGCTGCACAATATCGTCCCCGTCCTGACCCGCCTGAACACGCTCTTCGAGGACCGCGAGCTGGCAGCGCTGCTGTCGCGCCTGCGCGGGCTGGCGCCGGCGCGCTACGCCGCGGCGGGTGCCGGGCGCCTGGGCCGCGGTCTGCGGGCCCGGCTACGGCCCCGCCTGGACCGCTTCATGCCGCCAGGATCGCCGGAGCGGCAGCGCCTGCACCAGCTGAAAGAGGGGGTCAAGTCCGGCGCCCAGCAGCTGGCCGATGTCTCCTTGAGCCACGTCTCGGTACGGCCTGTGCTGCGTGGCGATGACTGGCTGCTGGACCTGCGCTTCAGCGGGCATTTCCACGTGCTGGGGCGAGCGCCCGTGCCCTTCGAAGACGTGCACGTGCCCCACCTCATCATTCCCTACCCCTACGCCTCGCTGCGCAAGCTGCTCACCGGCGATCCGCTGGCCACGGCCTCCCTGCGCACCGAGCGCATCCCGGTGGATGACCTGGCCCAGGCCCTGCTGGAGCCCCTGACGGGCTTCCGGGGCAGCGTCGACGCCCACACCGAGCTGCCCCTGGGCGCGCTGGACGCGCAGCTGCCCAGTGGCGGCATGCTGCGCGCCGCGCTCAAGCTGCCGGGCGCCATGAGCCTCAAGGGGCGCTTCGACGGGCGGGTGGCCGCCGAGGGCGTCGAGATCGACGCGCGCGACATGGTCCTCTCGCTGGACGACGGCGATCTGCGGCTCGAGGGGCGGGCCCGCCTGGGGACGGTGGCCGAGCCCGGCGAGGATTTCTCCTCCAGCGCCCTGGGTTGCTGCGTGCGCGCGGGCCTGGATGGGCGCTGGCCCGACGACCAGGTCCGGCTGGAGCTGGAGGGGCGCATCCTGCCTGCCTCGCGCCTGGCCAAGCTGGAGCTGGACGCCGACTACGTCCACCCGCAGCTGCGAGGGGGAGCGCACCTGGCGGGCCAGCTGGAGAATATGCTCCTGGAAGGCGCCCTGCAGGCCGAGCTGGCCCCGGAGACGGGCCTGGGAAGCGCACAGCGCCTGGAGCTCTCCTTTGCCGGCGATTTCGGCCTACGAGAGGACAGCCGGCTGGACGACGGCACCACGCGCGTGCGCATCGAGGCCTGTCATGGTCAGCTGGAAGGGGAACTTTCGCTGCAGGGCAGCGACGAGGTGGCCGTCGAGCTGGGCGGCGCGCTGGAGCTGGACCTGGCCAGCGAGACGCAGATGGCGGCCTTCCCCGAGGCTGGCATCGAAGACTGCGCCCTGCTGGCGTTTCTGGGCGGGCGGGCCTCCTTCCAGGGGCGCCTGCGATCCTCTCGCGCCGACAGCGAGATCCTGGAGCTGGATTTCGCGGGCAGCGCAGGGGCGCTGGAGCTGGCGCAGGGCCGGCTGGAGCTGCCGGATCGCATGCTGCGGCTGCCTGCGGGCAGTCGCTTCGAGGCCAGCGTGCTGGAGGGGGTGCTGGACACCTCCGGCCTGGGGCGCTCGCGCTTCGGCCTGCGCTGGGATCTCTGCGGCGAGTCCCCTCTGCTCTTCGGCGGTTCGGGGCAAGAGCCCGTGACGCTGCTGGTCCCGGACCTCAGGAAGGGTGAGCTGGAGGCGCAGCTGAGTGCGGTGGGCGGCCTGACCATCAGCGGCGAGGAAGGCGGGCTCTACGACGCCCGCTACTTCAACGCGCTGCTGAATCCCGACCAGGAGCAGGAGCGCTGGCTCGAGCTGCTGGACTCGGACGAGGCCCTGGACCACGTCTTCGCGGCCGTGCGGGTCTTCTCGCAGGATGCGGCGGACCTGTTGGAGAACCTGCGGCGCTTCGCCCGACGCTTCAGCGAGGCCCTGCGGGCCGAGGCTGTAGTCAATCCAGGCGATGCCATTCCAGGGCCGGTGCTGGCCCGCATCATCTCGCGCCTGCTGGTGGAGAGCGAAGAGCTGGAAGAGCGCTTGTTCCCGCTGGTCAAGCGGGTGACCGACGGCCTGGGCCTGGATGTGCTGGCCGTCAAGCGCCTGCTGGACGAGGTGCTGCCCGAGCACGACTACGGCTACGAGCTGGATCGGGGCATCCGCCTGGCCGCGCTGGTGCTCGGCCCCACCGAGCCCCCTCCGCGTCGCGTGCGGGCCGAGGCCCTCTCCCTGGCGGAGATGCCGGCCTACCGGCGCCAGCTGCGCGCGCTGCCCAGCGCCGGCGAGCTCTACCAGGTGGTACAGGACCAGGCACCCTTGCCCCAAGGTTTCTCCGAGCGCGTGGCGCGGGTCGCGCCCTACCTCACCTCGCGCCAGATCCACTGGCTGCTGGACCAGGGGCGGCGCGACTGGCGCGAAGCCGATCTGCTACGCCTGCGCATCGTGCGGGCCCTCAAGCAGCGGGTGCGCATGATCGCCGAGAGCTATGGCGGGCTGGCCTTTGCGCCGCAGGCCACGGCCATCAGCCTGTTCCTGGCCGCCACCGTCAACCGGCGCCCCTTGCCCGACGAGGTGGAGCGTGCGCTGCCCGGCGAGCCAGAGGGTTTGTTGGCTCACGCCGAGTGCCTGCTGGGGCCCCAGGACGTGGCCGTGCTGCTGCAGGCCGGGCTGGCCGCGGCGCTGCAAGGCAGGGTGGTGCAGCTCAACCAGCGCCTGCTGCTGGATCTGATCCTGAGGCAGCCACCCGAGTTCCTGCGGCAGGTGCTGGTGGAGATCTGCGATGGCAGTCCGCGCATCCTGGCGGGCGTGCTCAACGCCTTGCTGGACCTGGAGCAGGGTGCGCTGCACGAGCCCCTGGACCTGGTGGCGCTCTTCTCCGAGCGGCTGGACATCGAGCTGCCCCGCCTGTCCGACTACATGGCCGGCGGGCGCTGGGCGCGGCAGAGCTACTACCAGGCGCTCAACGCCAAGGCCGAGGCCATCCTGGATGAGGCCGAGCCCTACCTGGCCCTGCGCGCTCGCCTGCGCTCCGCCCGGGTGGTCCCGGATCCCCTCCCGGTGTTGGTGGGGGAGTCCGCAGCGCTGGAGGCCGCGGCGCAGGCGGCCATCGCACGGGCGGATCAGCTGGGAGGGCTCTGCAGCTTCAAGGGCAACGAGCCCGTGCGGCGGCGGCGCGCGCGAGAGGCCTACGAAGAGGCCTTCGCCGCCTGCCGCGCCTTGCTGCGGGCTCAGCCAGGCGCCTTCCGGCTGGACTGGTTCAAGCGCTTCTGGAGCCGCAACTACGAGGCCCTGATGGTGCTGTCGGTGTTGCGCAACGTGCAGCAGCGCGTGGACCGCGTGCGGGAGTGGCTGACTGTCCGCAACGGCTCGCCGCTGCCGCGCTCGGAGCAGGCGTTGTTGCGGGCCTGCATCGATGCGCTCTACGAGCGCCCGGCGGACAGGGAGGAGCTGAAGGCCGATCCCCTGGTACGCCTGCTGATGGATCCTCCGCCAGGAAAATACGATTTCACGGTCATCAGCTGCATGGGCGTGGTCACGGAGGGAGCCCGCGGGCGCGAGCTCGAGGACGCCTTCAGGCGTCTGGAGGCCCGGCGCGGCGTGTCCCTCATCCGGGCGGACACCGCCACGGCCCGCTCCTTGACCTACAACGCCCTGCAGGTGGAGAAGGCCGTGCGCCGCGCCCAGACCCCCTGGGGCTACGTCGGCTACAGCCAGGGCTGCGCCAACGGCCTGTGGGCCGAGGCCCTGCTGATGGGGGGCACTCCCGAACAGCAGGCGCTGCTGGAGAACCTGCGCTGTCGGCACCTGCTCTTCAGCGCGGTCAACGGCTCGGCCCACGGCACCTGCGGCGACCTGAAGTTCCTGCGGGCCATGGTGGATGGAGACAACTTCCTGGCCTACTACCAGGCGCTCTTCTCGGAGCGCGCCATCCAGCTGGGGCTGCGTGCCATTCGCCAGCTGCTGGACGCCCCGGTCTTCGTCAAGACCATGGGTGGCGTCGAGTCTTTGTCGGTCCAGGGCACCTCGACCCTGGGTCGGGAGCAGCAGATCAAGAGCACGGCGCCCACCACCATCATCAGGGGCGTGGTGCGTCCGGAGATCCTGCCCGAGGCGCTGGAGTTCCTCTCCAACGTGCTCACGCGCCAGATCGAGAGCGAGGATCACGACACCCAGGTGTACGTGGACGAGGCCGTGGGGCACCCGGTGCACATCACCAACCCGCAGGCCGAGTTGGCCCGCAGCTGCGACGTGGGCTGCCGCGTCCAGACCACCCACCACTGGTCCCCGCTGCTCTATACCACCGAGTTCCTCACCACCGAGCGTGACCTGAAGCGGGGGATCTACGACTTTCCCAAGGACCGCCACGTCTTCCCGTGGATAGAGGTCAACGCCCGCTTCGGGCGGATCCAGACCAGGAGCTCAGAGGGCGAAGTAGAGCCCGAAGCCGATCAGACTGAGGCCTGAGAGGCTGCCGCAGACCGCGGCGGAGATCACCTGCCGCTGGTGCGCGGCATCCAGCTCTACCAGGCTCTCGGGCACCTCGGGCAGGTCGCGCATCTTGGGGTTCTGCGCCCAGGCCAGGGAGGCGGCGCCCAGTGCGGCCGCGCCGGCGACGCCGCCTGCGATAGCGAAGGCCGGGCTGCGCTGGCGCCCTTGGACGACAGGGGCGGGAGCGGTCTCGACCGGGGACAGGCTTTCTGCGGTCTGGGCCTGCGCCATGGTGACCGCCGGATCCAGCCCGCTCAGCATCAGGTAGGTCTCTTCCGGCGGCAGGTAGAAGAACTCGGCATAGGCCGTGGAATCGCGGCTGGCGCCCAGCTGCACCAGGTGCAGGCCTTCGGCGGCCTTGGTCGGGAAGCTGGAATCCAGGGTGTCGAGGCTGGACGACAGGCCCTCAGGCGGGGGTTCGATGCGGATCTCGCCCTCGCCCAGCCAGGTCTGGCTGGTGGTCTCGTAGAGCAGACGCAGGTCGGCGCCATAGCTCTGGAACCAGACCTCGGGTGCGACGCGATAGGCGGCCGAGAAGCAGAGCGCTGCCATCTTCTCGTCGCCGTTCTTGCCCGACAGGGCGCCTTGGGCCAGCCAGTAGCGGGCCAGGATCTGGGGCTGCGGGACCGGGCTGCAGGAGAAGGCCGTTTCCGCCTGCTTCAGGGTGTTGGCGGCTTCGTAGAGCCTGTCTTCCACCACCGCCTGTTCGGCGCTCTGCACCAGAGCAGGGACATCGGGGCAGTCGGCCTGGGCCGAGGCTGCCAACGCTACCATCCATTGCAAGCCGCTCATGCGAGCCTCTCCGCGTGAACCACCATGCTGCGCTGTCGATGATAGCATGCGCCGCGCTTTCAGACCCGTCGCGCTCGAAAAGAAGCGCCCTGCGGAGAAAGCTGCCGCAAGCTGGCGCGCACGAGGGGCGCCAGCCGGAAAACCGTCCGCCCGGCGCCCGGAGGGCGCTGCCGTGCTATCTTCGTAGAGTGTCGACGGATTCGGCCACGAGGAGAACCGCATGCGTCCGCGCAACGTCCCGCTGGTGCTCATGGCGCCGATCATCACGGCCGGCTGCCTGGTCAACAACGATCTGTACGAAGAGAAGCGCGCGGCGATGAACTCCCCCCAGGAATGGAGCGTGTCCTTCGCCTCGGACTCCGACTGCATCGAGATCGATGCGCGTCAGCTCGATATCACCGGGCCCTTCACGCTGGAGATCTACCTGAAGGCCGACGCGGGGCTCGGAGGGGGCGTCTATCCGCTCTTCGCCTGGCCCGGGATGTTTGCCGTCTACCAGGACGAAGAGGGCTGGCTGGTGGCGGGACCAGGCACCGTGAACGCCTCTCAGGACGAGTGCGCCAGGGGGCCGGAGACCATCATCAACCGCGACTACCACCACGTGGCCGTCAACTACAGCCAGAGCCAGAAGATGTCGCTCTACGCCGACGGCGTGCAGGTCGCCGTCGATGGCGACAAGGTCGGGGCGGTGCCGGTGATCCTGCCCTACGCACCTGAAGACTACCTCTACCTGGGCTGCTGGCCCGACATGGGCGGCACCCTGGCCGGCGATTTGATCGAGGTGCGTCTCTCCCAGAGCGCCCTCTACGCAGAAGACAAGGAACCTCCCTGGACCCCCTACGAGGTCGAGCCCGCCACGGTTTCCCTCTGGCACCTCGACGAAGGGCAGGGAACGGACATCGTAGACGAAGTGGGCGTGGCGGATGGCGTGCTCGAGAGTGGCGAGTGGGTGGCCATCTCCCTGGATGGGGAGCGTCCTTGAGCGCTGATGGTGCGGGGCGCGCGCTGTCGGTCGGTTGGCTGGCCTCCCACCTGGTCGCCGGCTTGCTGGGAGCCGTAGTCATCTCGCTCTTTGGCGATGAGTTGGCCTTGGGCGTGGCCATCTACGCGGGGAACACCGAGCCAACGCAGCCCACGCTGGGCTACCCGTGGCTTGTCTACTGCTTTTTCTGCGCTATTTCGCTTGGCGGGCTCTATCTCGCCACCATGCAGCGCGGCCTGCTCTCCACCGCCGCCCTGGCAGTGGCCCACGCCTGCGCCGTCTGCACCGTGCTGCTGCCCTTCTGGCAGCTATGGCGCCTGCACCAAGCCATTTGAGGCCAAGCACCCGAGGATCTGTCATGCCAGCACCCTGTCTGCGCATCGCCTGGCCCATGGTCTTTCTGCAGCTGGGCCTGGCCTGCGGCGGCGAGGAGCCCAAGGACGGAGACACGGGCGACACGGGCCCTGGAGAGGACTCCGCGCCCCCGGGCGAGACGGGCGACACGGGTCAGCCCGTCGACACGGCCGAGACGGGTGAGACGGGCGAGACTGGCACACCCGGCGAGACGGGCGAGACGGGCGACACAGGCGAGCCGGTGGAGGTGCCCCTGGATGGCTTCGGGCAGATCGGCGGCGACTGCGGCGTGCTCGACGAGGAGCTGAGCTCGGGCTCGCCCTCGTTCCACCGCAACAGCATCGACTTCGGCAAGCTGGAATACGACTACCACCTGCTGTCCGAGGGGGGGCAGGAGGTCTACGACGACGGCAACCTGGGGGGCAGCTCCATCTACTCCGAGATCGTCGCCTACGAGCTGCTCTACCGCTGTGAGCTGGCCGCGCTGATCAAGACCGAGGGCGAGATCGCCTACCAGGACGAGGGTGGCAAGAAGACCGACCTGCTGGTGGAGATCGGCGGGCTGAACCTGGGCGTCAGCGTCACGCGCGCCTACGGCTATCCCCCCGAGGATCCCTACACCGTGGAGCAGGCCTCCGAGCTGCTGGACGACAAGCTGGGCGACGTGCTCTCCAGCAGCGCCAACGTGGCGAAGAAGGACGCCTGGGTGAAGCAGATCCTGCACGTTGTGGCTTACGCCGAGGAACACGCCGATGCCGTGGAGCAGGCCTACGGCAAGCTCGACGCGGCGACCCAGGCCGATACCATCCTGGTGGTGACGACCACCGAGGGGAATGACGAGTTCGTGTACTGAATAGGGGTCAGGTTGTCACCATTACTATTTCGTTTTCAACGAAATTGTAATTGTGACAACCAGACCCCAGTCTAGGTACAGGCCCC
>CAYVQL010000227.1:0-2685 GCA_964454135.1 uncultured Enterobacterales bacterium | reverse complement strand
TTTTTTTTTTTTTTAATTTTTTTTTTTTTGTGCCCCCCCCCCCCCCCCCCCCTGTCTAGGTACAGGCCACTGTCTAGCGTAGGTACAGGCCATCGGAGACGGACCGCTCACCATGGTGATCCGCCGCGCCGTTGTCGCTGGGGTGGTTGACCACGCCGCCCACCCAGCAGTCGCGCACGTAGAGCGTGGTGGAGCCGCCGCCGTCCAGGTTGACGGCCTCCGTGGCGCCCTGCTCCAGGAGCCAGCTGGCCAGCTGGTCGGTGGTCATGCCGTCGCCCGCTTCGGTGCGCCCGTCCACGGTGGCCAGCAGCAGTGCGCCTTCGGCGGTCACGGCCAGGGCGCTGCGGGGGTGGCGTGAGGTGTAGAAGGAGCTGTCGCTGTCCGGATCCACCTCCGCGGCGCCCGCCGTCACCAGGCTGGGGTGGGAGCCCAGGGCGTCGCTCACCTCGGGCCAGTCGGCCCCGGCGTCGATCCAGGCCAGCTGCGGCGCGCCATCCGCGTTCCAGCCCACGCTGCGCTGGGCGCTGCCGGTCACGGCGTTGACGGAGAGCAGCTCGCCGTCGGCCTTGATCAGGTCCAGCGGCGCGCAGCCATCGCCGAAGAAGCCGGCGTTGATGCCCACCAGGGCGCCCAGCTCTTGCGCGGCCTGGGGCACGGTCTGGCAGCCATCGTGCAGGTGGGGCTGGCGGTCGACGGGGGCGCCGGGATCCACGCGCAGCAGGTTGACGGTCTGGTCGCCCCCCTGCAGATCCGCGCTGCGCAGGCGCGACCAGCTGACGCCCTCGGCCAGCTGCACCTCGTTCCAATGGCCCTCGGCGATCCACTCGAAGGCCAGCTCGTAGGCGCCTGGAAATTCCTGGCCATCCTCGCTCCAGGAATCGGCCACCACCCAGTAGGTGCCGGCCTGGAGGTCCTCCACCTCCATGCTGTCGTGGGCGCGGGCGATGCAGCCGCTGACCACCCCTCCCGCGATGCTGGGCTCCTGCAGCAGGTGGATGTCGATGTCCACGGGCTCTTCGCAGGAGACCTCTGCCCGGAAGCTGCCTGGTAGCTCGGTCGTGAAGCGGTAGACCACCTCGGGACCGGCCTCCCCAAGGCTCTCGTCGCAGCTGTAGGCGTCGGCCTGGTCCGTGGAGGAGCCGCTGCTGTCGTGGCGGTCGAAGAAGGGCAGGGTTGGCGCCTCGATGGGCTCTTCCCAGCTGCCCGCGGCTCGCTGCCCATCGGCGTTGATCCCGCAGCCGTTGTAGGGCCGCGCCTGCCCGCTGTCGGCCTGGCCGTCGCGCGGCTCGCTGGCGCTGTCTTCCGGATCCGTGGCCGGCGCCTGGCTGGGGGGATGCCGCACCGGAGCCTGGGTGGCGCAGGCCAGGGCGGACAGCAGCGCGGACAGGGCGGCGGTCATGGGATTTGCTCCTGCCTCTCCACTAGAGCCTGGGCTGGGCCCTCGTCAAGGATCGGGATACGGCGCGGCTGCTGGTTGCGACCCTGGAGGTGCCTCGTGGAGTCCGTCTCCTCCTTCTTCTCCTCCCTCTCTGGCTGGATCTGGGGGGCGCCCATGCTGGTGCTGCTGGTGGGCACCGGCGTCTTCCTCACCGTGCGGCTGAAGGGGGTGCAGTTCCACGGGCTGCTGCACGGCCTGTACATGGCCTTCATCGTGCGCCGCGAGAAAGGCGCCCAGGGGGACATCTCCCACTTCCAAGCCCTGATGACCGCCTTGGCGGCTACCGTGGGTACGGGAAACATCGCCGGCGTGGCCACGGCCGTGGCGGCCGGCGGACCGGGCGCCCTGTTCTGGATGTGGGTCACCGGGATCTTCGGCATGGCCACCAAGTACGGCGAGGCCGTGTTGGCCGTCAAGTACCGCACGGTGGACGACAAGGGCGAGATGGCCGGCGGGCCCATGTACTACCTGCGCGACGGCCTGAAGCAGCCCTGGCTGGGCTTCCTCTTCGCCCTCTTCGCGGCCCTGGCGGCCTTCGGCATCGGAAACATGGTGCAGACCAACTCGGTGGCCGACGCCGTCTCCAGCAGCTTCGGCGTGACGCCCTGGATCACCGGGATCGTGCTGGCGGTGCTGACCGGCGCGGTGGTGCTCTTCGGCATCAAGGGCATCGGGCGGGTCACGGGCGTGCTGGTGCCCGTCATGATCGTGGCCTACATGGTCGGCGCCTGTCTGCTGCTGGTGCTGCACATCGAGCAGCTGCCCGCGGCCCTGGGGTTGGTGTTCAAGCACGCCTTCTCGCCTGTGGCCGCGGCTGGCGGCTTCGCCGGCGCCGTGGTCAAGGAGGCCGTGCGCTTCGGCGTGGCGCGGGGTGTGTTCTCCAACGAGTCGGGCCTGGGCTCGGCGCCCATCGCCGCCGCCGCGGCCCAGACCAGCAACCCGGTCTCGCAGGCCCTGGTGTCCATGACCCAGACCTTCATCGACACCATCGTGGTCTGCTCGCTGACCGGGTTGTCCATCATCGTCACCGGTGCCTGGACCAGCGGCGAGACGGGGGCCTCACTCACCCTGAAGGCTTTCTCCAGCGGGCTGCCATGGACCGTGGGCTGGGGAGACCTGACCGTGGGCGGGCTGGTGGTGACGGTGGGGCTGATTCTCTTCGCCTACTCCACCATTCTGGGCTGGTGCTACTACGGGGAGAAGTCGCTGGAGTTCATCCTGGGGGGGCGCGCCGTGATCCCCTACCG
>CAYVQL010000226.1:0-18938 GCA_964454135.1 uncultured Enterobacterales bacterium | reverse complement strand
CACCTACGGCGGCAAGGGATTGGACCCGGTCATCGCGGAGCAGTGCCCGGGGACCTAGGCCTCGGGGGCCACGCCGCGTCGCAGCGGTTACCCTCGGCAGGAAAGCAGCCAGGGGCCCCGATGGAGCGAGACACCGCGGAAGAAATCCTCTGCAGCGCCGAGGCCGTCTTCGCCGAGTACGGCTACGGCGGCGCCCGCATCAAGGAGATCGCGGGCCGGGTGGGGGTCACCAACGCCGTGGTGCACTACTACTTCCGCACGAAAGAGGAGCTCTATCGCGCCGTGCTGCACCGCATGGTGGCCGAGCTGGCTGATCTGGCCGCCCGCATCGCGCCCGAGCCTCTGGAGCCTGTGCCCAAGCTGCGGCGTTTCTTCTACGGCTTCTTCGACTTCGCCGCGCGTCACCCGCAGTTCGCCCGGCTCTGGAACCTGGAGATGGGGCACTCCGACCAGGAGTTCTTCCTGGACCTGGTGCGGGAGCACCTGGCGCCCCTCTACCAGCGGGCCCGGGGTTTTCTGCAGCACGGCGTGGAGCTGGGCGTCTTCCGCCCCCTGGATCCCGGGCACCTGCTGACCGCCATCTACGGCATGATCGTGTCCTACTTCTCCGACAGCCCCTTCTTGCAGGCCATGCTGGGCGAGGAGGTGATGGAGGGGGAGATGATCGCCCGGCGGCGGGACGAGCTGATGGAGATGATCCTGCGGATCGTGCTGGTGGATCCGGAGGGTTAGGCGCCTAGTCGCAGCCCCCACTCACCGAGGAGGCGTCGAACACGATCTCCTCGCACGCCACCAGGGTGGCGTCGCTGGCGGATGTGGTCACGTCGGCGATGTCCTCGTAGTAGATGTCGTGGGCCGAGCCGCTGGCGATCAGGGTGGCTCCCCGCTTGACGTAGACCGCGGCGTGGGTGCCCGACAGCTGCAGGATGGAGCGCGCCTCCATGTAGAAGACGCTGCCGGACTCGGCGGCCGTGGCCGTGGCGTCCGAGCAGAGCCAGAGCTGCTCGTCCGCCAGCGCGATGGCGTTCTTGGTCACCACCATCACATCGGCAGGGATGGTCACGCTGCAGGGATCGGGATCCGTGTCGGTGTCGGTGTCGGTGTCGGTGTCGGTGTCGGTGTCGGTGTCGGCGTCCGTGTCGCTGTCCGTGTCGCTGTCCGCCTCGCCGTCGTCGGAGGGCTCGGCCGAGTCGATCTTGGTTCCCTGGGCGTCGCAGGAGGCCGCAGCCAGGGTCAGGGTCAAGAGCAGAGAGAGCTTCAGGGTGCGTGTCATGGATACCTCGGAGCGATGGCTTTGCGGCATCCCCGTCGGTATCCCTGGGGCGTTCCTTGATGCGAAATCGGGTTTCCGGTGCTCTTTCAGCGGCTCTTTGCTCAGTGGTTGTGGAACGAGGCGGCGTCCAGGATCACGCCCCACTCCACGGCGCTGAAGCCCTGGCGCGTGAAGGGCGCCAGCTCCGGGCTGGGCAGCGCGTAGCAGCTGGCGTCGCCCTGCACGTAGAGCCACAGCCGCAGCAGCCGATGGGGCGCTGGTGAGATGTCCAGGCCCATATTCCCCTCGATCACGTCCAGGCCCTGGGGAAAGACGTGGTAGCAGGGCGCGAAGGGCAGCTCAAATGACCAGTAGTCCAAGAAGTCCTCCACCTCGGCCTGGTTCAGGCCCATCAGGGGCAGGTTCGCGCGGAACCAGGGGAAGATCAGCGCCTCGGGGACCGACCAGCCTCGCTCCTCGTCGTAGGGGCCGAAGGTGCTGGACTCGTAGAAGAGGAAGTTCCAGCGCCCGTCCAGGCGTCCGTCCGGCTCGGCCCAGACGGTCCAGCCATCGCCATAGGCGGGATCCGAGGCCTGCAGCACGACGTCCTCGGGCAGGTCGAGGAGGACCTGCACCTGTCGCGGACGCGTTGGGTAGAGGTAGACGTAGGGGGCGTCCACGGTGTCGCCCCAGAGGTCCAGATCCACCTCCAGCTCGTCGCCCGCCTGCAGCTTGTCGAGGTAGGCGGTGCCGTAGTAGTCGTCGTAGCCGTCGCCGTTGCTGTCGTAGGAGGCCTCGAGGTTGTAGCGCCCAGGCTCCAGCTCGAGCTCGTAGTGGCCCGTGCCGTCGGAGAACGTCGTGACGTCGTTGCTGGCCCCCGAATAGGCGAACACCTCGACGCCGCCCGTGGGCAGGCTGCCCTCCAGCAGCGTGTAGCCGAAGACGAGGGCCGTATCGACGTCGGCGTCGGTGTCGGTGTCGGCATCCGCGTCGGTGTCGCTGTCCGCGTCGCTGTCGGCGTCCGTGTCCGCGTCGCTGTCGGCGTCCGCATCGCTGTCGGTGTCGCTGTCGGCGTCGGCGTCGGTGTCGGCCTCTGGCGGCTCGCCGCTGTCTTCCTTGTCGTCGCATGAGAAGAGGAGCGTCAGGGCCAGGAGAAGCAAGGGGCTGCGCTGCATGGGACCCTCGGGTGCTGAGGTGATCGGCTGCAGCGTAGCGTGCAGCTCACCGCGTCGTCTACGGCAAAGCGCGGGCATGGGGTCTTGAGACGGCGTGTTTCGCCGCCGCTCTTCCCGCAGTCGTGAGCTGGCTTGCCCTCACTAACAAGTTAGTTAGACTAACTTATCAGTCAGGGACGCAGGAGGAAGCCATGGGCCCCCGACTCGGACTGGACATCGGCGCGCTGGCTGTGCATGCCGTGCTCATCGATGATGACGCCACGCTCCTGGCGCAGGAGAGCGCCCCACACCACGGAGAGGTGCTGGTCGCCACCCGCGAGCTGCTACAGCGGCTGCTGGGCGACCGGCGGCCCGCGAGGCTGGGCCTGGTGGGATCCCAGGCCGAGCCCGTGGCCCGTGCGCTGGGGATCGCGGTGAGCGACGAGGCGGGCGCCACCCTGCGCGGGGCCGCCGCCGTCCTGCCAGGCGTGCGCCAGGTGATCGATGCGGGTGGCGCCTCGCTCTCGCTGCTGCGCCTGAAGGAAGACGGCAGCTTCGCCGGCTACCAGAGCAACACCCTCTGCGCCGCGGGAACGGGCTCTTTCCTGGACGAGCAGGCCGAGCGGCTGGGCATCCGGCACCAGGACATGGCTGCGCTGCCCGTGGTGGAAGATCCTCCGGACATCGCGGCGCGCTGTGCCGTCTTCGCCAAGTCCGACCTCATCCACCGGCAGCAGGAGGGCTACGGCAAGGCCGAGATGTGGGCCGGGCTCTGCCGCGGCCTGGCGCGCACCATGCTGATGACCCTCTTCAAGGGCCGGGCGCCCGAGCCGCCGGTGGCCCTGGTGGGCGGCGTGGCCCTGAATCCCGAGGTGGTGCGAGCCTTGCGGGCCGAGCTGGGCGTGGAGCTGTGGGTTCCCGAGTGCCCCGAGAGCTGCACGGCCCTGGGCGCCGCTTTGGGGGCCAGCGAGCTGGCGGCGCCCATCAGCCTGGGCGAGCTGGCCAGCCCGGCCGAGAACGGGGAGGCCGCCGCCCGGCGGCCCGCCCTGGTCCTGAGCCGCAGCGACTACCCCTCTTTCCAGGTGCAGGAGGAGTGGATCGACGAGCACGGCACCGAGCTGCGCATCTCCCGCTGGCCAGCCGATGGCCAGCTGCGAGGCACCCTGGGCGTCGACATCGGATCCACCTCCACCAAGGCCGTGCTGATGGACGAGCAGGAGCGGATCCTGCTGGACCTGTACCGCAAGACGGCCGGCGATCCCATCGGCGCCACCAAGCTGCTGCTGGCCGCGCTGCGGCAGCTGGCCCAGCAGCGGGGCGCGCAGCTGGAGATCACCGGCGCGGGCACCACGGGCTCAGGTCGCAAGTTGGTTGGGGCTGTCATCGGCGCCGATCGCGTGGCCAACGAGATCACGGCCCACGTCACCGGTGCCATGGCCGTGGACGCGGAGATCGACACCATCTTCGAAATCGGCGGCCAGGACGCCAAGTACATCCACGCCGTGGACGGCCGGCTGCACGACGCCAACATGAACTACGTCTGCGCGGCGGGCACGGGGTCCTTCGTGGAGGAGCTGTCCCGCAAGCTGGGCTTCGAGCTGCATACCCTGGGGGAGCGGTTGCTGGGCGTCGAGCCGCCGGTCACCTCGGACCGCTGCACGGTCTTCATGGAGCAGGACGCTCGCCACCTGCTGCGCAAGGGCTTCACCCCGCGGGAGGTGATGGGCGCGGTGGTCTACTCGGTGGTGCAGAACTACCTGAGCAAGGTGGTGGGCCACCGGCCCCGCTCCCGTCAGCGGGTCTTCTTCCAGGGCGCCACGGCGCGCAACCAGGCCCTGGTGGCTGCCTTCGAGAACCTGCTGGACGTGGAGGTGGTGGTCTCTCCCTACGCCCACGTGATGGGCAGCTGGGGCGTGGCCATGCTGACCCGCCGCCAGCAGCTGGAGACGGGCAGCGTCAGCAGCTTCGTGGGCGTGGAATTCGCCGACGCCCGCGTACGGTTGAGCAGCTCGGTCTGCGAGCTCTGCACCAACCGCTGTGCCATCACCCATGCAGAGGTGCAGGGCCTACAGGAGAGGCCCTCCTGGGGCTATCTCTGCGGCCGCGAGCCCGAGGAGGCCCGCGTGCGCCCCAACCGCGCCTTCGCGGCCTTCAGGGCGCGCGACAGGATCTGGCGCCAGGCCGGCCGTACGGCCCTGCCCAAGGACGCACCGCGGGTGTTCATGCCCCGCGCCCTGCTGGGCTTCTCCTACACCCCATTCTGGCGGCGCTTCTTCGGGGCGCTGGGCTTCCGCCTGCAGCTGTCTCGCCCTACCGATCCCGAGGTGGTGCGTGGCGCCTCGGACTGGGTGGGGGCCGACTACTGCTTCCCCGTCAAGCTGGCCCACGGCCACCTGCGGGCGCTGCGCGAGGAGCTGGGGCCCGATGCGCTGCTCTTCGTGCCCTATATGATCTCGGCTCAGGAGCAGTCCAAGACCCAGGGCTCCTGGTTCTGCCCCTACAACATCGGGCTGCCGGCCATGCTGGAGGCGGCCGCCGAGCTGCGGGGGCAGCCCTTGAAGCGCCTGCTCAAGCCCACCGTGGACCTACGCTGGGATGCTGGACGCGCGGCGCGGCGCCTGCGGCCCGAGCTGGGATCCCAGCTGGGCGCCGGGCGCCGGCAGCTGCGGGAGGCCTGGACGCTCGCCTTAGGGGCGCAGCGCGACTACGAGGAGCAGCTGGCCGAGCTGGGCCGGCGCAGCCTGGCGGAGCTGGAGGAGAGCGGCCAGCCGGCGGTGGTGGTACTGGGTCGGCCCTACAACGTCTACGACGCCGGGGCCAACCTGGCCCTGCCCGAGAAGATCGCCCGCCTGGGCCTGACTGCGCTGCCCATGGAGCTGCTGCCCCTGGACGAGGAGCCCGTGGCGGCGGAGTTCTCCAATATGTTCTGGAACTTCGGCCGCCACATCCTGGAGGCCGCCAGCTACGTGGCGCGCTCGCCGCGGCTCTACGCCGTGGGCTTCACCAACTTCTCCTGCGGACCGGATTCCTTCATCTGGACCTACGTGGAGCGCATCATGGGCCGCAAGCCCATGCTGGTGCTGGAGCTGGACGAGCACGGCGCCGACGCCGGCTACCTGACGCGCCTGGAGGCCTTCTCCGACGTCATCGCGGCCAATCCCAATGCCACGGCGCCCAGCTTCCAGCTGCGGTCGCGCCAAGCCAACGGCAGGGACCTCAAGGGCAGCACCTTGTGGATTCCCCCCATGCACGAGGCCTCGCCGACCCTGGCCGCGGCGGCCATCCGGGTCAGCGGCATCCAGGCCCGGGCCATGCCTGCGGAGACGGAGGAGGCATTCTTGAAGGGCCGCACCAGCACCCGGGGCGGCGAGTGCCTGCCCTGTCCGGCCACCCTGGGCGCCTTCCTGGAGGCTGCCGAGCGGGAGGGCGGCGGGCCGGGCAAGCACGCTCTGTTCATGCCCACCGCTTCGGGCCCCTGCCGCTTCGGCCAGTACTGCACCCTGGATCGCCTGCTGCTGGACGAGCGCGGCTGGGATCCGGTGCACGTCGTCTCCTGGTCGTCCAGCAACAACTACGACGGTCTGGACGCGGCTGGCCGGCGGCGCATGTGGACCGGCCTGGTGCTGGGAGACCTGCTCTTCAAGCTGCGCTGTCGCGTGACACCCTACGAGCGCCACGCGGGCGATGCCGAGCTGGCCTTTTCGCGCTGGACCGAGCGCCTGGCTGCGGCCATCGAGGGGGGTGAGCCCCTGGAGCCGCTGGTCGAGGCCGCCCACGAGCACTTCGCCGCCATCCCGCGCCGGCCGGGGCGCAAGCCCTTGGTGGGCATCGTGGGCGAAATCTACGTGCGGGCCAACCGCTTCACCAACCAGGACGTGGTGCGCTGCATCGAGCGGGCCGGGGGTGAGGCCTGGTTGGCGCCCATCACCGAGTGGGTGCTCTACATCGGGCTGCTGGACCGGCGCGGCATGGGCAACTCCAAGGCGGGCTTCAAGGCTCGCCTGGGCGCGATCCTGCGCAACGGCTTCCTGGCCCGCGATGAAGCGCGCTGGATGAAGCTGGCCTCGCCCCTGCTGGACGAGCGGCACGAGCCGCCCCTGGCCGAGACCATCGCTGCGGGCGAGCGCTACGTGCCGTTGGACTTCGTGGGCGAGACCATCCTCACCCTGGGCCGGGCCGTGACCTTCATGGAGCAGGGAGCCGACCTGGTGGTCAACTGCGCGCCCTTCGGCTGCATGCCGGGGGCTATCACCAGCGGCGTGCTGCAGCGCATCGAGGCCGAAGAGGGCGTGCCCGTGGCCAATATGTTCTACGACGGCGAGGCCGGGGGCGCCAATGGGCGCATCGAGACCTACCTGGCAAACCTGGGAGGCGGCTGAATTCGACGCCCCGTGCTAGCCTGAGGTATGCCTCCGCGTTTGCCACACCTGCCGCTCGGCCTCTGCGGGTTCCTTGCCGCCGCCTGCCAGGCGCCCTCCATCGGCCCTGCGCCGCATGACAGCGGCGACCCCGGAGAAGCGCCACCCGACACGCGACCTTCCGGTGGCGACACAGGCACCGAGTCCATCGGCGACGGCCCGCCGCAGAAGGCGACAGACGAGTCCGCCTGGATCTTCACCCTGGACCGGGTGCATAGCGTGGAGATCCAGCTGCCCCAGGAGAGCTGGGACGAGCTGGCCATGTGGCCCAGCAGCTACACCTGGGACATGCCCTACGACTACGTGGTGGGCGACATCACGGTCGACGGTGAGTTCATAGAGGAGGTGGGCGTGCGCCTGAAGGGGCGCTGGGGATCCTATCGGGGACTGTCGGGTAAGCCCTCCCTAAAAGTGGACATCAACCTGTACCGGGACCAGGACTTCTACGGCCTGAAGAAGTTCACCTTCAACAACATGATCTACGACTACCCAGGCGTGCAGGAGCACATGGCCTATATGATCTTCAACGCCATGGGCATCCCGGCGCCGCGCACGGCCTACGCCCAGGTGACCATCAACGGCGAGGACTACGGGCTCTACAACTGGATCGAGAACTACGACGGCGTGTTCGACGACCTGCACCTGCACGGCGGCAACCTCTACGAGGCCGACTACGTCGTCTACTCCGACTACAGCTACCTGCTGGTGGACTTCATCGTCGAGTCGCAGGACCACTTCACGCTGCAGGCCGGCGAGGAGGTGGGGCTCTGCGACGTCTACGGGGTCACCGAGGCCCTGGCCACCTGGACCTACCACCCGGATTTCTACGAGCTGACAGGCCAGGTCGTGGACTGGACCCATCACCAGCGCTACTGGGGCACGGAGTTCTGGATCGGCCACGTGGACGGCTACAGCAACAACTCCAACAACTTCTACGCCTGGTTCGAGCCCGACCAGGACCTGGTGCGCCTGCTGCCCTGGGACATGCACTACACCTTCATGAGCTCTTCGAGCGCCTGGTACGCGGTGGGCGAGCTCTCGGAGACCTGCCTGACCGACACGAGCTGCCGCGGTGACCTGGTGGTCAACATCGATCAGATCTGCGACGAGATCGACGCCCTGGAACTGGTCTCGGAGCTGGATCAGGCCATGGCCCTGATCCACGAGGCCTACTGGTCGGATCCGCGGCGTGAGACGCCAGATTCCTACATCACCTACTACCAGGACGTCATGTACGATTGGGTGGCGGGGCGCAGCGCTCAGGTGCGCAGCGCCTGGGGGGTGGAGTAGGGGCTGAAACAAAGCTCCCTGCCGCGCCGTACCCCGGAGAACCCCTGTCCGAGGTTCTCCCATGGTCGATGCCATCATCGCGCTCTCCGTCTTTCTCGGTCTCACCACCATGATCACGGTTCCCCTGGCCGTGATCGTCGGCTTCCCCCTGGTGGCTTGGACCTTGCGCGCCCAGTTCCGGCTCAAGGAGCGCGAGCTGGAGCTGCGCAAGCTGGAGGTGGCCGAGAAGCTGCGTCTGGCGCGCCTGGAGCAGATTCCCGAATACGTGGACACCTCCGATCCGAACCAGCTCATTGCCTGGGCGCGCACGGACTTCGAGCTGGAGCTGATGGAGCGGCAAGGCCAGGAGAACAGGTTGACCAGCTGATCCTGCTCTCCCGTTTCTGTGTCCTGAACGCACGGGCAGGCGTGACGGCTCTGGGCGCCATGGCGGAGCTCCGCTGCCGCCGAACGCCTTCTCCCGAGAGGTTCCTGCGTCTCCGTATCTCGGGAAGGTCCAGGCCTCAGGTCGATGCGCCCGGAGCAGAAGAGGCCTCATTGCTGGGCATCGGGCCGGTCTGCGTGCCGGGATCCCGCGAGCCTTCGATCCCTTACCAGGCTCAGCGTTTTCAGCCACCAGTACCTGCTGTCGTCAGGGTTTCTCAACGTGATCGATAGCTCACCGTTCCGTGGATCGATGGGGGGATCGCAGTCCAGGGACCAGCGCCCCTCGTCCAGCTCGGATGGCATGATGGCGGCTGTCAATCGCACCTCGTCGCCCATGCCCAGCGCCAGCTGCAGGGGCGTCTCAGCGGAAGCCGGGGGGGCGAAGGCGAAGATCTCCAGCTCGATGCGATGGAGCGTCTCTCCCAGCAGGACCGTGCGCCAGGACGGCAGCTCTACGACCATGCGGTCTTGGGGGTAGATCCACCAGCCGCCCTGGACGAAGCGATCCTCGGCGAAGGACAGGCTGTAGATCCGGCCGTTTTCGTAGGGCGCGCTGCCATCCGCGGAGGTGAGCAGCAGGCGATCCCGAAGGTGGCAGTAGCGGCCTTCCTGGCTGTGGTTGACCTGGTAGCAGGGAGCGTTGGGTGTCGGCAGCGGTACGCCGTCCTCAGCGATCCGCAGGGGTGAAGCGCGGCGCAACGTAGCCGCTCGCACCTCGTTGTCGGCGATGAACTCCAGCTCCGGAACATGCAGTCGCCCGACGCCGTCGATCTTGCTCGCGCGCTTGATGGTGTGGGGACCCGCGGGGACGCTGGGGGGCGCCTCGACCTGCGGCGCGTAGCGCCCTGTCCTGTTCAAGGCCTGCACAACTACGCGCCCCGCTTCTTCGTAGCCCTCGCCCACCACTTGGCGAACGCTTCCGTCGCTGGCCAGCTGCAGGCTCTCGAGCAGCGCATAGGGAGCTTCTTCTGGGGAGATGAGCTGCAAGTTCAGCGCTTCGGAGGACAGCGTGATCTGCTGCTGGGCCACCAGCAACTCACCCCGCTCGAGGAGGGGGATCTTCATCCCGGCCGCCAGTAGCTGCGGGCGTTCTTCACCTGGCCCAACGGGGACGATGGCCACCGAGACCGTGATCTCCTGTCCAAGGAGCGTCTCGGTTTCCGGGTATTCCACAGCTATGGTGGTCCCCGGGTATAGCCAGAAGACGGCCCCGCTGGGTGAGTCCATGGGGAACTCGGCACTCAAGGCCGGCGCTGCGTCGGGCGGCTGCTCACTGGCCACCGCAGGGGCGAAGAAGATGCTGTTGTTGGGAAAGGTCGATCCCCCACCGCAGTCGTCCCGCAGCTTGCGCAGGTTGCCGAAAGGCGCCAGCGGTTGCCCATCCAGCGCCACCCGTACGGGCGTGGCCCGGCCGATGCCAGCCCGGTTCAGGCCCGCGGCGGACAGAAAGCCGAACTCCTTCAGCCGCAGCGACCAGGTACAACCCTTGTCGGCCTTGGGCTCGGGTCGTGGCAACTGGGGCGGCGATCCGGTGCGCCGCAGCTGCGGTGCGGGGAGCAGGCCCAGGCCGATCTCCAATGGCTGCAGCGGCTCCGTGGACAGGTAGCGCCGCTCGCGTAGCACCTCCACCAGCGCGTCTGTGGCCAGCTTGCGGCCCTCCTCCCCCAGGTGGGCCAGATCGAGGAAGTGCTTGCGCTGGAGCGGCAGCTGGCTCAAGTCCACGTAGCCCACGCCTCGCTCGTTCAGCCGCCGGATCAGCGCGCGCTCCAGTGCCGGCTCGGCGCGATGGTATTCGCTCCTGGACGGAGCCACGGGCAGCTGTACCAGGATCAGTCGGCTGCCCTGTCGCTCGACGAGCTCCGCCAGATCCGGAACCAGGGAGCGCTCCAGGTCCAGGCTCTGGTCCTGACGGGCATCTCGATCCAGTACGGTCTCCACGATGGGGACCACGCGCTGGTAGAGGCTCATGTCCTTCGCTTCTTCTGCAGCAAAGACCCTGGTCAGCGCTTCCTCGGCCAGCGACGCTCCGTCCTGCAGGCGCCCAGGACCCGGCGGAGCGAAGAGCAGAGCCACCACCCAGGCCTTGTAGCGGTCCAGCAGGGCGTCGCGGAACTGGGAGCGGCGCGAACGCAGCAGGCCGAGGGTGCTATCGGCTTGCTCCCTGCCGTAGACCTTGGTGGCCACGACGGGATCGTATTCGCCCAGCAGCTCCGTGAGCCTGGTCTGGTGCCCATCCGTGGCCAGCCACCACTGGTGGAAGCGGCGCATGGTGGAGGCGATGATCACCACGCGTGGCTTGCATCCCTGGGAGAAGACATGGTTCTTCAGCATCAGATACCAGTGGGGGGGCAGCGTGGCCGAGCGCCAGAGCGTGTGAACCTGCTCTTCCTCCATCTGGAAGGCGCGGGCCAGCTCTGCCTCGTCCACGCCACGGCCCACCAACGAGCTGCCCACCAAGAGCACCTCCTGCTCGCAGTCTTCCATTTCCGTCCGGATCCCCTGGGCGTATTCGTTCAGCTGTCCTTCCTGTGCCGGCGCTATGGCCCAGAGCCAGGCCCACACCAGGACCACCGGCAGCAAGATGGCCAGCAGCGTAGCGGCGATGCGCGCGGATCTGGAGGCAGTAGGGGGCATATCAGAAGGCGAAGTAGATGAAGTCGGCGGTGGTGACGCGCGTGAAGGTGAACATCAGCAGGGCGCAGCCGGTCCAGGCCAACGTCCTGCAGGGCATCATCCAGGGCGTATTGCGCACGCGGGGCAGGAGGCTGCGCTCCAACAGCAGCCCGGCGACGAGGGGTGCCGCGCTGCCTATGGCGACGGCCAGCATCACCGTGGCGGCGATCAGCTGGTCCTGGGATCCCACCCAGGGGGCAGCGATGAGGTAGTGCTGCAGACGGTGCATGTGTGTCTCGCGGAAGATCAGCCAACCCGCGCAACTGAAGAAGAACATCAGCGCGACCGCCAGGGCGTGACCCGCCATGGAGCGGCGCAGGACCGCGGGGATGCGCGGTGTGACGGCGCGATAGACCGAGATCAACACGGCGTGATAGGCCCCCCACAGCACGAAGGTCCACGAAGCCCCGTGCCAGAGGCCGCTCAAGAGGAGGGCGCCGAAGGTGGCCTTGGCCGTGTTCAACCTCCCACCGCGCGAGCCCCCGAGCGGGATGTAGAGGTAGTCGCGGATCCAGGACGAGAAGGAGATGTGCCAGCGACGCCAGAAGTCCGACGGACTCGTGGCCAGGTAGGGGTGCTTGAAGTTGACCATCAGCTCGAAGCCGAGCATGCGCGCGGTGCCGCGGGCCATGTCGGTATACCCGGAGAAATCGGCCAGGATCTGGATGGCGAAGCCCAGGGTGGCCCCTGCGATCATCAGCTTCGTCGGAGCGCTGTGGACGAAGACCGCGTCGACGTAGGGAGCGATGGTGTCCGCCACGGCCATCTTCTTGGCTCCTCCCCAGAGCGCCAAGCCCAATCCTGACCAGAGCTTCTCCCAACGCAGCTCCCGCTCGCGCTCTATCTGGGGGAGCATGTTGCTGGCGCGCTCCACGGGACCGGCGACCAACTGGCAGAACAGGGTCACGAAGACCAGGTAGTCGAGGAAGCTGTCTCGTGGCCGCAGCTTCCCGCGGTAGACGTCGATGGTGTAGCTCAGGGTTTGGAAAGTGTAGAAGGAGATCCCCACCGGGAGGATGACCTGCAGCGAGCCCATGTTCGGCTGCAGGCCTATCGTCTCCAGTGCCGCGGCGACGTTCTCCATGAAGAAATTGGCATACTTGAAGTAGCCGAGCATGCCCAGGTTGCCGGCCAGGCTCGCCGTGAGCAACCATCTCTTGCGCTGCGGAAAGCGGACCAGGAGACGGCCCACGTTGTAGTCGAGCACGGACGAAGCCGCGAGAAGGATGCAGAACCAGGGATGCACCCAACCGTAGAACACGAAGCTGACGCCGATCAGCAGCAGGTTCTGCCAGTTCCTGCGGCGGAGCAGCCAGTAGAGGGCGAAGACCAAGACGAACAGCCAGAGGAACTCGATCTGGACGAAGGACATGGTCGGCCGATTGCTGCCAAGTAGGACAGCGCATCCTTAACTGCATTCCCAGGGCTGTCTATGGACCGCCTGCTGGCGGCTTGACGAGCCTTTTGCGAACCGTTCTCCGTGGGCCGTGGTCGGGGACTGGTGCGAGCAGGCACCAAGTCCAAGAAAGGCAATCCCATGAAAAACCGCGTTCCCCGTATCTCTCCTCTGATCGCTCTGCTGGGTGTGACGACCCTGGGCGCTGTCAGCGCCAGCTGGCTGCTGGGTGGCCTGGGCGCCATCCCGGAGCGTCCGCTGCTGGAGGACACCGAGGTCCTCGTCATCGCCGACCGCTATGTCGAGCTGAAGCTGGAGGCGCCCGAGCCGGAGTACGTGCCGCCGGCTGCCGATGCGGGCGAGGGCAGCCGCACTGAGCAGCGTGAGGGTGCGCAGTCGAGCGAACCCCGTAGCGCCGAGGAGAGGGCCTTGGACAAGGAGGTGGCCGAGTCGGCCGGAGTGCTGGGCGCCGTGCGGGATGGCAGCGAGCTGGAGGGCCTCGTGGGCAGCTCCTCGCTGGACGATCAGCTCGTGGGCGGCATTGGCGGTCTGATCGGCACCAGGGCGTGCAGGTGGGCTCCGGCGGGCTGGGCAAGCGCGGCTCCGGCCTGGGCGGCGGCGGTACGGCGGGAGTCGTCGGCGGGCTGGGCATCAAGGGCCGCGGCTCCGGCACCTCGGGCTACGGCAAGGGGGGCGGGACCTTCGGGCAGCGCGGCGAGCTCAATAGCGTCCGTGGCAGCGTCAGCGTCGGCGCCCGCGCTGAGGTTGCGGGCGCCCGGGATCGCCGCCGCGCCGAGCGCGCCCGCAGCCCCGTGGGCAGCGAGCAGTACACCAACCACGGCGTCAACCGCATGACCCTGACCGAGGAGGACGCGCTCTCCACCTTCGCCATCGACGTGGACACGGCCAGCTACGCCATCGCCCGGCGCAAGCTGCAGTCCGGCTACCTGCCCCCGGCCGGGGCCGTGCGCGTAGAGGAGTTCGTCAACTACTTCTCCTACGACTACCCGTCCCCGCGGGACGAGCGGCCCTTCGCCGTGCACATGGAGGCCGCACCCAGCCCCTACCAGCCGGGTCACCACCTGCTGCGGGTGGGGGTCAAGGGGCGCGAGCAGCTGGGCCAGCAGCGGCCCCCGGTGCGGCTCACCTTCCTGGTGGACGTGTCCGGTTCCATGTCCAGCGCCGATAAGCTGCCCCTGGCCAAGGAGGCCCTGGAGTTCCTGGTGGGGCAGCTGGGCGTGGAGGACTCGGTGGCCATCGCCACCTACGCCGGCCGCGTGCGGCGCGTGCTGGCGCCCACGCCCACCACCAAGCGCTCGCGCATCTACCGGGCCATCGACAGCCTGGGCGCGGGCGGCTCCACGGCCATGAACTCGGGCATCGATCTGGCCTACGAGATGGCCGCCCAGGCCTATGTGGAGGGGGCCGAGAACCGCGTGGTGGTGCTGTCGGACGGCGACGCCAACGTGGGACCCGCCAGCCACCAGGGCATCCTGAAGACCATCGCCCAGCACGCCGGCCAGGGCATCACCTTGAGCACCATCGGCTTCGGCACGGGCAACTACAAGGACACCCTGATGGAGCAGCTGGCCGACAAGGGCGACGGCAACTACCACTACTGCGACAGCATGGCCGAGGCCGAGAAGGTCTTCGGCAAGGACCTTGCCGGCACCATCCGCACCATCGCCCGGGACGTGAAGATCCAGGTGGAGTTCGATCCCCAGGCGGTGCTGGCCTATCGCCTGGTGGGCTACGAGAACCGCGACGTGGCCGACCGCGACTTCCGCAACGATGCCGTGGATGCCGGTGAGGTGGGCTCGGGACACCGTGTCACGGCTTTGTACGACTTGCTGCTGCGGGACGACGCCGGCGAGCACCTGGCCACCGTGCGCCTGCGGGCCAAGCCGCCCGGCAAGGACGCGGCGGCCTCGGAGTGGTTCACGTCGCTGACGCGTTCGTCCCTGCGCGACGAGTTCGCCGGCACTTCGCGGGACTACCGCCTGGCCACAGGCGCAGCGGGCTTCGCCGACAAGCTGCGCGGCTCGCAGTACATGGAAGAGGTCGGCTACCGGCAGGTGGCGGCCGTGGTGCGGGACGCCTTGCGGCCCGGCCACGCCGAGGACGGCGAGCTGCTGGAGCTGGTGGAGCGGGCGGCCGAGCTGGTGGGCGAGGGCCAGATGGCGCGGCGTTGATCCGAGGCCCTCAGGACGGGGCTTCGGGCGGCACCACCAGGCAGGGCGTCGCCGGCTTTGAGCGCCCCTTGACCATGACCGGTTCCCGGGGCTCGAGGGCGTAGCGGCCCTCCAGCAGCTGGGACAGCTCGCTGGACACCAGCACCTCGCCCGGGCCCGCCAGGCCGCTCATGCGGGCCGTGGTGTTGACGGTGTCGCCGTTGGCCGTGAAGTCCATGCGCCTGCTCGATCCGATACAGCCCACCACGGCCTCGCCGTAGTGCAATGCGATGCCGAAGCCCACGGGTTCCTTGCCTTCTGCCTGGCGGTAGGCGCTCAGATCGGCCACCTGCTGCTGCATTTGCATGGCGCAGCGGACGGCCTCGAAGGGATGCTCGGGGCGCCAGGATGGATAGCCCCAGGTGGCCATCAGGGCGTCTCCTACGAACTTGTCCAGCATGCCACCACGGTCGTAGATCACCTTCTCCAGCCGCCGGAAGAGCTCGTTCAACAGGGCCACCGTGCGCTCGGGCCCCTGGCGCTCGGTGAAGCTGGTGAAGCCGCGCATGTCGGCGAAGAGCACCACCAGGGGTCGGCGCTGCGCTTCGATGGCCAGCTCCAGGTGCCCCTTCTCCACATCCTTCACCAGCGCGGGCGAGAGAAAGCGCGACAGGAAGGCCCTTTTTTCGGCGCTGTGCTTGTTCTCCAGCAGCAGCTCGCTGCGCTCCAGCGCCAGGGAAGTCTGGGCGGCGATGCCCGTGACCAGGTCCAGGTCTTCCTGCTGGAAGGCCGTGGCGTGGGATCGATTGTCGAAGAAGAGCATGCCCCTGACGGTATCGCGCACCCAGAGGGGCGCCGCCAGCACCGAGCGCAGGCTGCCCGCCTGGATCGAGTCGGCCTGCGCCAGGGAGGCGTCCAGGCTGGTGTCGTTGACCAGCAGGGCGTGCCCTTGCTCCTTGACGCGGCGCAGCACGGTGCGAGAGAGCATCACCTTGACCGGCTGCCCCTCCATGTTCTTGACGGCGATGGTCTTCCAACTGCCCGTCTTGACGTCCTCCAGCAGGGCGGCTCCGTGGTCGATGGTGAGCACCCGCGAGGTGTAGTCCAGCGCCTTGCCCAGCAGCTCCCCTGGCCGACGCTCGACGCCCAGCTCCAGGGTCAGCTCGTGGGCGATGCGCAGCTTCTCGTAGTCCGCCTTCAGGTGCTCCATGTCGGCGAACTCCGACGCAGGCTTGAAGCCCCCCTTGGGCAGGGTCTGGATCACGGAGCGGATCTGCTCGCCGAAGACGGAGCCCACCACCTCCACGGCGACGCTCTTGCGGCCCATGGGCTGTTGGGCCACCACCTGCAGCTTCACCGTGGCGATCTGCAGCCTGTCGCCGGCTTGCAGGACCGCTTCGCTGATGCGCTTGCCGTTGAGCCAGGTGCCGTTCCGGGAGCGCAGATCCCGCAGGATCCAGGTGTCCCCGTGGCGCTCCACCACGGCGTGGCGGCCGGATACCTCGCGGGCGTCCAGGACGATGTCGTTGTCAGCCCCCCGGCCGAGCGTGGTGAGGTTGCCCAGTGCGATCGTGTGGGGGTGGCCGGACCGCTCGAGTTGCAGCAGTAGCTGGCTCATCGATGCTCCCTTCGACATCGCGGAGCGGGATGATACCACGAAGGGCGTCGGGAGGGGCGCACCTGCCTTCACCATTCCTTTTCCTGCGCTTGACCGCGATTTTTCAGATCCGCGTGCTGTGGATGCCAAACTGAAGATGCCCTCCCCGTCTCCCGTGCCGTCCAGGGTCCCGATGTCCCCATCCCTCGACGATCAGGTGTCCCTCGCATGGGAGACCGGTGATGGACGCTGCGCCTTCTGCCGGCGCCTGCTGCGACGGGACCTGCACGGCTGCGAGCGCCCCGCGGGCTGGGCTGCCGAGACGGCGGCTGGCGCGCGGCTGCGGATCGTCTGCTGGGCCTGCCACGTGCTGCGCGGCGAGATGAGCGATCAGGAGTGGAGAGACACCCTGCAGGACGTCTATCAGGGCAAGAGCCCGGTCTGGCGCAACCGCCGGCTGCATCGCCGGCACTGATTTTTTGGGGGGAAGACAGATTCTTCCCCCCCTATCCCAGCGGGAGGCCGCCCCGGCGGGGCACCGCCTCTCCCCCCCGTCTTCGCCGCTTGATGAGCGGCGCAGGGCTGCTTGCGCAGCCCTGAAACAGCGCCACGGAAGCTCCTCGAACTGTCGGCATGATCGGCGTTTTCTGTTCGGTGCCGTTGCGGTTCAGTCCTTCTCTTTGGGCTCCTCGCCTTGCTCGAGGCGCAGCTCACCGGGGGGCTCGGAGCGCTGCAGCTGCTCCGCCACCTGCTCCGCCGACTCCATCACCCGCAGGATGTTGCCGTTGAGCAGCAGGGCCAGCTCGTCGCGCGTCCAGCTACGGCGTAGCAGCTCGGCCACCAGGTTGGGGAAGTCGCCCACGTGCTGCAGGCCCCGGGGCAGCTGGCGCACGCCGTCGAAATCGGAGCCGATGCCCACGTGCTCGACGCCGGCCACGGCGCGGATGTGGTCGATGTGGTCCGCCACCTCGGCCACGGTAACCACGGGGAAGGGGTGCTCGTCTTCCCAGGCTTGCATTTGGCGCTCAAGTTCCTGGGGGTCGCCGGGGATCAGCACCTCCAGGCGGGCGCGCTCGGCCTTTTCGGCAGCGTGACGCTCGGCGATGCCGGCGGAGATGAAGAAGGAGCCCACCGGCACCATCACCAGGCCGCCCTTGTCCGCCAGCTTGCGCAGCAGCTCGTCGGGCACGTTGCGGGGATGGGGATTGATGGCGAAGGCGCCGGAGTGGGAGATGATCACCGGTGCGCGGCTGATGTCCAGGGCCTGGTCTATGGCCTGGGCCGAGACGTGGGCCAGGTCCGCCAGCATGCCAAGGCGGTTCATCTCGCGTAGCACCGCTTCGCCGAAGGGGGAGAGCCCGTCGTGCTCGGGCGCGGTGGTGGCGGAGTCGCACCAACGGGTGGTGCGCCAGTGGGTCAGGGTGACGTAGCGCGCTCCCAGGGCGTAGAGCTGGCGCAGCACCCCCAGCGAGGCGTCCAGCACGTAGCCGCCTTCGATGCCGATCATGGACGCCACGCGCCCGGCCGCCAGGATGCGGCGCAGGTCCTCGGAGCTCAGAGCCAGCTCCATGTCCTCGGGGTGGCGCGCCACCAGGCGCTTCAGGGTGTCGATGTTGTCCAGGGCGGCGCTAAGGGCGCTGCAGCTGGGTTCCTCGTGTCGTACCCAGATGGACCAGAACACCCCGCCTACGCCGCCTGTGCGTAGCCGCGCGATGTCGGTGTGCATGGGGGGCTCGGTGCCCGTGGTGTCGTGGAAATCCGCTCTCTGCAGCTGGTTGCCGAAGTGCTTGCTCAGCTGCCAGGGCATGTCGTTGTGGCCGTCCACCAGGGGGTGTTCGGCCAGGATCTCCCTCGCCTCTGCCAGGCGCGCCTCGGCGGCGCGGGCCTTGCGGCCGGCTTGTGCCGCTGGTGCTGCCAGGGCGAGCCAGAACGCCAGGGTCAGGATGCGGATGGGAAGGGGGCGTGGCATGGCGACAACATAGCAGCCGGTCCGCCGCGACGCTGATATCCGGCCCGCGGGGAGATACACTGCTGTTCGCACCGAGCCTGGGAGCCCGCCATGCGCCGCTTCGTCCCCCTGTGGTCCTTCGCCCCCCTCGTGCTGGCCAGCGCCTGCCTGAAGGAGCTGGACGAGAGAGACGAGACCTGCGACGGCGCTACGGTCTACGAAGACGCCGACGGAGATGGCCGCGGCAATCCCGAGGTGAGCGCCTCATCCTGCGATGTCTCGCAGGCCTGGGTCGAGACGGCCACCGACTGCGACGACAGCGACGCCACGATCCATCCCGGTGCCGAAGAAACCTGGTACGACGGGGTGGACCAGGACTGCGACGAGGCCTCGGACTACGACCAGGACGGCGACGGCCACGACTGGGACCAGCACGGCGGCCAGGACTGCGACGACCAGGACGCCGCGGTGAACCCCGACGCCGAGGACGCCTGGTACGACGGCATGGACAGCGACTGCGACGGGGCCTCGGACTACGACCAGGACGGGGACGGCTACGACGCCGGGCAGCACGGTGGCGACGACTGCGACGACGAGGACGCCATGGTGCATC
>CAYVQL010000225.1:0-19004 GCA_964454135.1 uncultured Enterobacterales bacterium | reverse complement strand
GTCGTCGCAGATCTCGGTTGCGCCGGGTTTGATGCCGGCTTCGCCGTCGTCGCAGTCGCTGTTGTCGGTCAGCAAGGCATCCTTTGAAGCGTCGCATTGCGCGCTGCCGCCGTCCAGCTCGTCGCCGTAGCCGTCGCCGTCGACGTCCGGGTAGTACAGCGACTAGCCGTCCCACCTTGTGATCGCCTCTTTCTCTTCCGTTCGCGCGTCGCAGTCCTCGTCGGCGTCCGCGTCGTCGCAGATCTCGGTGGCCGCGGGGTTGACCTCGGCGTCGCCATCGTCGCAGTCCGTGCTGTCCTCGACGTAGTCGGAGGGCTGGTCGCAGGCGGACAGCTCGCTGTCGGGGTCCCCGTAGCCGTCGCCGTCGGCATCGGCGTACCAGGCGAAGGCGGTCTTGACGTTCAGGTCCGGGTCGTCGTCATCGGCGGCGCCGCTACAGTTCTCGTCCAGATCCTCGTCGTCGCAGACCTCATCGACGCCCGGGTTGACGTCGGGATTGCCGTCGTCGCAGTCGCTGTTGTCGGTCAGCTGGTAGTCCAGGTTGGGATCGCAGAGCAGCTCCCCTTCCGCGTCCTGGTCGCCGAAGCCATCGGCGTCGGCGTCCGGGTAGAAGCGCGTGGCGGTGGCGGTGTCCAGCGAGTCGTCCTCGTCATTCGCCAGGCCGTCGCAGTCCTCGTCCACGCCGTTGTCGTCACAGATCTCGCTGGCGTCGGGGTTGAGCGCCGCGTCCTCGTCGTCGCAGTCACCGGCCTGCTCCACATGGCCGTCAGGCGCCTCGCAGGCCGTGGTCGACTGGTCTTCCAGGCCGTAGCCATCGCCATCGGCGTCTGGATACCAGGTGGCGGCGTCCGCGGCGTCGTCCTCGTCGATCTCACCGTCGCAGTCGTTGTCCGTCTTGTCGCAGACCTCGCTGGCGTCGGGGTTGATGTCGGCGTCCGTGTCGTCGCAGTCGACGTCGGAGTCGAAGCCGTCGCCGTCTTCGTCCGTGGCGGCCGGAGGAGCGGTGTCGCCGTTCTTGCCGCTGTCACCGTCGTCGCAGGCCGTGAGCGCGAAGCAGAACGCCAGCGCGAAGAGGAGTCGTGAAGAGGAGAGGGAGAGCATCGTCGGAAGACCTCCATGATGCGAGTGCGCGTTCGAGATCTTCGGCATGGTACATCAAGGGCCCTGCCCCTGTCAGCACGCCCGGGAGAGGGCAACGACGAAGATGGGCAGTGTCAACCGCCCGGGATCCACGGATCGGAGTAAGCTCTGGGAACTTCCGCGCGTTGGTGCGGGTCCAAGCCCGGCCGGAGGTTCCATGTCCCCTTTGCGAAGCGCCCTGGTCACGTCCTTGCTCTGCCTGGTCAGCTGCAACGCCGTCCACGACTCCCTCGAGCCCCTGGCGTCCGCCCAGGCTCCGGCACCCGAGCCCCTCGAGCTGGAGCTGGACAGCGAGGTGCAGGGCTTGAAGATCCGCCTGAGCGAGGCCGCCGCGCCGGCCCCTGCCGCGGGCCAGGCCGCGCCGCCCAGCACGGCCGAGCCCTTGGACGAACACAGCACCCAGGCCCTGCTGGACCGCCTGCCCGCCCTCGAAGAAGAAGCGGGCGACCGCCAGCCCTTTGTCGTGCGGCCCGACAGCCAGCCCCCGCCGCGCGCGGGGGCCACGGTGCAGCTGGAGTTTCCACCTCCCCAGCGAGAAGAGGCGCCCGAGGCGGATCCCGGTGGGCTGACGGTGCTGCGCCACGCCCCCGAGGGCGAGCTGTCCATGGTGCCGCACGTCAGCGTGACCTTCTCCCAGCCCATGGTGGCCGTCACCTCCCAGGAAGAGGCCTCCAAGATCGTGCCGCTGACGCTCACGCCCGAGCCCCGCGGCCAGTGGCGCTGGGTGGGCACGCGCACCCTGCTCTTCGAGCCCAAGACCGCAGAAGGCGACCGCGCCCACTTCCCCATGGCCACCGAGTACCAGGTCACGATCCCCAAGGGAAGCACCTCGGCCCTGGGCACGGCCCTGGAGGAGGAGCTCAGCTGGAGCTTCGCCACCCCGCCCCCCACGGTGCAGCGCTTCTTCCCGGAGGACGGCCCCCATCAGCTGGATCCCTTCCTCTTCCTGGGCTTCGACCAGCAGGTGCTTCCCCAGGCCATCTTGCCCTTCGTCAGCCTGAAGACCGGCTTCCACGAGGTGCCCCTGCAGCTCGCCGGCATCGACGAGATCCCCGAAGACGACTGGCGCCACCGCACCGTGCAGGACTGGCCCGCGGGGCGCTCCCTGCTGCTGAAGCCCGCCGAGCCCCTGAAGCCCGACACCTGGTATCAGCTCAGCGTGGCCGAGGGCGCCCCCAGCGCCGAGGGTCCCCTGCTCACCGCGGCCGATCAGCGCACGGACTTCTACACCTACGGCCCCCTGAAGGTCGACGACCAGGGCTGCGTGGACGGCCTGGGCGGCTGCGCGCCGGACGGCCAGCTCTGGGTGAGCTTCAGCAATCCCCTGGACGACGCCCGCTTCGATCCCGCCTCCATCCAGGTGGAACCCGAGATTCAGAACCTGCGCATCGTGCCCCAGGGCTACTCGCTGGCCATCTACGGAGACAAGAAGCCGCGCGCCACCACCACTGTCACCCTGCCCGCCAGCCTGCCCGACGCCTTTGGCCAGACCCTGGGCAAGGCCAAAAAGCTGAGCTTCAAGGTGGGCAGCGCCAACAAGCAGCTGCAGGGGCCCGGCAAGGAGCTGGTGGTGCTGGACCCGGCCGCACCGCCCGCGTTCTCCGTCTACAGCATCAACCATCAGAAGCTCAAGCTGCGCGTCTACGAGGTGGGCCCCAAGAGCTACCCCGCCGTGTCCAAGTGGCTGCGCGAGGCGCGCTACGACCAGTACTTCAAAGACGAGCCCCCAGCCAAGCGCCTGGCCAAGACCACCATCCAGGTCAGCGAGTACGAACCCGACGAGCTGGTGGAGACCGCCCTCGACCTCTCTCCCTGGCTGATAGAGGGGCGGGGCCAGCTGCTGCTGTGGGTGGAGCCCACCTCTCAGCCCGCGGATCGCTGGCAGCGCAGCGACGTGCTGGCCTGGGTGCAGGCCACCGAGATCGGCCTGACCGCCTTCGTGGACCAGGACGAGGTGCTGACCTGGGCCAGCTCTCTGCGGGACGGCCGCCCGCTGGAGGGCGTACAGCTGCAGCTGCTGGGTGATTCCAAGAAGGTCACCACCGGCCCCGACGGCCTGGCCCGCCTCGGCAAGTACGAGCACAGCACCGGCCCCCACGCCCTGCTGGCCCGCCAGGGAGACGATCTGGCCCTGCTGCCCGAGCGCATGGACTGGTGGAACGAGTACGGATCCTGGCACGAGCTGGACCAGGGCCAGAGCCTGCGCTGGTTCGTCTTCGACGACCGCCAGATGTACCGCCCAGGAGAGCGCATGCGCGTCAAGGGCTGGTTGCGGCGCTTCGACGGCGCCCCAGGCGGCGATCTGCTGGGCTACGAGGGCTCCCCGGAGAGCCTGCGCTGGACCATCACGGATGCCTACGGCAACGAATTGGGCACGGGCAGCGCCGAGGTGGGGGAGCTGGGGGGCTTCGACCTGGCGTTCGAGATCCCCGACACACCGGCCCTGGGTCACGCCCAGCTTCGGCTGGAGGCCGCCGAGGGTGAGCACGCCGGCGCGGCCCACCACCACGCCTTCCAGATCCAGGAGTTCCGGCGCCCCGAGTTCGAGGTCAGCACCAGCCTGGACCCGCGCCCCTACATCCTGGGCGAGCACGCCTACGTCACGGCGAATGCCGCCTACTACGCCGGCGGCGCGCTGCCCGATGCGCCCGTGGAGTGGCACGTGCACTGGACTGATGGCAGCTTCACGCCCCCTGGACGCGAGGACTACCGCTTCGGCTCATGGTCTTCCTGGTGGGGCGGCCTGGGCAGCTGGGGCATGGGCGGGCTGGGCTACTGGGGCGGCTCCAGCGGACCCCAGTCCAGCGAGCGGCTGCAGGGCGCCACCGGCCCCGATGGCAGCCATACCATCAAGCTGGACTTTCTGGCCCTGCACCCGCCTCGCCCTATGAGCGTCACGGCCGAGGCCACCGTCATCGACGTCAACCGCCAGCGCTGGACCAGCAGCCAGACCCTGCTGCTGCACCCCGCCGCCCTCTACGTGGGCCTGAAGAGCGAGCGCGCCTTCTACGACAAGGGCGACGAGGTCGAAATCCAGGCCATCGTGACCGACCTGGAGGGCCAGGCCATCCCCGAGGTGCCAGTGCAGGTCACCATGAGCCTGCTGCAGTGGGGCCTGGTCGACGGTAGCTGGCAGCAGCAGGAGAGATCCCCCCAGAACTGCGCGCTCACCTCTTCCGAAGAAGCCGAGACCTGCCGCTTCACGCCCGCCGAGGGCGGCAGCTACCGCATCAGCGCCCGCATCGAGGACAGCGAGGGGCGCCCCAGCGAGGCCGTCTACGAGCTGTGGATCTCGGGCGGCAAGAACCCGCCCCAGCGCAACGTGGAAATGGAGCAGGTGCTGCTGGTGGCCGACAAGGAGCAGTACCAGGTGGGCGAGGTGGCCGAGATCATGGTCCAGGCCCCCTTCAGCCCGGCCGAAGGCGTCTACAGCCTGCGCCGCAACGGCCTGATGAGCGCCGAGCGCATCCGCATCGAGGGCCCTGGCACCACGCTGCGCGTTCCCATCACCGAAGCGCACATCCCTGTGGTGCACGTCGAGCTGGACCTGGTGGGCAGCGCCGAGCGCAGGGACGACCAGGGCCAGCCCCTGCCCGACAAGGCGCGCCGCGCAGCCTACGCCTCGGGCAGCGTCAGTCTGTCCGTGCCGCCCCTGAACCGCACGCTGAAGGTGCTGGCCCAGCCGCGACAAGCGGCCATCGACCCCGGCGGCGAGACCGTGATCGACGTGCAGCTGCGCGACGCAGCCGGCCAGCCCGTGCCGGGCGAGGTGGCCGTGGTGGTGGCCGACGAGAGCGTGCTGGCCCTGTCCGGCTACGCCCTGCCCGATCCCATCTCCATCTTCTACGCCACGCAGCACGCAGGCGTCTCGGAGCACCACCTGCGGCAACAGGTGGTGTTGGCCGATCCCCTGAGCGCCCTGGCGCCGGCAGCCCAGCCCCAGGGCTCCGCCGCCGCGAACGGCCACTTCGACGTCACGGCCCAGCTGGGCGCCCTGGGCTACATCAGCGACGGCGAGGCGTTGGGCGGCCTGGGGGGCAAGGGCTCGGGATTCGGCGCGGGCGGCGGACAGTTGTTCCGCAGCACCGCGACCAAGGCCCTCGAAGAGGACAAGGCCATGAACGCGGTCATGCTGATGCCCACCACCACCGCGGCCTACCACCGCAGCCCGGCCCAGCCCATCGCCCTGCGCCAGGACTTCAGCGCCCTGGCCCTGTTCGCACCCCACGTCAAGACCGACGCCCAGGGCCATGCCGAGGTGCCCATCCAGCTGCCCGACTCCTTGACCCGCTACCGCGTCATGGCCGTGGCCGTGGCCGGCGACAAGCAGTTCGGCGCCGGCGAGTCCACGCTGACGGCTCGCAAAGCGCTCATGCTGCGGCCTTCGCCGCCGCGCTTCCTCAACTTCGGCGACCGCGCCGAGCTGCCCCTGGTGGTGCAGAACCAGACCGACGAGCCCTTGAGCGTGGATCTGGCTCTGCGCATGGCCAACGCCGGCGTGGTCGAGAGCGTGGACCTGCCCTTCGCCCAGGCCGAGACCCGCCAGGCCGGCCGGCGCCTGCTGGTCCCGGCCCACGACCGCCGCGAGGTTCGTTTCCCCATCGCCGCCGACATGGCCGGCACCGCCCGCTTCCAGGTGGTGGCCACGGCCGGCGCCCACAGCGACGCCGCCCTCTTCGACTTCCCGGTATGGACCCCGGCCACCTCCGAGGCCTTCGCCACCTACGGCGAGCTGGACCAGGGCGCCGCCGTGCAGCCCGTGCAGGCCCCGGAGGATGTGTGGCCCCAGTTCGGCGGCATAGAAGTGAGCACCTCGTCCACCGCCCTGCAGGCCCTGACCGACGCGCTGCTGCACCTGGTGCAGTACCCCTACGAGTGCTCCGAGCAGCTGGCCTCGCGCGTGCTGGCCGTGGCCGCCCTGCGCGACGTGCTGGAGGCCTTCGAGGCCGAGCAGCTGCCCGCGCCCGCGGAGCTGGAGGCCGCGGTCGGCAAGGACCTGGAGCGCCTGGCCCGCCGCCAGCACGACAATGGCGGCTTCTCCTTCTGGGGCGGCATGCCCGACGAGCCCTACCTGACCGTGCACGTATGCAACGCCCTGGTGCGCGCCGAAGCCAGGGGCTTCGAGCTGCCCGAGGGCCTGCTGCCGGCGGCTCTGAAGTACCTGAAGCGCATCGAAAACCACATCCCCTGGTGGTACTCCGAGCAGGCCCGCCGCAGCATCATCGCCTACTCCGTCTACGTGCGGCACCTGCGCGGCGACGACGACCTGCGCCGGGCCCGCCAGCTCTACGGCCATGGGCTGGACGCCATCTCCCTGGAGGCCCAGGCCTGGATCCTGCCCGTGCTGCAGGCCCGCGGCAGCCAGGCCCAGGTCCGGACCATCCTGCGCTACTGGGAAAACCGCGTCTCCGAGACCGCCGGCGCCGCCCAGTTCAACTGGGGCTACAGCGACGCCAACGACTACGTGCTGATGCACTCCAGCCGCCGCAGCGACGGCATCATCCTGGACAGCCTGGTGGAGGTGGCGCCCCAGCACGACGTCATCCCCAAGCTGGTGCGCGGCCTGCTGGGCCATCGCGTGCGCGGGGCCTGGTCCACCACCCAGGAGAACGCCTTCGTGCTGCTGGCCATGGACCGCTACTTCCGCACCTACGAGTCCGTGCAGCCCGATTTCGCCGTCCGCGTCTGGCTGGGCCAGGCCTTCGCCGGCGAGCATGAGTTCAAGGGCTACAGCACCGAGCGCGCCCGCATCGACGTGCCCATGGACTGGCTGCAGCCCGGCGCCACCCAGGACCTGACCCTGGCCAAGCAGGGCGAGGGCCGGCTCTACTACCGCGTGGGCATGCGCTACGCGCCCAAGGACCTGGACCTGGAGCCCGCCGATCACGGCTTCACGGTGCAGCGCGTCTACGAGCCCGTGGACGACCCCGAAGACGTGGTGCGACAAGAGGACGGCAGCTGGAGCATGCGGGCCGGCGCCCGCGTGCGCGTGCGCCTGACCATGGTGGCGCCCGGCCGCCGCAGCTTCGTGGCCCTGGTCGATCCGCTACCCGCAGGGCTGGAGCCCATGAACCCCGCGCTGGCCGTCACTGGCAGCGTGCCCGAGGACCCCAGCAAGAGCCAGGACGGCTACTGGTGGTGGCGGGGGACCTGGTACCAGCACCAGAACATGCGCGATGAGCGCGTCGAGGCCTTCACCACCTACCTGTGGGACGGGGTGTTCGAGTACAGCTACGTGGCCACGGCCACCACCCCCGGGCGCTTCGTCGTGCCACCGGCCAAGGCCGAGGAGATGTACGACCCGGAGACCTTTGGCAGGAGTGGGACGGATCGGGTCTGGGTGAGGTAGGGGGCCCCCAGCGGGCCTCGGATCCGAATCCCCGCCCCTAGCCGCCTCCCCGAAAGCCACTCCAGGTTATTTCAGGCCCACGCCAACCGGCGCGCTGGAGGCTTGAGTCTTGGCACGATCCCCTGGAGACGAAAAGCAGCTCCGAGCTGCCCTCACCCGCAGCTATGTCCTGCTGTTCGGCAGCGTGATCCTGGTGCTGCTGCTCGTACTGGTGGTCCTACCGCGCTGGCGGGGCGGGCACGAGCAGATCGCCAGTGTCACGCCGCAGGTGGACGCCCAGCCCTCTCTGCCCCCCCTCTCCGCCGCGCAGCCCGCCGCGCAGCCCCTCCCCGCCCCTGAGCGCCTGGCTCCGCAGCTGCTCCGGGATTCCGAAGAAATCGCCGCCTATGTCGAGGCCTTCCCCCAGCAGGAATACGCCGTCGCCGAGGTCGCCGGGCTGGGCTCCTTCTACCTCGATGAGGGCCAGGACCTCATCAAGGACACCCTGCGGCGGGGCGAACTCTGGGAACCCCACCTGGTGAAGCAGCTGCTCCGCCTGGCCGAGCCGGGATCCGTGGTCATCGACGCCGGTGCGCACATCGGCACCCACAGCCTGGCCCTGGCGCACATCGTAGGGCCCGCTGGGCGCGTCTACGCCTTCGAGCCCCAGCGCAAGATCTACCGTGAGCTCGTCCGGAATATGCGCCTGAACGAGGCGAACAACGTCGTCCCGCTGCGCTTCGCCCTGGGGGACGAGGCGGGGATCATCGAGATGAACCCGGCCACAGCGGCCAACGAGGGCTCCACCGCCATCGGAGAGGGTGGCGACCCTGCCGAGCTGCGCACCATCGACAGCTTCGGCTTCGAGGGCGTCTCCCTGATGAAGATCGACGTGGAGTCCTTCGAGGAGCCCGTGCTCGCTGGCGCCCGAGACACCATCTCCCGCTGCCGACCCAAGCTGCTGGTGGAGATCCAGGGAGCCGCCGACTTCGACGACGCTTTCCCCGTCGATCGCGCCAGAATAGTCCACACCATCACCATGATCGAGTCCATGGACTACTACGTCGTGCGGGCCTCCCAGGCCGACTACATCGGCGTGCCCAAGGAACAGCTCGCCGCGTTTCTGGGCACCACTCCCGAGCGGCTGGCCGCTCGCATCGACTCTGGCTGGCCAGCGGCCCCCAAGGAGTCCGACGAGTAGGGAAGCACTTCGATGACAGCGGTGGGCTCGAGCATGAGGACAGCACGCCATTCGCCGACCACTCCCTCATCCTCGCACGCTGGCCGTCCTGCTCCTGGCGGCAGCATCCCTGGGGGCCTTGGCCTGGGCCCATCCCGATCTGCGCTTTGTGGACTTCATCAGCTTCTCCGAACGGAGCCGGAAGCTGCTGTCGGGCACGGGGTGGCTGCAGGGCGACTACCCGCTGGGCTACCCCGCGCTGCTGTTGCTGGGCAAGAGACTGCTGGGCGATGCACTGTTGGCCGGCAAGCTGCTGGCCGTCTCAGCTGGGATCCTGGCGGTCTTTGCGGCGCAGCGCCTGAAGGGAGCCGCAGCGGCGACCTGGCTGTTGGCCCTGAGCGCCCTGCTGACCTGGGGCAGCACCGAAGGCACCGACATGCCGGCGGCCGCGCTGGCCCTGGCCTCGCTGGCAGCCGTGGCCGACAGGAGCTACGTCCTGGCGGGAGCCCTGGCCGGGCTGGCCTGCATGATGCGATACACCGCGTTGGCCGTAGTCCCTGTCGTGCTGTTCTTCTCCCGGGATCGGCTCAAGGTCCTGCTGGCCTTTGCCGCAGCCACCGCTCCGCACTGGGGCGTGGCGCTGGCCATGGGGGCCTCTGTCTGGCCCGACGGCAGCGACAACGTGGGCATCGCCGCGGGCCACCCGACTCGCCTCTGGTCCTGGGAGACCCTGCTGCGCTGGCCCCGTGCCAGCTTGAGCGCCGCGCGCATCTCGCTGGCCTCCTGGCCGGTGCGCATCGCCTTTCTGGGGCTGCTGGTGGGCCTGCTGCGCCGCGATCGCCGTGCCGCGATGCTGCTGGCCTGGTGGATCTGCCACCTGGGGCTGCTGGGGCTGTTCTTCGGCAACTTCCGCCTGGTCCTGCCCGCGACCCTGGCCGCCGGGCTGGGGGCGGCCTGGCTCATGCCCCGCAGGTGGCTGCTCCTGCCTGCCCTCGGCCTGTTGGCCTGGAACATCCACGCCGGCTGGGAGGTCCCCAGGAAAGAGGCCGAGCGAGGGGAGGTGGCAGCGGCCACCCGGGGCCTGGAAGGACCCTACCTGTCCTCCAGCCCATGGTTCTATTGGTACCGCCAGGGCTGGGTACGGGGCAGCGTCCCGGTGCGCGCGCTGCACCGCAACCCGCGCGCCATCGACCCCCCCATGCTCCGCGCCTGGGCCCTGGAACACGGCTTCAGCCGGGTGGTGGTCGATCCCGGCCGGATCCACGTCACCTACTGGGGTCTCGAGCCGCTGCTGCAGCACAGGGCCCCTGAGGGCTACGAGCGGGAGCTGCGCGTCGGCGGCTGGCGGGTCTATCGGTTCGTGCCCTAGTCGTGAGCGAATCGCCGGGTCCCACCGCCGCCCAGCGCCGGGATACCCTTAGCCTTGTCCACGACGCGCGACGCGAACCGCCGATGACCGCCCCCAGCCCCCAGCAGCCCGTTGTCCTGCAGCTGGCCCGGACCGCCGGGGTGGAGCTGCTGCACGTGGTCGCCGGGACCATCGTCGCCCTGGGGCTGCTGGCCTTCCTGCACGGGGAGCTCCAACCGCTATGGGCCGCCGTGTGCGGGATCCTGGGCGCAGGCGTGCTGCGCCGCCTGGTGGCGGCTCTCCTGGCCGACCTGCCCGACTTCCTCCGTCTGCCTCTGGGCGCCGGCATCGGCCTCAGCGCCGTGCTGGTGGCCGTCCCAGCCACCATGGCGCTCTACCCGCTGGCCTACTGGGCGCTGAGGTGGCGCCAAGCGGCCGCCCTGCCCGTGACCGCCCTGCTCCTGGCGCTGGTCCTGGCCCTGGTGGTCACCACCCACCGACGGCTTGCACGGCAGATCGAGGAACGGGAGGCGCGGCTGGCCGCCTTGCGCCAGGAAGAGCTGCAGGCCCGCTTGCGGGCGCTGCAGGCCCAGATCAACCCCCACTTCCTGTTCAACGTCCTCAACACCCTGGCGGAGCTGGTCCACGGCGATCCCGACGAGGCCGAGCGCTTCGTGGAGGACCTGGCCTTCCTGCTGCGCCACAGCCTGCGGTCTTCGGCCACGGCCCAGATCCCCCTGGCCAAGGAACTGGAGGCCGTAGAGCGCTATCTGCGCCTGGAGCAGGCACGCCTGGGCCCACGGCTCGCCGCCCGCGTCGAGGCGGATCCGGCGGTCCGGGAGTGGCCCGTGCCCGGGCTGACGCTGCAACCCCTGGTGGAGAACGCCGTGCGCCACGCCATCGCCCCACGGCCCGAGGGGGGCCAGCTGCGGGTGACGATCTCGCCAGAAGCCGGCGGTCTGCGGGTCCAGGTGGAAGACGACGGCCCGGGGATGGCAGCCGAGCTGCTCGACGCCCCCGAGCCCGAAGCGACGGCTCGCGGCACAGGGGGCGCTGGTGGCGGACTGCGGAATGTGCGGCAACGCCTGGAGCTGGCCTACCAGGGGGCCGCACGCATGGAAATCGACACGCCTCCCGCTGGCGGGACGCGGGTGCAGCTGTGGGTGCCGAGATGACCATCCGAGCCCTGATCGCAGACGACGAACCCCTGGCCCGCCAGCGCCTGGCACGGCTGCTGAGCGAGCACCCGGACCTGGAGCTGGTCGGCGAGGCCGACGGCGGGGACACGGCCATCGCCCAGGTGCTGGGCCTGCGCCCGGACCTGCTGCTGCTGGACGTGCAGATGCCGGGCAAGGACGGCCTGCAGGCCCTACGGGGGATCCACGACGCCCTGCCCGAGGAGCTATGGCCGCTGGTGGTGTTCACCACCGCCTTCGAGGAACACGCGCTGGAGGCCTTTGCGCTGGAGGGCACGGACTACCTGCTCAAGCCGGTGGAGCGCAGAGAGCTGGGGCGGGCCCTGCGGAGGGTTCGCAAGCGCATCTGGGCGACGCAGCCCGTCGCGCCGGCCGCCGCATCGCCCCCGCCGCCGGCTCCCAGCCCAGCACCCGCACCGGCCGCCGGGACTCCAGGCGAGGGGGAGCGCGGCCAAGGTCACCTGGCGGCCCATCGGGCGGGCAGGATCGTCCGGCTGGCCCTGGACGACGTGGCGTGGGTGAACGTCGAGGACACCATCACCTTCGCCCACACCCCCGCAGGCAGGTACCGCCTGAAGATGACCCTGGCCGACGCGCAGTCGCGACTGCCCTCTCCGCCCTTCGTGCGGGTCTCCCGCTCCGCCATCCTCCAGCTGGGATGGGTTCAGCACGTGGTGCCCGGTGAGTCCGGCACCTACACCGCTGTCCTGCGTCCTCCCCTGGAAAGCACTGTCGCCGTCTCCCGTCGCCGCGCGCGTCAGCTGCGCGAGCTGCTGGGCTGGTAGGCCCGAGCAGCGCCCGCGGCCACGACCGTTCAACCCCTTCTCGCGACCGGTCATCGGTCGCCCCGACCACTCGACGAGTTTCCCGCAAGACCCACCGTTTTGGTGCGTACAATCGTCGTATCCGAAGGCGTCGCCACCTGAAGGACAGGCTGACGGCCGGGTACTCCAACACCTCAACGGAGAAAAAAAAGCCATGACCACCACCCACCCAGAACACCGTCTCACCCCCCGCCGAGCGCTGCAGCTCGGCCTGGCCGCCCTGGCCGTCGTCCTGCTATGGCTCCACCCCGCAGGGGCGGCGTGGGCCCAGGAAGAGGCGGACGGCGCCCCGGGCGCGATCGAGCTGGTCGAGCCGGCCGAGCCGGCCGCGGCATCCAGCGATGTCCCCGTGGACGCCGGTGACGGCACCGCCCGACCCAAGACCCGCTTCCAGGCCGACGACCGGGTCAGCTTCTCAGACGTGGCCAACGACCTCTACCTGGCGGGCCAGAGCGTAGAGGTCAGCGGGCACGTGCTGGACAACGCGTTCCTGGCCGGCCAGAACGTGGACCTGCGCCAGGCCGCCATCGACGGCGACCTGATGGTGGCAGCCGAAAACGTCACCGTCGGGGGCCGTATCGGAGGGGACATCTACGCCTTCGCCGCCCGCTTGAGCCTCCTGGAGGGCAGCGAGGTGGCCGGGGACGTGTGGTGCGGCGGCGAGGCCATCGAGCTCGCGGGCACCGTGGGCGGCACCGTGGAATGCGGCGCGGGCCGGGCCAGCCTGGACGGGATCTTCGGCGGAGACGTGTCGCTGGACGTGGGCGCCCTGAGCGTCGGTCCTGACGCGCAGTTCCAAAGCTCCCTGGAGTACAAGGCGCCCCAGGCCGGCCAGATCGACGACGGAGCCTTCCTGGCCGGCGGTGTGAGCTTCACCGAGTCCATGCACGACCAGGACCACGCCCAGGATCACCAGGACGGAAGCGCGCTCGGATGGCTGCTGGTGCACAGCTGGTCCCTGGTAGGCGCTTTCATCGTGGGCTGCGTGCTGCTGGCCATGGGGCGCAGCGGCGTGCGTCGCATCGCCCAGACCATGCGCGAGCAGCCCGGGGCCTCCATGGGGCTGGGTCTGGTCGCCCTGATGCTCATCCCGGCCACCTCGCTGGTCGCCATCGTCTTGATCTTCACGCTGCAGCTGGGCGTCATGACCCTGCTGCTGTACGGGATCTCCCTCTACCTGGCGACCATCCTGGCGGGCTACGCGCTCGGGGATCTGCTCCTGGCGCGGACCCTCTCCGGCGCGGATCCCTCGCCCTACGCCGCGCTGGCCATCGGCCTGCTGGCGCTCCACGGTTTGATGGCCATCCCCTATCTCGGCGTCTTGGTCCACCTGGTCGCCATGACCGCCGGCCTCGGCGCGGTCTGGGTCGCGGCGCGCAACAGCGGTGTGGCCAGCAAAGCGCTGAGCTGAGGGGACCACCCCCTCCATCGAACACGACCGCAGCGCGCCCCCGCGTCGGCACAGTGCCGGCGCGGGATTTCTCGCTTGCACCACCAGTGCTGGCAGGCCCCCTCAGCAGCCCGCCTCGCGCAGCGCGGCGCGCAGCTCCGCGGCTCCGTAGGGCTTGCGCAGCACAGCGTCGAAACCGGCCTGGCCGTGGTCGCGCACCACAGGATGCTCCAGGTAGCCGCTGGACACGATGACGCGCACCGCCGGGTCCACCGATCGCAGGACGGGAAGCGCTCGGGCGCCTCCCATCCTGCCTGGGGCGTTCAGGTCCACGATCACGACGTCGAAGGGCGCGCCCCGGCCCAGCGCCTGGTGCTGCATGCGCAGAGCCTGCTCTCCATCAGAGGCCACCTGGCAATCGTAGCCCAGCGAACCCAGGAGACGGCGAGTGGCGTGCTGGATGAGCTCCTGATCGTCCATGACCAGCACGCGTCCGTCGCCGTCCAGCTGCGGCGCTGCAGGTCGTGGAGGGGCCTGCGGGAGGTCGCTCGTGGCGGGCAAGGAGAGCTGGAAGGTCGTGCCCCGGCCCGGCTGGGACCAGAAACGCAGCTGGCCCCCGTGGCGCCGGACGATGGAATACGCCGTAGCCAAACCCAGGCCGTGACCGTCGGGCTTGGTGGAGAAGTAGGCGTCGAAGACCCTGTCCTGGTTCTCCTCCGGGATCCCCTCGCCATGATCCTGCACCGAGATGCGCACATAGGGGCCGGGAGGGAGGCCCTCCTGCGCCTGGGAGCCGGCCGGGCAGTTTTCGGCCCAGATGCGGAGCACGCCACCGGCTGGGCTGGCCTGCTCGGCGTTGATGACGATGTTGCGTACCGCCTGGCTGATCTGGCTGCGATCCGCCTCCACCGTCCAGAGCTCCTTGGGCAGGGCCAGCTCGGGCAGCAAGGCGCTGCCGCGCAGGGCGGTTTCCGCTGTCTCATGAAGCAGTTCGCCCACGCTGACCGGCTCCTTGACGGGCGCGTGGCCCCTGGAGACGGTGGTCAGCTTGCTGTTGAGCCGCTTCGCTCGCTGGCAGGCGCCCTCGATCTCTCCCAGGACCTGCTCCATCTCCTCGCCCCGCCCCTGCCTGATCACGGAGAGCTTGGCCAGGATGGCGTTGAGGGTGTCGTTGAAATCATGGGCGATGCCTCCGGCCAGCCTGCTCACGGACTCCATCTTCTGTCGCAGCGCCTGCTCCTCCTCCTGGCGACGGCTCTGCGTGATGTCAATGGCCAGCTCGCAGCGCACCCAGCGGCCGTCGGGCCACGAGATGGCTCGATCGATGCAGTGATACCAGCGCTGATTCCTCAAGTTCTGGAACTCCCAGGTGCAGGGCTGGCCGAGGGGCTCCTTGAAGATCCTGGGATTCGTGCAGAAGGGGCAGGGCTCCTCCCGGCCATGGAAAGCTCGATAGCACTTGGCGCCCGCCACCGGTCCCAGGTCGCGGACGAGGGCCTGGTTGGCGTAGAGCACCTCGTAGCTCTCGGGATCGGCGATGTAGATGCGCTCGTCGATGGCGTCGAAGATCGAGAGCAGCTGGTTCCGCTCCGTCTCCAGCATCTCTTCGGTCTTCTTGAGCTGGTCGACGAGCGTGTTCAGCCGATGCAGTTCGCGCAGGCGGCGCCTTCCGATCTGCCGAGCGATGTCTTGGTAGTAGCTGAGCTGCTCTTCGGCGGCCTCGCGCCGAGCGCGCTCCTGCGCCAGCTCTCTTTCCAGAACTTCTATGCGGCCCACGATTCATCCTCTTCGCATAAGGCAACCAGGACGCCAGACCAGTCCAGACCCCGGCTGCGATCCAGGAAAGGAGCGATCTCGACGCCTGAGTAGAAACCGAGCAGCGGAATCCCGTGCAGGTGAAAGACCCGTTGGACCTCCGCGGCCTCCTCCGCCACCGTGTTCGAGAGCTGGGAGCTGCGGCCCGCACAGTCGATGTACAGGCCCAGGAAGGGGCGCAGCCCGGCGCCCGCGATCTCCTGCATCAGGGCCCGAGCGTTCTCGCACGCCGAGGCGCGCATGCGGTGGGCGTCCCGCAGCATGAACTGGATCTCCGTGCCGGCCTCGAGGTCCGGCTCGAAGATGCGAATGCTCTTGCCGTCGCGGTGCACACCGGCGATCAGCCGGTTGACGTACTTGTTCTCCTGCGGAGAGCGGTAGCGCTCGCCGTGGTTGACGCCCAGGGTGAGGATGCTGACCACTGGACGCTCGCGCCGCCAGCTCTGATCGCCGTAGAGCCTGTCGATGACCTGCACCGCCGGCTGCCCGTCGATCTCCCGGACCAGGTCCCCCTCCGCGCTCGTGATCTTGCGGTACAGGCCATCCAGGGGCGTACATCCATGCATGACGCGGTGCGACAGAGAGATACCCGTGGGCAGCACCACGCCCACGGCGCATTGCTGGCGCGCGCCGTCACCGCAGAACTGCTGGCCAGGAATGAACTCCAGCCCGGACACCAGGCCGCCGCCTATCACGGTTGGCGGCCCCGGAAGCCGCTCCTCGATACCCTGCAGCAGGGGAGCGGAGGTGTTGAGCACAGGCGGATTGTCCTCGTCGGGGGGCCGCTTCACGGTCTCGTAGAAGAGCAGCAGCGGCCGTTCCAGGTGCTCGGCCAAGGCGCTGGCCAGCTTCCTGCCGGCCGTCCTCTCACCGGCGTCGAGCTCCCCCGCGCAAGCCACATGGCAAGGGCCGCGGTCGGACTCCAGCAGCGCCAAGGCTGCGGGGTAGCCCCGGTAGGAGAGGTGCTCGCCGGTGATGACGCCGAAGGCGCTGCCCCCCACGATGGGCATCGCCTCGCCCACGACCTCGCGAATGCCCTCGATGAAGGCATCCGCATCGAGGCGGCCGCTGCAGAACGCGAAGCCCAGATCGGCCCAGGCCAGGTCTCCCGCATGCAGCGCACGCGCAGCGCAGCGACGTCCGGCGACGCGCGCTTCGGCCTGGTTCGCGTAGCCCACTCCGGCTCTCATCGTCCTCTCCTGACAGTGCTACGTAACAATGGCTTAATTCTCGCCGATCCCGCTCGCCGCCGCCACCACTGCGTCAAAAAAATGCCAGCACCACCTCGTGCCGCCTTGATCGAGGTCAAGGTCATTCGCGTGGCCGCGCGTAACGTGGAGTCGAACGGAGCTGAATCCCCTTCACAGGAGACCGACATGCACGACGGATGCGGCGAAACCTTCAGCGACGGCGAACAGGTGGTCAGCAAGCTGCGTATGATGGGCTTCAGCCCTGGCTTGCTGCCCGCTCCCTTCGAGCTGGACTGCCGCGACTGCGGCAAATCCATGCTCATGACCACCTACGAGTTCGCCTGTCCCCACTGCGGCGCGGTACACGGGGTCACACCCTGCCACGCGTCCTCCCCCGAAAACGTCCGTTGTGCTGGGGTTGGTTTCTGAGCGCCGGTCACCGTCGTCACGGCAGCGGGTTCCGCAAGGTCCGCCGCCCCCGGACCTTCTTGCCATGCTGCTTCAGGTGCAAGTTGTCCAGCAGGGTCTGCGTGACCTCCCCCCGCAGGTGCTCCAGTGACTCCGCGGGGGCGCCATCGAGCAAGAGCTCGGCCAGCTCTTGCAGGAAGGGATCCCAGCAGCGCGCGGGGCTAGCGTACAGGCGGTCCAGGATGCGGATGCTCTCCCGCCAAGAAGGGCTGGATTCGGCCAGGGTCTGTCGCACGCGGTCGATCATCTCCGGCTCGTAGCGGAAGGTTCGTCGGAGATCCTCCAGGTAGCGCTCAGTCAGGTTCTGTCGCACGCGGGATGCCTCGGCCAGCGCTCGATCCACCCGGTGGTGGATCTCCTCCACCCGCTCCAGGTAGCGAGTCTCCTCAAGGGTCGTCGCCCTGCCATCCGGTTTTTCGAGACCCAGCACGGACTCCGGCTCGACCGTGATCACCTCGCCCACGCGGAAGACCACGGGCACGCCGGTCTGCACGGCGGACGCGCCCTTGCAGGCCATGGACGACGTACCCTCGATCCCGATGTTCACGATGTGCACGGGGACGCCATCCCCCCTCCCGAGCATCATCAGGGCCACGTCCAGGGCCAGATACGCCAGCCCTTTGCGCAGGTGGCCGGTGTCGTGATCGGCCCAGCGCGGGGAGAAGGTGGTGTAGTAGCCAGCGTCCCGTCTCTGCCCTTCCCGGTCCAGGTGGGCCAGCGCGCGGGTCCCCTGCGGGAAGATGGCGATTTCTATGGGTTTGTCCGCCACGAAGCGGGCGGCCCGTGACAGGGCGTCCAGGCCCCTTCCGCTCCTCTTGCGCTCGATGAAGACCATGTCCACCGTCTCGATCAGCCTGCCCACGCCCAGGAGCTCGTAGACGATGATGTTGTCCACGAAGTGGTCCTTGGCGGTCACGAAGCGGGGACGAACTCCCCGGCCGGAGCGCAGGCGAATCGCGCTCATGGCGAAGAAGGTCATCACGAAGTCCATGTGCGACTTGTGATTGAAGCTCAGCAGGATCCTGCCGTCCAGCGCTTCGAGCTTCTCCATCCCTTCTGTCCGGAACGACGCGCCCAGGGTCTCCAGCGTGCGTTTTCCCCACATCGTGGCCATGCAGTCGAAGATGTCGCGGGCGCTGTTTGGCCCCAGGTACTCCAGGTTCCTCAAGCTGATGTGGGCCAGATGCGCCGTGTCCCAGAGCGCCTTGACCAGCAGCGGGATCGAGCTCTTCGGGGGTTTGTTCCCGGAGAAGTCCGCCCCCTCGGGGTGCACCTCTTCCTGCTTCGCGGGATCGGGCAGGCGGTAGGGAATGGGGCCGAGCAGCTGGTAGAACCACCGAAAGAAGACGCTGGGCGCCATGCGGGGGTTGCTGCGCAGGAACTCGGCTATCTTCAGGCTGGCGAAGATGAAGCGCTGGTGGGAGACCACGCTCAGGAAGGTGACCACGGCCGGAACCGCCATGCGAGAGGCGATCTGCGAGCTCATCTGTCCCACCCACAGGGCCTGCACCGCCAGAAACAGCAGGTAGGCCGCATAGCCCAGCCCGATGGTGCTGTTGCGGGGAACCGCCACCGCGTACTCCAGGACCCCCACCCGCCGGTTGATCCGGCCCCACGCAGAGCCCAGGGTTCTGTCCCAGGTGCGGCTCGCGATGCGGGGCAGCGTCAGCCCGAAGCGCTTGGCCGGGTAGCGGACGAATGCTTCCAGAGAGCCCAGCACCCACTTGAAGACCATGCCCACGCACAGCGCCAGGGGCGCCAGGTACAGGGTTCCGACGAAGATGTACCACAGAGCCATGGCAAGAGTCCTTTTCCCGCTCGCAGCTCGCGGAGAGAAAGAGGGCTGCAGCCTATGCAATGCCCCTGATCCCCGCCACCACGGCAGGACCGGGATTCGTCCGGAGCCGGAGGCCTCTCCGCCGGCGACCGACCAGGCCCAGCAATGGGATCAGCAAGGGGAGCCCGGCCCCGGGCGCCGACGCGCAGCCGCAGCCATCACCCTCGGTCGCATCCCTCCCGTCGCAGTCCTGATCCACCCCGTCGTCGGGGATATCCTCGGCGCCGGGATGGACGTAGTCGCGCCAGTCGTCGCAGTCCGCCACGGGGGTGGGCTCGGCGCGGCAGC
>CAYVQL010000224.1:0-19052 GCA_964454135.1 uncultured Enterobacterales bacterium | reverse complement strand
CCAGGCTCGACATCGTGAACCATTGCTCCCTCCGCCGTCGGCCAGGATCGCGAGCCCTTTGGCGTTGGGGTATTTGATCCGGCCTTCCTGGAGCCACCACGTCTCGACGGAGTCGACGGCGAACAGCGGCGTATCCCGCGAGGTTCCGACGTAGATCGTCCCACAGTTGGCCTGGACGTCGTAGATGCCGTAGGGGATGGCCTTTCCGATGGCGTCCGAGGGGAAATCGTGGTCGTTGACCTCGACGGGATGATCGCTCCAGGCGACTCCTGGGTTCTTGAAGAGCCCCACCAGTTCCTTCTTCTTGGTGTCCACGCTGATCATGGGCAACCCGCGCGCAGCGAAGGACTCGCGGAGTTCGGCGATGTACGCGAACTGGGCATCGCGTTCTTGAGGGGTGGTGGTCTTGGACACCCGGGACAGCTTCTTGTGGTTGACCCGGAGCGAGTAGCCCAGCCGCCGCAACAACCTGGCGACCGTCCTGGCGCAGACGTCGATCCCTGCTGATTGGAGTTCCGCGGCTATTTTCTCGGTCGTCTTGCGCGTCCACTTCAAGCCCGTCATGGGATCGCCGGCGGTCTCGTGCTTCATCAACTCGGCGATGCGCTCGACTATCTCCGGGGTTTTTTTTCCACAGGCTTCCGCCCGCCACCAGGGCGCCGCGTACGCTCGACCTCGAAATCCCCACTGATCAGCTGGCGTCGCCCTCTTGCCACCGTTCCAACATCGAGACCAAGCAGGTCCGCAATGCGGCGGTCGCCCCCATGCCCCACCTTGAGCGACTCGAGCCCAGCGTAGATGCGCCGCTGCTTTTCATCCAACAGGCTGAAGAACAGCACGATGGCCGCCTTGAGTTCGTCGTGCATGAACTCCGCATCAGGGAGAGGTTCTCCCGGCCCCGGCTCGCCCAACCAGACGCGGCGGTTTTCGAGTTGTCGCCCACGCTTGTTGGGCTCCCGGGAACAGTACAGGTACTTCCCCGACACCTTCTCCCTGAACAAACGCTCGTCTCGTACGAGTTTCCGCAGGGCGTCTTGGACACCCACGTGAAGCAGAAGCTCCAGTTCGTTCGGGTAGCAGCCCGCCTCGGCGTCCTCGACGAATGCCTCAGCCGTGGCCAGCAGGGTCCCGTGGATGGAGAAGCAGGCCGATTCGTAGCACCACAGTCCGAGTTCATCGAAAGCGGCGATGTCATCGAGCGTGTAGTACCGTCCGCGATGCGAGTAGCTCGTCCGATATGACAACTCTTTGAGCTTGCGGAGGACCGTGATGTTGGCCTGAGTGCCGAGAGCCGCCTTCATGTCCTCCATGGTGGCGATATTTCGGCGTTCAAGCAGATCAATGAGGTCTTTGGTCGTGTATCTTGGAGTGCGCATAATGATAGCATAACGCGTCCATGTTCGTAATGCCATCATTCAGAATGCACGCCAAGCAATCCCCGGCCCGTATAGCCTTGGCGTTCATAATCACCTTGCGCAGGCCAATACGACGGCGCCCGAACAGGAGCCGGCTCTGTCCGTCCCGGCTGATACAGGCCCGAATCCCGATGGGGTTACGGTCTATTCTGGGGATCTGTTTTTGCGCGGACCCTTAGCTACCTCTGGTACAAGAACATGGAGCCGGAGAAGGCCTACGCCGAGGCCACGCTGCCGGCCGTGGCCACAGCCCGCGACGACGAGTGGTGGTGCCAGGTGATCGCCACCGACACCAACGGAGCCAGCGCCGAGGCCTGGGTGGGGGCCGTTGTGGTGAACGGGGGGCCGACCCTGGCCGAGGCCCAGCTGAGTCCGCAACCCGCCCATGCCGACGATACCCTGGTCTGCACTCCCGTGGGCTTCGAAGACCCGGATGATGACGAGCCCGTGTACGCGTACCAATGGACGCTCGACACAGGGAGCGGCAAGAGCTGCAACTGCCACTCTGAGGTCCCCGAGCCTGAGCTGGATAGCGCTTTTGCCAGCAAGGGCTATGTGATCTCATGCCAGATCACACCTTCGGACGACCAGATCGAAGGAGAGACCGTCCACAGCGTCGAGGTGGAGATCCTCAACTCCGCACCCACAGCACCGGAGATCGCCATTCTGCCCGAGGTCCCTGTGGCCGGTGACCAGCTGGCGGTCAGCGTCCAGGTGCCATCCGAGGATGCTGACGGGGACTCCATCGACTACCAGGCCACCTGGACAGTGGACGGAGCGCAGTGGGGTTCAGGACTCATCGTCTTCGGAGAAGACGTCCAGTCCGGCCAGCTCTGGGAGGTTTCAGTGATCGCCTCCGATGGCACCGACACCTCTTCCGCCGTCACGGCTTCTGTGAGCATCGCTTCTCCATAGAGGCTGCGGCCTCGAACGCACCGGGATGCGCAGGGCGGTGGGGCCAAGGAGGCCGGGGCGCATGAACGCGGCGCTATGGCCCGAGTCGGGCTCCGCCAGCTCGAGGAACAGCATGAACTCGTCCCCGCAGGTGGCGTAGTCGAGGGCGGGGCATAGCTCCACCGAGCTGAGAGCTTCGTCCCCGTAGCCATCGGGTTGCGTGCCGCAACCTGCGCCCTGTGTGACGAGATCCACGGCGTTGTCCGCGTAGCTGTTGCCAGAGAGGGTGGCCGAGGCGTTGTCCAGGAACAGGCCCGCGCCCAGACCGTCCAGGATCTCGTTGCTCTCCAACAGCAGGCCCGAGCTCCCGTCCCAAGCCGTCACGCCGTCTCGCGCGTAGACCGCGTCGCCGCACTTGGTCAGGCACTCCCGGGTCCAGCCCTCTCCACCGTGGATGGTGCTGTCCGAGAATGCATAGCTTCCCTCTCCGGAGAGCCAGACCCCTGCGATGGCGTTGTCCTGGATGGTGGTGCCGGTGATCGAGAGGGCCGGGGGGCCACCGCCCCATGGCTCGGCGTAGATGCCGACACCCCCGCCCACATTCTCCTGCACGGTGGTGCCCTCGATGATGGTGTCGTTGATATCGAGGGAGGCTCCCCAGAGCACGACGACTCCGGAGAACCAGTTGTCCCGGATCGTGCAGCTGTCGCAGGCGAGCCGAGCGCCTCCCCCTGCGACGAGGATCCCCGGCCCATCGTTCGAGGAAGTCTCCATGTCCGTGGCCACGACGGATGCGTACGACTGGGCGGCGAGGCCGCTGCCGATGGTGAAGATCCCGCCGCGCTTCGTGTAGGTGATCTTCGTGTCCTGCAGCGCGACCGTAGTGCCCAAGTTGATCGCGTAGATGCCCATGGCCGTGTTGCGCCGGATTTCGCTGTCCTCGACCTGCAGGCTCGCGCCGTCGTAGACCTGGATGCCGTACCCGCCCCCAAGGTTCTCCACGGGGTGGGTGTCCTCCACAATGGTCTCTCGAAGCGTGACCTGGGTGCCCTGGGCGGAGATGTTCATGCCCAGGGCGTCGTTCCGAGAGATCGCGCAAGCCTCCGCGATCAGCCTCGCGCCATCGGTGACCACGATTCCATACCCGTACAGTCCTTCCTCGTCGGGCCTGGTGTCCACGACCGAGGTATCTCGCATGGAGACCGTGGTTTCATAGTCGAGAGCGAGCACGCCCGCGCTGATGTTGCCCTCGACATCGCAAGACTCCATCGTGAGCGTCGTCGGGAGGAAGGTTCCCTGGTGAGCGCCGACGCCGACATACTCGCACTCCGACACAGCAAGGTCCCGGAGCGTCACGGTTCCCGAACCGACCCGCACTCCTGCGTAGCGTGAGGCGCTCACGGTCACGCCCGACATCTCCACCTCGGAAGAGTTGGCGTTCACGTCGATCCCCGGCGTCGAGTCGTCTCCCACGCTCGCGTCGAGGATGACCAGATCCTTGCAGCGACCAGCCAGGCGGAGGTCGTTGGGGGCATAGCCCAGCTCCAGCGTCTCCGCGTAGGTCCCCGCTGCCACCGCAACCATGCCACCCCCAGCGCCACTCACCGCATCCAGACCCGCTTGTATGGATGTGAAGGGCGCGGCCTCGCTGCCGTCGCCGCTCTCCGCGGCCGCGTGGTCCACGTAGACCGTGCTCTCGTCCGTCTCCAGGTCCCCCCAGGTGCCGGTGCCGCAGGCCGCGGGCACGCACTCGCCCTCGTCGTTGTGGTAGCCGGTGTCGCAGCTCGTGTCGGTGCTGGGGCCCGTGTCGTGGGCGGAGCTGCTGTCCTCGGGCGAGGGTCTCTCACGTCTGCCCTTGTCGCAGGCGAGCAGGAGCGGCGGAACGAGCATGGCGAAGAAACGGAGCAATATCATGACCTCGACAGCTACACGACGAAAGGGCCTCCCGAAGCATAGCAGCTGGGTCCTTTCACACCGGCCGGGTCTCTCCGCTGCCGACACAGGACCGGCGGTCCAGGCCTGATTCCCCTCGAGACTGCAGCGCGCCGATTGGCGATAAGAAAGGAACCAGCATACGCTTCGGCATGGTCGCAGAGGCGCTGTCCCCACCGGGGTCGCTGTTGTGGAGCAGGCCGTGAATCGAGGATCGCTCAGGGGCGAGTTCTACGACGCCGCGCTGTACGGCGTGCACGCGACCGTCGGCCATATGCACCTGCACGTAGTGCTCGATCTGGCAGAGCCCTACGAGCGCGAGCAGGTGGTGCGGGCGGCACGAGAGACCGTGGACGCCATCGCAGTGCTCGGTTGCCGGTATGTGCGCGGCTGGTGGCGAGACCGCTGGGAGCCCCTGCCGCAGGTCTCGGCCGAGGACCTGGTCGAGCAGATCGAGGGCGACCCGGGCGTGGCGCTGCGCGAGCTGCCCCTGCGGCCGCTGGACCCGACCGCGGGCCCACCCTGGCGGATCTCGATCATGCCATGCGAGCGCGGGCAGCGCCTGGTCCTGACCCTGCTGCACTGCGTGGCGGACGGCGCGGGCGCGCTGGCCGTGGCCGGTGAGCTCGCGGCACGGCTCGCAGGCCGGGCCGGGACCGGCATCCCCAAGGACCGGGGCTTCGCCCAGCTGCTGCGGAGCCTGCGCTTGAAAGAACTGCCCCACGTGTTGGTAGGCTGCCTGCATCAGGGCTGGCGGCCCCTGCTGCTGCCCTTGCTGAACCGCACGCAGCTGCGGACCGCGCAGCCCGCCCCAGCGAACCCGCGGCCCGTGTTTCGCACGGTGCTGGCGGAGGTGGGCGAGGGCAGCCCCGTTCGGGACACCTGCTCCCGCGCCGGCTGCACGGTCAACGATGCGCTCGTCGGCTCCCTGGCCATGCTCAACGCCTCGCTCGGTCCGGCTGGGCGGTTGGGCAACTACTTCACCGTCGATCTGCGGCGCTACCTGACCGACTCCGGCCCCAGGATCTGCAACCTCAGCGGTGTGGACTCGGTGATCCTGAAGCGCGGGGTCACTGGCAACCGGGAGTCGGCAGCCAGGGCCGTGGCCCGCAGGACGGAGCGGATGAAGCGCCAGGCGGTCGGGCTGGCCTTCGCCACGCTGCCGGCCTTGGCCCTGATGGCGCTGCCCCACGCCGTCGTGCGGGCCTTTGCCGCAGCCTGGGGCCGATGGACGAGCAAGATGCTCACCCACGGGCTGGTGGTGACCAACATCGGCCGGATGGACAGCTATGTGGAACCGCTGGGCGAAAACCTGCGCGCCGCCTCGGTCCTCGGCCCCTTCGCTCGCGGCTCCCCCATCCCGATCATCACGGCGACAGGCTTCAGGGATCAACTAACCCTGCAGATCAACGCCTACGACACCATCGAATCCGAAGAGCTTGACCGCATGGCGGAGACGCTGTCGGAGATCCTGGCGGAGCTGTGAAGGCCGTGGTGGCGGGCCCCCTTCCCTTGCTGTATAGGAAAACCGATTCCACACCGCATCCCTCACCGAAACTCCTCGCCGGAGGCCAGCAGACCATGAAAGCCCTCGTTCTCAATGCCCAATGGGATCCCCGCCCCGAGTACCCGGTCACCCAGAAGGAGATCGACGACCAGAAGGCCATCATCGCCAGCAAGGTCTGGCGCCATCCCAAGCTGACCTGGCAGGACGTGCCCGAGCCCGTCCTGGACGACGACGGGGTGATCATCAAGCTGCGGGCCTGCGGCGTCTGCGGCTCGGACACCCACTGCTTCCAGACCGATGACGATGGCTACATCATCTTCTCGGGTCCCACCCGCCTGCCCGTCACCCTGGGCCACGAGTACACCGGCGAGGTGGTCGAGGTGGGCAAGCGCGTCGCCAACCTGCAGGTGGGCGACCTGGTGGCCTGCGAGGGCATGCTCAACTGCGGCCAGTGCCGCACCTGCCGCATCGGCCACCCCAACCAGTGCCCCACCCTGGAGATGGTGGGCTTCTCGGCGCCTGGCGCCTACGCCGAGTACATCTACTCCCATGCGCGCCACTGCTGGAAGCTGAACGACCTGGCCGACAAGCTGGGCGACGCCCAGCGCGCCTGTCGCATCGGCGCCCTGATCGAGCCCACGGGCTGCGCCTACAACGGCATGTTCATCACCTCGTGCGGCTTCCAGCCCGGTGGCCACCTGGTGATCCACGGCGCCGGCCCCATCGGCCTGGCCGCGGTGCAGCTGGGCAAGGCCTGCGGTGCGGCCACCATCACCATCTTCAACCGCAGCCCTGTACGCCGCGAGCTGGGGCTGGCGATGGGCGCGGACCACGCCCTGAATCCCAACGAAGTGGACACGGTGGAGGCGGTGATGGACATCACCAAGGGCGCCGGCGCGGACATGCAGGTGGAGGCCGCCGGTGCCACCAAGTACATCATGCCCGCTATCGAGGCCTGCTTCGCGCCCGTGGGCAAGATGATCTACCTGGGGCGCACGGGCGAGCGGGCGCCGGTGCAGCTGGATCGGCTGGTCACCGGGGCCAACATGATCGTGGGTGCGCGCGGCCACGACGGCTACGGCATCTTCCCCAACATCATTCGACTGCTGGCCAACAACCGCATCGATCTCGAGCCCATGATCACCAGCCGCTTCCCCTTCGCGCAGACCTACGAAGCCATCGAGCGCTCCACGCGGCCCTTGGATGGCAAGATCATGATCGAGTACTAGCCCACCCAGCGGCACCCAAACAGGCGAGAGCACGTGCGCCTACGCCTGGCTATCACCGTCTTCTTCCTGCTCTCCGGCGCCACGGCGCTGGTCTACCAGGTGATCTGGGTGCGCATGCTCGGCCTGACGGTCGGGCACTCCATCCTGGCCGTGGCCACCGTGGTGGCCACGTATATGGCAGGGCTGGGGCTGGGGGCGAGGCTGGCCGCCGGGTTGGCCCAGCGCCTGGCCCGTCCGCTGGCGGGCTACGGCCTGCTGGAGGTGGGCATCGGGATCTACGCCGCCCTGAGCCCCCTGGTGCTGGGGCTGATTCGGCCTCTGGCGGTGCAGACCGAGGGCGGGCAGCTGCACCTGCTCGTCACCCTGCTGGTGGCCATGGCGGTGCTGCTGCCCCCCACCCTGGCCATGGGCGCCACCCTGCCCCTGCTCACGCGTTGGTACACCAGGGACGAGGCATCCCTGGGCCTCGACATGGGTTGGCTCTACGCCGTCAACACCACGGGGGCCTTCCTGGGGGCCTTCGCAGCCGGCTACCTGCTGCTGCCCGGCCTGGGGCAGCCCGGCGCTCTGTACCTCACCGTGCTGGTCAACCTGTCGATCGGGGTGGCGGCCTTCGTGGCCGGCCGGCGTCACCCGCTGGCCCCACAGCGCTGGCAGAGCCCGGCTTCGCCCAGCGCTGGCGCCGCCCCGCAGGAGACCCTGGACGGTTCTGCCTCCAGGATGGCCATCTTGCTCGCCTTTGCCCTCTCCGGGGCAGCGGCCATGATCAACCAGGTGGCCTGGACGCGCGGCTTCTGCCTGTTCACCGGCAGCACCACCTACGCCTTCAGCTCCATCGTCTGCGCCTTCATCGCCGGCCTGGCCCTGGGAGGCCATGTGGCCAGCCGCTGGGTGGACAGGGCGCGCGATCGCCCGCAGCAGCTTGCCATGGTCAACGCGGGCATCGCCGTGGCCGCTGCCGCGCTCATCCCGCTGCTGGGAGAGCTGCCCGTCTGGCTGCTGCGGCCCATCGCCGCGCTGAACGGCTCCTTCGTCGGTACCCAGGCCTTCCTCTTCGCAGTGGTCTTCTCACTGGTCCTGCTGCCTACCGTGCTCATGGGCAGCACCTATCCGCTGGCCACGCGCGCGCTGGTGCGCTCTCCCGCGGGCGCCGCCCGCGCCGTGGGGCGGGCCTACGCCTGGAACACGGCGGGCGCGGTGCTGGGATCCCTGGGGGCCGGCCTGCTGCTGGTTCGCCTGCTGCAGCTTCAGGGCAGCCTGTGGCTGGCCGTGGGCTTGAACCTGCTAGCAGCCGCCGTGCTGCTGGCGAGGCGGCGCCCCGCCTGGCTGGCCCTGCCCCTGTTTGCCGCGCTGGGCTGGTCCATGTCGCCGGACTGGAACCCGCGCCACATGAACCTGGCGCCCTATATGTACGGCCGCGATCTGGCCGAGAACCCTTCTTTTCTGGAGGCGCAGCTGCAGTCGGGCAGCATCCTCTTCCACGAGGATGGTGTGGGCGCCACGGTGACCGTTGTGCAGCGCGACTCGGGCGCCGTGGAGCTGCGCATCAACGGCAAGACCGACGCCTCCACCGAGCTGGATCGGGTCTCCCAGGGTCTGACCGGCGTGCTGCCCCTGCTGCTGGCCCGCGGGCAGGAGCGGATCCTGGTGGTGGGCCTGGGCTCGGGCATGACCCTGGCCGCCTCGCTGGAGCTGCCCGTCGAAGAGGCGGTGGTGGTGGAGCTGCTGCCCGAGGTGGTGCGCGGGGCCGCCCACTTCGACCCGCTCATCGGCGGGCCGCTGGGGGACGAGCGCACGCAGGTGCGCATCGGTGACGGGCGCCACCACCTGCTGGCCGGGCAGCAGCGCTACGACGTGGTGAACAGCTATCCTACCAACCTGTTCATCTCGGGCATCAGCACGCTCTTCACGGTGGAGGCCTTCCAGGCCATGCGGCAAGGGCTGCGACCGGGAGGCGTCGTCCTGATCTGGCTGCAGGGCTACCTGCTGAGCGAGGAGGACTTCCGCACGGTCCTGCGCAGCTTCCAGCACGTCTTCCCCGAGACCCACCTCTGGAACGCCGGGGCCTTCGATTTCTGCCTGACGGGGCACCTGGATCCGCTGGAAATCGATGCGCAGCTGCTGCAGACACGCCTCTCCGCCCTGGCGGGGGGGCGAGCCCAGGAGTGGACCGGCCTGCGCCGCGTGGAGGACCTGCAGCGGCACTACCTGCTGGGACCCGCCGCGCTGGAGGCCTACGTGGGCGAGGGACCGCTGCAGCGCGACTGGGATCCCTTCCTGGAGTTCAGCACACCCAAGGCGCTGCTGGGCGGGGAGCGCCTGCTGGACACAGCGGGCCTGCTGGAGCTGCGCGAGGCCCTGCCCCTGCAGACCATCGACATGACCTGGCATGCGCGCCTGGCGGAGCGGCGCGCCCAGGCGAGAGAGATCGAACTGGCGGCCCTGAACTCGGACCTGAAAGGGCTGCAGGAGGGGCTGGCCGCTGACCCGGGGCATGCCTCCGGTCGGGAGCGCTTCGTGCGCCTGCTGCACCCCTACGCCATCGCGCGCCTGCAACAGGGAAACCTGGAAGAAGCCGAGGCCGCGGCGCTGCAGGTGCTGCGCCTGGAACCCCTGCTGCTGCCCGCCTGGCGCCTGCTGGCCGAGGTGCGCCTGGCCCAGGGAGACGAGCAGGGGGCGCTGGGAGCGCTCGAGCAGGGCAGGCAGCTGCAGCCCTGGAACCCCTACGCCTGGTTGGCGGAAGGGCGGATGCTTCAGCGCTTGGGGAGGCGAGAGCGGGCTGCCGCCGCGCTGGAGCAGGCGGCGCAGCTGGATCCGCACCTGCCGGAGCTGGGGGACTAGGAACGAGACCAGCCCCCGCCGCGCCTGGCCAAGCGCGCGTGGATGCCCAGGCCTGCGCCGGCCAGCAGCAGGGTCAGTCCCCCTGCCAGGACGGCGCTGGCCCACAGCGGCGCGTCGAACCAGTCGTTGTGATCCGACAGCACCAGCAGGGCCGTGCCCGTGTTGATCATACCCGCATAGTAGAAGCTCTTGCGCTGCCGGTGGTAGCTCAGGACCGCGATGCCGACAGCCATGCCCAGAAAGACCCAGTCGTAGCTGCCGGCGTAGTCGCCGGTGAAGACCAGGTAGGCCACGGGCTCGAGCATGGCGAAGGGCGCAATGCTGAAGAGCAGCCAAGCTGTGGGCCGCAACAGCTCCGAGCCCTTGCGGTCCGCCAGGGTGGCCGCGCCGTAGAAGAGCACGCCGTTGAGGGCCATGGCGCACAGGCTGTCCAGCAGCAGCGGATCGGAGACGTCTTCGGGTTGGCCGCCTGCTGCGGTGATGCCCAGGTAGTGGAAGCTGCGCCCATCCAGGGCCATCAGCTCCAGCACCAGCACGAAGAGCAGCGTCACGCACAGGTAGGTGGGCTTGCAGAACCAGGATTGCCCGGCAACCTCGGCGCGCCGGCCGGCCAGCGCCAGGATCAGGGCCACCGGCGCCAGGTGCATGGCCAACAGGTCATAGCGCCCGTCTCGCAGCCAGTCCGACAGCCCGAGATCGCTCATCAGCGCCAGGCAGAGCAGCAGGAACATGGCCGTGAAGAGGGTGGTCAAGGCCGAGGTCCGCGTGCGCCCCGCCAGCAGGAGAGCCCAACAGGATCCCGCCAGCGTGGCCAGCTGCAGCTGCCGGTTCGACAGGGCGCCGCTGGCGAAGAGCTGCCCGGGCGTCTCCGCCACCACGACCCACAGGTCCGCCTCGGCCAGGCCGATGGCCACCAGGACGGGCAACAAGACCACCGAGGCGAGCCCGAAGGCCACGGCCGTGGCGCGCTGCTGGCGCTGGTAGAGCCCGTGAGCCGCCAGGCTCAAGGCCACTATGGGCAGACCCAGCATCGCGAGGGGTCGTAGCAAACCGGTCTCGGCGCCATGGAAGCGATGGGCGATCAGGTAGAAGAGCCCACCGCAGGCGACGACGAAGACGCCCAGGTAGAGCGCGATGCGCGCCAGGGTGAGCTGGCGGCTCTCCACGATCCAGTCGTCGTCGCGATGCTCCAAGCCCCGGTAGACAGAGCGCAGGCGGGCGGCCTCGTGGGGGTAGATGAGCTTGAGCCGCAGCCACTCCTCGATGGCCTCCAGCTGAGGTCGCACGCGGCGCCCCAGGGCTGATCCGTAGAAGCTGGGGCGCGCCAGCACGGGCCTGCCATCGAGGAAGCGGCGCAGCTCCAGCGCCATCTCGCGGGCGCTGGGGTAACGATCCTCAGCACGGGGCTCCATGGCCTTCAGGGCGATGGCCTGCAAGGGCTCGGGCACGTCGGGCTGCAGCTCAGCGGGGAGCCGGGGCTCGGCTCGGCGTAGCGCGGCCATCAGCTCGTCGTCGCCTTTCCCCTGGTAGGGCAGCACTCCGCAGAGCAGCTCGTAGAGGATCACCCCCAGGGCGTAGACGTCGGCGCGACCGTCGATGGGCTGCTGCGGATCCAGCTGCTCAGGGGCCATATAGGGCAGGCTGCCCACCAGGTGCCCGCGGTGGGATTCCCCCAGGGCCAGCCCGAAGTCCAGGATGCGGGGCTGCAGCTTCTCGTCCAGCATGATGTTGGAGGGCTTCAGGTCGCGGTGCTGGATGCCCAGCGCGTGGGCCTTGTCCAGGGCGTCGCAGATCTCCGCCAGGATGCGGGCCCGCTGGCCGTACTCCAGGGAAGGACCCACCTGGTCCAGCTCGAAGCCATCCACGTGCTCCATGACGATCACGGGTGCGTCGCCGTCCAGCTTCAGCTCGTAGATGCGTACGATGCGCGGATCCTCGAAGAGCGCCATGGTGGAGGCTTCGCGCAGGAACTCCTGCAAGCCGGGCGAAAGGGCTGCGTCGGCTCGAATCATCTTGCCGGCCACGACCCTGCCCAGCGTCAGATCCTCCAGCTTGTAGACCTCGCCCATGCCCCCGCGGCCCAGGCGCTCGATGGTGCGAAAGCCCTCGATCTCGGGCAGGCTGGCCGGGGGGGCGGGAGCAGGGCTCTTGCGGGACGCAGCGCCGAGCCTGCTGTCCAGCGCCTGGTAGCTGGACACCAGGTGCCGCAGGGGCTCCATCAGCTCGGGCTCCCCCTGGCAGAGCTCGGAGATCGACAGGTGTTCGCCCGTGCGGACGTGGTGCTCCACGTAGCGCCGCAGCAGCTCTTCCAGGCCTGCGCTCAAGAGCGATCCTCCAAGGCCAGGGTCAAGGCGGCCATGGCGCGCGCGAAGAGCATGCGGCAGGCATCGCCGCTGCGGTCCAGCTGCTGGCCGATCTCTTTGTAGCTCAGCTCCTGCAGCTTCCGCAGCACGATGATCTCCCGGTAGTGGGCATCGAGGGACTCCATGGCGGCTTCGACGCGTCGCGCCTGCTGGCCCAGGGCCACACGGCTGGTGAGGGAGCGCACGCGCTGCGCGACTACGTCCTCGTCGAGGGGGGCGTCGAGCCCGGCGTCGCGTCGCTGCCGGCCATGGAAGGCCCGCTGGTCGGCGATCTCGTTGGCCGCCACGCGCGCCAGCCAGGCCACGAAGCTGCGGCGCTGTCGCCCCTGGAAGCCGTCCAGGGAGCGGTAGGCCTTGAGCAGGCTCTCTTGCAGGATGTCTCGGGACTCCATGCGCGCGCGCAGGGTCGGCCCCATGCGCAGCCGGATGAAGGCCAGCAGGCGCGGCGCGTGGGCCCGCAGCAGGGCCTCGGCGGCCTCCGGAGAACCCTGTTGGGCCTGCCTCAGCAGCTCGGCGAACTCATCCATGCCTGGTTCCTGGCCCTGGGATTGGGGGGACATGAAAAAAACCTATCTCAGAACGTTCGCTCCCGGAGGCGGATGTCGTCGACAAGGTTGAGGGCCCAGACAAGGGCCCTGAAAATGGAGAACCCCGTCATGTTCAAGAAAATCCTCGCTTTGCTGGTGGCCCTGCTCATCACACCCCTGTCCGGCTGCATCCTGGAGGACACGCGACACACGCTCTTCATCGCCCCCGACGGCAGCGTCACCTGGCGCGTGCTGCGCGACATCATCCGCTCGGACGAAGACCATCCGCTGGATCGCCTGGCCGAGGAAGAAGAGCTGCTGGAGAAGCTGGCAGCGGGCGAGGAGGGCTGGGTGGAGACCCTGCTCGACTACGGCGCGCTGGGAGCCTCTGCAGCGCTGGTCCGCGCAGAGCGCCCCTACACCGTGCTGGTGCGCGCCCGGTTCGGCAGCATCGAGCAGCTCTGCGGCGCCTTCCTGGACGAAGCCGACGCCTCGGGCGAGGTGCGCTTCGAAGAGGAGGGCAGCCTGCGCACGCTGCACCTGCTGCTGATCCCCGCCGAAGCGGTCCACGAGAGCGGAGAGGAAGAGTCGGACGAGGAGGAGTCGACGACAGACGATCTGCGCCTGGTGCTCACCCAGGGCCGCTTCATCGAGGCCCAGGGCTTCCGCCTGTCCTCGGACGGCACCATCGCCACGCCCCTGGCGCCGCCGGCCGATGCGCAGCAGCTGGAGTACGCGCTGGTCTGGGACCTGGAGGCCTAGTGGGTCGCGGCTGGAGGGCGTGGGGGATTCCGGTCGTCCGCAGTCGGCGACAGCCCAGAGCGCTCCTCCATTCCGGCATTGCGCAGGCCCAGAAGATGATAGTCCCACAGGCATGTTCACCCTACTGGTCCTGCACGCCTGCGTCGCCAGGCTCGACCTGCCCCCGCCCGCGGACCTTCCCGAGCGAGTGTTCGTCTCGAGCGCCACCGAGGCCTTCACGAGCGACTGGTACGTGGCGCTGCGCGCGGGACGCATCTGGGTCAAGCCCATCGAGGAAAGCGGACGCGCTCCCGGAGAGTGGACGCTGCTGGGCAGGACAGGCCTGCCTGAGGGTCCTCACCTGGATCGCTTCGAGCCGCCCTCCCGCGTCGAGGAGATCTCGGCGGACGGCTGCCACCTGCACGCCGTCTCCAGCGATGGCATCTTCTACCGGGGCACGGACCTGCGCCGGCAAGGGCTGTCTTCGTTCAGCTGGACGGATCGGTGGGGCTGGCCAGCGGCCAATGGGAAGGGCCTCAAGATCGAGTTCCCCACCATTCGGGGCTGGGCCGTCTCCGACTCCCATCCCTTCGACGTGGACCACTACGAGGACATCCTGGGCATCGAGCACCCTGTGGGCCTGGGCGTGGCGCACGTCTATCGGCTGAGCCCGGACGGTAGGCAGATCCATTTCAACGACTGGTGGCTACCGGCGGACTGGAGCCGCAGGGTCTGCGGTCCGCAGCGTGGCAGCTTCCAGGCCCGCAGCATCGCGGCCTCGGCCTCGACCCTCTTCCTGCTGGGCGTCGATGGCGCCATGTACACGCGTCTGTACGACTTCGACACGGCGGGCGAGAACGACCTGCTGACCTACTCGTACGTCCTGGACGGCCCATCCGGCAGCACCCGGGCCCTGCCCGCCGAGCCCTGGCAGCGGCAGCCGGACATCCCCCGAGGGCGCCTGACGGATCGCATCGCCATCTTCCAGGACGGCGAGGGCAACCGGGCGCGCGTGCTGCGCGTGGAAGCCGAGCTGGATGGGGCCGCCGGCTACTTTGAGAAGCGCTTGGACGAGGAGCGCTGGTCTTTTCACGAGACCGGATCGCCGCTCGTTGGCCGCTTCCTCGAGGGCCTGCGGGAGGAGTCCGCGAGCGAGCCCCCGAGCCCGCCGGACAGCTTCCTGCAGGGTCGTCTCTGTCGCGATGACCTGCGGGAGAGCCTGACGCTGGAGCTGCTGGACTTCAACCTGTTCTGCTCCCCGGCCCGGGCACGACTGCGCGTCGGGGGCGAGCTGGTCACGGTGGGTGGCGTGCCCCTGGAGCTGCAGCTGCACCACGTGCACCGCCTGGTGAAGCAGGTGCGCCCGATCCGGTACTGGGAACAGGGCCAGGCCGCCCAGGTGCGCGCTGCGCTGCTGCTGCCCGACGACCTGTCGGGTGTGGATGCCGCAGAGGCACGGGCTGCGCTGCATGGGCTGCTGGGACGACGGCAGGTGATCAACTTCTGGGGAGAGGCCTGGCCGGATGCCCTGGCGCTGGAGGAGATCCCGCGCGCTGCGCGCTGGCAGGTGCCACGAAGGGAGAAAGGCAAGCGTGGTGAGCTGTTTCGGCTCGAGGTCCGAGCGGCGGATCCCGACGCCGATGGGCCGGATTGAAAGCCATCGGATCCCGCGCCATAGCTGTTCCTGTCATCCCCTCCCCTTCCCAAGCGCCGGTGGCGGGTGGCAGACTGGGCTCCATGCCCGAGCCCTCCCGCCACCCTTTGCTCCGCGAGCTGCCGCCCCTGGCCCTGCTGCTGGTGGTCTGGTTGCTGCTCTGCGGGCGGGTCTTCGCGCACTTCTTCGACCAGGTCTACCTATCGGCCATCGACGACGACGCCCTGGACCAGTTCTGGATCGTCTGGTGGGCGGGGCAGGCGCTCTCTTCCTCGGAGCTCTCCCTCTTCCACTGCCCATGGGCCAACCACCCCCTGGGCATGGACGTGCTGGTCTTCAGCCCGGCCTACTTCCTGGTCATGCTGGCGGGCAAGCTGCAGCCGCTGCTGGGCACCCTGGGGGCCATCAACGGGGTCTTCGCAGGAGCCCTGCTGGCTAGCGCCCTGGCCAGCTACTTCTTCCTGCGGCAGGTCACCCGCTGGCAGCTGAAAGCCGCCGTTCTGGCCGTGATCCCCTTGATCCACGTCACACGGGATCCGCGGGGCTACCTGGACATGGAGCGGGCCAACTTCGCCCTGCTGGCCCTGTCTCTGGGCCTGTGGCTGCGCCTGCTGCGGCGGGGCGGCTGGTGGCTGGCGATCCTCACGGGCCTGAGCGCCGGCCTGTGCTGCGCCATGTTGATGTACTACGGCATCAGCCTGTACCTCCTGCTGGGTCTGGGCGCGCTCTGCTGCGTCCTGGGTTGGGGGCCTTCGGACCTGCGCCTGCGCGAGAGCCTGCGCCACACGGGCCTGGCCCTGGGCATCGGCGCCCTGGTGGTGCTGCCCATGCTGTGGCCCTCCCTGAGCGCCTTGTCGGACATCGGCGTCTTCCACGCACCTGGCCCGGAATGGATCGTCAGCTACCAGTCCCACTGGCGCCTGCTGATCCTGCTGCCCCTGGCCGGGCTGGCCTGGTCCTGCAGCCGAACCAGCAAGCGCATCTGGTTCTGGTTCCTGGGCGTGGCCCTGCTGCTGATCCTCTCGCTCGATGCCTGGCTGGAGCTGGGCGAGACGGGCCTGGGGCTGCCACCACCGCTGCAGCTGCTGAAGCGCCTCTTCCCCTTCTTCTGGCGCCTCAATTCACCTCACCGCTTCGGCTGGATGTGCCTTCTGCCCCTGGCAGCCCTGCTTGCGGCCAGCGAGGGCGTGCTGCGCAGCCGGCTGGCATACGGGGCGAGGCGCCGCTACCTGGTCCTGGGCGCGCTCTTCCTGCTGGGCAGCAGCTGCGGTTCCCTGTTGACCGGCCAGCCCCCGCAGCGCAGCCTGCTGCCTCCCCTGGCGCCGATCCCGGTGCAGGCGCCGCCCCAGGTGCCGCAGCTGGTGCGTGACATGGCGCAGGATCCCGAGCCCTACGCCGTGCTGGATCTCTCCTGCCAGAAGCGCCAGTGGAGCGCCTACTTCCAGACCATCCACGGCAAGCCCATCGCCGGCTTCGGCATCGTGCCGGATCACTTCGCCCAGGCGCAGGAGCGCTCGGAGCTCACCCAGGTGCTAGACCGGGTCTGCTCGCCTCAGCGCAGCGCTCGGATCGCGCCCCCGGCCGCAGACCCCGTCTACCAGCGGCACGACGTGCGCTACGCCATCCTGCACCTGGCCTACGGCCCTCCCCTGGACAGGCTCCCCCAGCTGGAGCGCAGCCTGGGTTCGCCCGTCCACGAAGACGAGCAGGTGCGCATCTACCGTCTGAGCGACGCTCGCTGATGGGCCAGGAATCCCCCGTCCCCCTTCGCATACGGCATTTGACACCCCTGCAAGCCATGGCGCTGGATCCCCTCGAGCCCTCGTGGCGCTGGCAGGAGCGCTTGCTGGAATGCGGACTGCTGGCAGAAGTGCCCCGAGGGACCGCAGGTGACGCTCCGCAGGCCTGGATACGGGCCTTGCAGTCGCTGCTGCGAGAGCTGCGCGAGGCCGAGGAGGAGCTCACCGGCGTGGACAGCGGGCAGCTCAGCTTCCGGGAGGACGTGCCCTGGCAGGTCTGGGCTGCGCTGGGAGCTTTCCCCTTGTTGGCCTTCTTCATGGCCATCATCCCCGACGCCTATGGAGACCGCTTGAAGGTCCTGGGTGCGGCCTACGTGCTGCTGGGGATGGTGGGGGCCTTCGGCCTTGGCTGGATGGGGCTGCTGCTCTTGCAGGACAAGCACCGGCGGCGGGCGCGACGGGAGGAGCTCTTGGCGTCCATGCCCGAGCTGAGCCGGCACCTCTGGGAGGGAACCCGCTCCACCCTGGCACGCAGCTTCGTCGCCCGCGGCCGAGACGCCCTGCTGGTCTGCACACCCCATGGCGACTGGCTGCGCGTCTGCGCCCGCAGGCTGCGGGAGAGCTGGGAGTCCTCGGACAGCAGCCGCGCCCGGGCCCTCAGCGACCAGCTGCAAGCGCGGGCCGATGCGGTGGAGCAAGCGCGACAGGGGCACTGCTCCGCCCCCCCTGATGACTGGACGGACCGCGATCTGGCTCCGGACCTCGCTCCCTTCATCGCGGCCCTTGACGAGCTGGGCATCGAACGCAGCCCCCAGGAGCGCGCCTGGGAGGCGCTGCTGGCCGAGGCCGCTAGTCCGTCACCCGAATGACCAGGCCCGCGCCCACGGGCAGGCCGGCCGTGCTGACCTTGCCGTAGCCCCGGTAGGGGATGGCATCCACGCCCCGCTTCAGGTGGAACTTCAGGTAATAGAGACCGGGCTTGTCCCCGCGGAAGGGCAGCAGCAGCTCCTGGCTGTCCTTGTCGAAGTGCAGGTCCCAGGGCCAGAGGGTCTGCAGGCGCTCGTCGCCATAGTCGGGGTAGGAGCCCGGGGCGGAGCGCAGCTGGGCGGCGCTCATGGGCTGGGGGAAGGGGTCGCGGTAGACGGAGACCGCGTAGACGCCCGTGTCCTTTTCCAGCACGCGGCCCTTGATGATGGCGCGCTGCCCCACGCGCACCTGGCGCGGGAAATCCGAAAAGGCCATGCCACGATCCAGGAACTCCTCGTAGTACTTGACCGCCCAGTTGGTGACGCCCGCTTCGGTGCTGTTGACGCAGGCGAAGCCCAGGCCCACATGGGTGTGGAGCGGATCCAGCACGTTGTCGTGGTGCCCGCCGCCAGGGCCCTCGTCCAGAAAGGCCTGCAGCCCACGCCCCATGGCGGCCAGCACCCGCTGGGGGTCGTCGGGCGCGCAGGGCGAGCTGTCCGGGGACAGGCCCGAGAAGCGCCCCTCCTCGCTGTAGGCGTTCTCCGCCAGGTGATCCACGCCGCCGTACTCTGTGTACCTGATGTAGGGCTTGCGCCCCTGCATGTCCCAGTGGCCATGGTAGCCGTGCTCGGCCGCCTGGCTGGCTTGCAGATCCGCGACCCGGCTGGCCAACAGGTCGAGGGCCAGGTGTCCCAGACCGTGAGACTCGCGCGCGGCGTTGATGGCTTCGAGCTGGGTCAGCTTCAGGCTCAGGGCGGCGGCGTCGGCCTTGTGTTGGGGCAGTGCGCTGAGCGCATCGCTCTGCTCGAGCAGGCGCTGCAGCTCCTCAGCTTGGGCCGGCACGGTGGGGGTCATCAGCAGGAGCGCGAGCGCGGGGAGCATCTTTGGCCAGGCCAGGTCTCTTCAGGGGGGTGTAGATCAGAACCTCTGTTGGGAGTTTCCTATTCCTGGCATGGTGGAGCTCGCCAGTCCGGCGGGCCCGCATGGGGCGGAACCCACCTCAGTGCGGCGCACTGACCCCGGTTGCGACACATCCGGCGGGCCCGCATGGGGCGCAGGACACGTCCCGCCCGCCCATGAGCCCATGCTATCCTGGGCGGCATCTTCGCCAAAGCCAGGAGTCCCCCATGCGTGCCCTGCCCCTCTTGCTGGCCCTGTCCCTTCTCTCCGCCGCCTGTCGCACCGAGGACAAGCCCGACACGGGCGGCGACATCACTCAGCCCGACGACTGCGCCTGGTATCAG
>CAYVQL010000223.1:0-19098 GCA_964454135.1 uncultured Enterobacterales bacterium | reverse complement strand
TCGTGCCGATGTTCACGTGCGGCTTGTTACGCTCGAACTTCTGTTTGGCCATGATTTACCCTCGTGCGCATGGTTGGGGAGAGGCCGCCACGACTTGGGCAGCGAGCCGTGAAGTAGATGGAGAGTGAGCCCATACCCGGACTTGAACCGGGGACCTCCTCCTTACCAAGGAGGTGCTCTACCGCTGAGCTATATGGGCGAATAAGCTCGAAGAAATGGCGGGCCGGATCAAGGTGGAGCGGGAAACGGGGCTCGAACCCGCGACCCTCAGCTTGGAAGGCTGATGCTCTACCAACTGAGCTATTCCCGCGTCCTTGGACGACGGCTGTAGGCACAGCCGCCGGAAAATGGGTGGGGGATGGTGGATTCGAACCACCGTAGGCAGACGCCGGCGGGTTTACAGCCCGCTCCCTTTGGCCACTCGGGCAATCCCCCGAAAATGCTCCAGGCCGCTGGGGACCTGCATGGAGGAACTGTCATAGAACCTTCCTGCACAGGAGCTGGCGGTGGGACTCGAACCCGCAACCGGCGGTTTACAAAACCGCTGCTCTGCCGATTGAGCTACGCCAGCGGAACGGCAGGTGCCCGGACCTCGCGGCCCGGACGAGACGACCGTATATACTGGTACGCTCAATGGGTGTCAACCCTGTTTCTTCATGTTCCGATGGCCCGCAGGGGCCGCCAGCACGCGCTCAGGGCACGTCGCCGCCAGGCTCGCCGCCGGGCTCGCCGCCTGCTTCGAGGGTGCTGGCCTCGACTGGCCGTTGGAAGAGCTCAGCGTCGATCTCCTCGCTGAACTCCAGCTCCAGGACCGAGATGCGTTCACGCAGCGCATCGCCCCGCCACAGCTCCACCTGCCTGGGCACGATCAGGCCGCTGCGCAGCTCCTGGTAGTCGCTGTAGCGCCAGGTGCTGCTCTCTTCACCCAGCGTGGCTACCAGCTCCCGCACGCGGTGTTCCGTCTCGTCGATCCCCAGCAACAGGTCTCCCTCGTCATCCTCGCCCTCCAACAGCAGGCCCAGCAGCTGCGGATCCCGCAGGCCTGTTGGCTTGACCTGGAAGACAGCTTCACCCGGTCGCAGCTCTGACAGCCTGAGCGCCGACCGCAGCATGACCAGCGGCGCGAAGTCGGCCAGTGCTTCCTGCGCGGGCCCGATCTCCACGTCGTGCACCGCGCCATCGACCCGCAGCCAGGCCCCTGCGGGGCCGGCCACCGTCAAGCTGTCCCTGCCCACTCCCTCGAAGATACGCACCTCCAAGCGCTGCCACTCACCCTGTCGCCAGTAGTCGTGCCACACACCGTAGATCTCGTCGTCAAGCGGTATCCGACGTTCGTAGCGGAAATGTACCGCCTGTGCAGCCAGCTCGTCGACCCCGCACTCGGCCCCTGCTCCGTGGGCGCGCACCACCGAGGTGAACAGCGCAACGCCGGCGATGGGATCGTGCAGCGCCACCTCCTCCGCCGGCACCTCGCCAGTGGGAGGGGATCCGCCGGAGGGGATCTCATCCGCGGCCTCCACCTCGAGGGGCAGCACGTCTTTGCCAGCCCGCAGGTAGGCCCGCACACGCAGCCCAGTGGCCTCGCTCAGGCTGCTGGCCGCTTGCCGAGCCAGCTCCTTGTCGGCCAGGGCCTCCACGCGCAGGTGGAACTGCCAGCCCGAGCCGCGCTTGAAGCGTCGAACGAGCTCCACCGGCAGCCCGCCCTGCTCCGCAGCCGCGCTGAGCTCCTGCGCCTGCGCGCGCTCCGGCAGGCCCTCGGTCTCGACGTAGTACTCGTCGGCGCGCAACTCGGGGGAACAGAGCAGCAAGCAGCAGAGCAACGCCGGCAAGACCCCCTTCCGGCGACCCGCCCGCGCGACTGAGCGCTGCGATCCGGCTCCTGCCGTCCTGTTGCAGCTCATCATCGCTCCCCTGCGTCAGCCGCGGGGATCGCTCTCTCCCGCACCTCGGGGTCCGGATCCCTGGCCAGGTCCGCCAGCAGCTCGGCATACCCCACCGGATCCACCTCGGCGAGGTAGCCAGCCACGAAGCGCCGCACTGCGGGATCATCGTGCCCGGCCAGGCGGGCCAGGGACTCCTCGTCTCGGCCTCCGGCCAGGACGAAGCGATCCGATATCTCGGAGCGACAGGACTGGGAGATCGTGGAGTCCTCCGCCACCAGGTTGCGCAGCAGGACCGGCAGCACGTCTTCCTGCCGCTGCAGCCGCAGCACCTCCAGCGCCGCCATGCAGAACAGGTCGGCGTCCTCGTCGCCCGCAGCTGCCGCCTGCAGCAGGGGATCCACCCCGCGCAGGCGTCCGATCATCACCAGGGCCTTGGCGGCGGAGCGCCGGGCCTGGGGGGATCCCTCCTTCAGCACGCCCTCGAGAAAGCGCCAGTCTTTCTCGCTGGGGTACTCGAGATCCACCGTCGGCTCGTCGCCTTCCCCCTCATCCTCCGTGGCGCTGCGCGCTGCGGGCAGGCCGGCCTCGGGGGTGACAGCGTCGACCGCCTCGACCTGCTGGCGCGACGCACCACCCAGCAAGGCCCCCACGCGATCGGCAGCCAGGCGCGACGCGATCAGGACCGCGCCGACGATGGCTGCTGCTGCTGCCAGGGGGGTGAAGCTTGTAAGGCGAGCCATCCGGCCTCCACGGCTGCAGCCTGAATATCAGGCACCGACCATTTCCGCCGACAATGTCGGCGGAAACAGCCGGCGCCATTTTCTTGGGGGGAAGACAGATTCTTCCCCCCCCATCCGAGGCGGACACCGCCTCTCCCCCCCATCTTCGCCGCTTGATGAGCGGCGCAGGGCTGCATACGCAGCCCTGAAACAGCGCTGCGGAAGCTCCTCGAACTGTCGGCTGAATCGACGGTTTTTGTTCGTTGCCGAATATCACCCTGTCCGCGTTGCGCTCACGGAGCTTCCGCTGGCGCAGCTTCCTCAGCTAGCGGCGCCTGCTCCAGCTCCATGGGCTTGGGCATCCAGGTGAGCGCGAACACCACCAGGGCCGCCACGGCCACCCAACGGGCCCGCGCCGTCAACTGCGGCTTGCCCGGCACGGGGAGGTTGCGCCAGACGCCTCTCCACAGCAGCAGCGAACCCCAGACCGTCCAGGCCGGCCAGGCCAGCCCTGCCACCAGCAGCAACCCGACCGCGACGCGCGAAATATTCAGGGCCCAGCGTGGCTTCAAGGCTCCCATGACGTGCCCGCCATCCAGCTGCCCTACGGGCAGCAGGTTCATGGCGGTCAACAGGCATCCGATCCAGCCCGCCAGCGCCACTGGATGCAGCTCGGCGTAGCGCCCGGGGGGTGCGCCGTTGACCAGCGTGCCCAGCAGCTCCACCGCCAGGCAGTCATTGAAGATCAGGTAGTGTCCGCCAGGCTCGAGCGCTACGTCCGGACCGGTGTGTCGCAGACCGAGCGCCAACATCACGAAGGCCACCACGGCGCCAGCGAGGGGCCCGGCAGCTCCCATCTCCAACAACGCGGTCCGACTGCGGGGCGGCGAACGCAGGCCAATGATCGCTCCGAGCGTCCCGAAGCCCAATGGAAAAGGGATGAAGAAGGGAAGCGTCAGCTGGAAGCCGTGCCGCCTGGCCGTGACGTAGTGCGCCATCTCGTGGGCCAGCAGGATGGTGATCAGCGCCAGGGAGTAGTAGGCCGCGTCCAGCGCGACCTGCGGATCTGTCAGCGGATTGCCCGAGGTCCACTGGAAGCCATAGGTCAGGTAGAGCGAAGCCAGCGTGGCCGCGAAGAGCGCCACGCTAATCCTGCGGTTCTTCTTGTCCTCCAAGCGGCCGGAGCCCAGCCTCGTCATGAAAACAGCAGAGGGAGGGGGACACCCCCTCCACTGCGTACGCCCCTTCCCACGCTCCCGCGCTCCCCCTCCCCCGCGTTGTTCCCCACCGTGAGGCCGCCAGGCCGTCCCTGGTTTGAGAGACCAGGGGCGACCAGGCTGGCCCGTGGGGAACTAGTCAGCATCAGCCGACTGGATGGTGATCTCGTAGGTGCCCGAGTCCGTGCCTCCGCCCACCACGAGCAGGTACTGGTACCCGCCCTCGAGCCTGACCTCCATATAGGCCTCCTCTCCGGAGGAGTCGGCCATGCCGCCCGTATTGCCGATCCGGTCCATGGTGGGGCTCTCGTCGTCGTCCGTGGTGTCGGCGTCGAACCAGTCCGCCGAGTAGGGCTCCTCGCTCAGCAGGTCCTTGTCCAGGGTGCACTGGCGCACCAGGACCTGCTCCATGAAGTTCTCGGGGATGGGTTCGTCGGCGTCCGGGACGCCATCGAGATCGTAGTCATCCACGCAGCTGGTCTCCTCTTCGGATTCCTCTCCGCAGGGATCGAAGTCGCCGCTGCTGGTGGCCGTGCCCGTGTCCAGCTTCTTCTTCTTCTTCGTGTTGCCCCCGCTGCCGCCGTACTCCTCCCCCAGCGGCTCGTAGGACAGCACCTCCTGGTAGAAGAGGTGCTCAAGCAAGGACTCGGGGTAGCTGAACTCGTCGGCGCCATCGGCCGGGCAGAGCGCGCGGCTGGGATCCTGGGCGATGGCCGTGGGCACCCAGTCCACAGGAGCCAGGGCGAACCATGGATCGTAGGGCGCGATATTGCCGTTGGTGTCCTCGTAGTGGCGATCCAGCCAGATCACCAGGTCGATGTTGTCGCCCAGGGCGTAGCCGGACAGGTCCAAGAGCCAGCGATCGGTGTCGTAGACATCCTGCACGGTGCTCTCGCCACCGCTCACCGTGTAGATGGCGAAGGTGCCGTCGTGCAGCTCGCCGATGGCGTAGACGGGAGAGCCGTCCTCGGGCAGCGCGGGCAGGCTGACGGCGCTGGTGTCGAGGGAGGAGTACACCGCGTCCGTGGCGATGTCCTCGCCCTCGGGATCGTTCCAGCGGATGACCGAGCCGGCGAACTCGCCGCCCTGCAGGTTCAGCGCGGCGGCGTCGTACTCGATGTCGGCCAGGCGCACCACCTGCGCGCCGTAGTTGGCCACGGCGTAGCCGTAGAAGTAGAAGCCCGGCACGTAGGTGAAGTGGTCGCTGTTGCCCATCGTGACCCGTAGGCTTTCAATCTCCTCGGGGCTGTCGGTGGTGCCGCCCTCCATATAGATGTTGACGCCGTGGACGTTGATGCCCTGCTGGTAGCCGTTGGCGCCATAGTAGACGCCCACCTGCCCGGTCTCGGGCACGTCGGTGGGCGCGCTGATGGTCACTGCGTCGGCGTAGGGCGGGTAGACCTCGGGATCGGCCAGCTCGCCACCGTCGGCATCCGTGACACCGGTGGTCAGCAGTGCCCCCTGCCAGCGCAGCGCCAGGTCGGCGAGGTTGGCGATGTCCGAGTCTCCCATCATCTGCACCGCCGCTACCACGTTGTCGGCGCCCGTGGCGTCGGTCTGCACGATCTGGGTCAGGATCTCCTCGCCGTAGGTGTCCACCAGCCAGCGGAAGAACAGGTACTGGGCACCGCGGCTGGCCACGCTGAGCTGGGCCGGGTCCACGTCTTCGTCCGCCAGGGAGTAGAGGTGGGTGGCGTCGGCGTAGTCCCAAGCGTCGTCGTAGAAGATGGCGCCGAAGCCCACCAGGTCGGCGGCCACAGCGGCGATCCCCTGGGTGACCCAGCCCTCCTCGGTCTCGCCCTCCATCTCGATCACGTGGTAGTTGTACATGATCAGCTGGGCCACGGTCTGGGCGATCTGGGCCGCCAGCGCCATGCCGGTGTACTCCTCGATGGTGGCGGGCGCGTCCGGGTTCAGGTAGCCATAGGGGTCGGGGGCGAAGACGAAGATCACCTCTTGCTCGTCCGAGCCGGGGTTCTCGGAGGAGTGGTAGTCGTTGAGGTCCACCTCCGGATCGGCGTAGCTCTCCAGCACGTTGGCCCACTCGTCCTCGTCGTCGCTGGAGCGCGGGATGCCATTCAGCACCGGCGTGATCAGCACCGAGACGCGGCCGTCCTCGTTGACGTCGCTGAAGTCGCCCAGCAGGTACTGCAGGTTGACCATGATGTTCTTGTCGACGATGCCGGCGATGGTCTCGAGATCGCAGTTGTCGAAGCCGTAGGCGTCGTACTCGGCTGGGTAGTCGATGATGCCGTCGCATTCGACGTCGTGGTCGATGTTCACGCTCTGGTCTACCCAGATGGCCACCGTGTCGCCCAGCGCCCAGAGCGTGGCCATCACCGCCTCGTACTGGCTGTCGTCGCTGATGTCGCTCCGTACGTGGAACTCGTCCTCGTCACCCACGGCCAGGGGCATGGGCGGCGGAGGCGCGTTCAGGCCGGGCCCGCCCTTGGCCTCGATGCGCTGGCGCAGCTGCTGGCGGAAAGGCGTGGGCTGGTGGCTGACGGGTTGATTTTTCGCCCGCGGGGAATCCTGCGCCGGCGGCGGCCCGGCTGCCCCCGAGTCGCCCTCGTCGCCCCCGACGGCCTCTTCGGCCTGGGTGTACCAGATCTGGTAGCCCTGGTCCTCTTCCTGGTCGTTGACCAGGATCAGGAAGAACTCCTGGTCCTTGTTTGAGTCGCCGGAGAGGTCGACCAGGTCGAGCTCGTAGCCGTCGCCCTTCTCATCCCCCTCCAACTTGTTGATGTCGCCGGGATCGTCGAAGCCGGAGGAGCCGGGATCCTCGCCCGTGTCGTGCGTATCTTTGGTTCCGGTGCCCGGGTCTCCAGTCCCGCCGGGGTCGGAGTCGACCTCTTCCTCCGAGCCTGGCCCGAAGCCCGGATCATCTTCCATGCAATGACATCCGACCAGGAGCCCCGCGAGCAGAGCTGGTATCAGGTCGAGCGTTTTCATATGACCTCCGGCGACAGCCGCGCAGACCTCGCCAGGCGCAGTGCTGCGCCCAGCCTTCATGTACGAATACCACGTGCTTTTCGGCCCCGTCAACGCGTGCGAGCGGCTGTCGGCCTTCTCCCAGCCGAAGCGAGACACCTGGCGAGCCCCTTTCCAACCACGGGACGGGGAATAGCTTTGCGAATGAAGCAGTTGCCAGGATCGAGCGATGCGCAATCTCTACGAAGTGCTGGGCGTGGACAAGTCGGCCGACCACGCCTCCATCCGCAAGGCCTTTCGCAAGCTGGCCCGCAAGTACCACCCCGACATCAGCAAGTCCCCTGGAGCGGAGCGCCGCTTCAAGGAGATCAACGCCGCGTACGAGGTTCTCTCCGACGAGCAGAAGCGCAGCTGGTACGACGAGTTCGGCGAGGAGTCCCTGCGACAGGGCTTCGACGCGGACCGCGCCCGCATGTTTCGCGCTGCCGGGGGCCCAGGCTTCGGCTCCTTCGGGGGCGACTCGTTTTCAGGCGGCCGGGGGGGCGTCTCGGTGGACGAGATCTTCGCCAATATGTTCGGCGGGGGCTGGTCGCGCCCGGCCACGGCGCGCCGGCGCGGGCCCGACATGGAAGCGCACCGCCGTATCGACCTGCTGACGGCCATCCACGGCGGGGAGATCCCCCTGGAGCTGCGGCGGCCCGAGGCCTGCTCTTCCTGCGGCGGCGAGGGCGGGACCGGAAAGCGCAGCTGCCCGCGCTGCAAGGGCCGCGGCCGCGTCACCGAGCGCCACCTGGGCATGCAGGCCGTTGTCTCGTGCCAGGACTGCGCCGGCAGCGGCAAGGTCTTCTCTCAGGAATGCCCCGCCTGCGCTGGTGCAGGCCGTACCATGGCGCTGCGGAAGCTCAAGGTGCGCATCCCCGCCGGTGTCAAGGACGGCCAGGTGGTGCGCCTGCGGGGCCTGGGCGGCCAGGGCCGCCAGGGCGGCCCGCCCGGCAACCTCTTGCTGACGGTGGGGATCCTGCCCCATCCCTTCCTGGTGCGCAAAGGTGACGACCTGGAGCTGGAGCTACCCATCCTCCTTGCCGAGGCCCTGGCGGGAGGCCAGGTCACCGTGCCCACCCCGGACGGCGATGTGAAGCTGCGCATCCCCGCCGGCTCCCAGAACGGGCAGCGCCTGCGCCTGAAGGAGCGGGGCCTGCCCAGCGGCAATGGGCGGCGAGGCCACCTCTACCTGGTGCTGCGGCCCCAGGTCCCCGTCAGCGAGGATCCGCGGGCCCTGGAGCTGGCCCAGGAGCTGGATGGATACGGCAGCGAAGATCCCCGCCAGGGAATGGAGCTCTGACGCGCCGCGTTGTCAGCGCATCGCCAGCGCCCCCTCCCCGGCCGGCGCTCTTTCAGGTTATCGTGGGTTCTGCCCCCGATCCCAGGTGCGCCCATGATCTCCCTGGCCGCTTCTCTCTTGCTCGCCATTCTCCCCGCCCGCGGGGACGTCACCGAGCTGGTGGCCCGCGCGGCGGACGAGGACCTGTCCCGATCCGAGCGCATGGCGGCCTTCGAGCAGACCGTCGAGCGGGGATACGGCGACGGCCTGATCGACCTGGCCACCGACGGCCAGGCCGATGCCCGACAGCGCTGGGTCGCCATCCGCGCGCTGGGCCGCATCAAGAGCCCGCCTGCCTCCAAGGCCCTGATGGGGCTGCTGGAGGACGAGATGTCCGGCATGCGCGCCGCCGCGGCCAGCGCCCTGGGCGACACGGGCGGCGGCCAGGCGACCGAGCAGATCGCCGGCCTGCTGGAGGATCCCGCCGTCATCGTGCGCGCGGCCGCCGCCGACGCCCTGGCTCAGCTGGGCGACGCGCGCGCCGTCCCCTACCTTGCGCGGGCCCTGGACGATCCCAGCAACCACTATCGCGGCAAGAGCCTGTGGGTACGGCGCCACTTCGTGGACGCCCTGGGCGCCATCGGCGATCGCAGCGCCCTGCCGGCCCTGGTGCGCGGCCTGGAAGACAGCGACGAAGAGGTGACCCAGGCCTCTTTCCAGGCGCTGGAGCGGGTCACCGGCCTTTCCTGGGCCGACGGCCGCAGCCAGCAAGAGCAGCGCATGGCATGGCAGCGCTGGTGGGCAGCTCAAGAGTAGGCGCGCCGGCCCCGCCGAGAGTCAGTGCTTGACCAGCAGCTTGAGCACGGTGCGACCGATGCCGATGGTGTCGCCGCTGCGCAAGCGGCCGATGCTGACGCGCCGGCCGTTGTGGAAGGTGCCGTTGGTGCTGTCGAGGTCGCGCAGGTAGATCATCCCGCGCCCGAAGACCTCGATCACCGCGTGCCTCCGCGATGACTCGGGATCGGTGAGCGGGATCTCTCCGGCTCGCCGCCCGATGGTGACGGTGCCCCGGGTGAAGCGAAAGACCTTGCCGGCGTCGAGCCCCGCCACCACCTCGAGCACCGCGTTCATGCCTGGCGGGAGCCGCAGGTCCTGCCCGATGACGTCACCTTGGCTGCGCGTCTGGTCGCCCCGCTGCTGGCTGTCCACCAGCTCTTCGTCCAACAGCCAGGCGATGTCCAGCTGCTGCTGGGCGCTGCGCGGACGCCCCGCCTCATCGGATGACGCGTCTTCGGCGCTCTGGAAGAGGATCATGCGGCAGCTGCCCAGCGCCACCTCCATACCCGGGCGCAGGGTGGTCTCGCGCACGAGCCGCCCATCCACCAGGGTGCCGTTGGTGCTGCTCAGATCCTGGATGACAAAGGCGCCGTCGCGGAAGATGATGCGAGCATGCACTCCGCTCACCAGCGGATCATCCAGGATCACGTCGCCTTTCTTGCGCCCGATGACCAGCGGGACCGTCTCGGGCAGCAGGATCTGGGTGCCAGCCCTGTGACCTGCCACGATCTGGAGAAAGGCGCGGCTCAAGGCTCAAGCCCCCTGCAGCTGCGAGCGCTGGCGGACCTCATCCACGCGGTTGCCCCTTGCCCATATTGCGCACCAGGATGGCCTTCTGGGCGTGCAAGCGGTTCTCGGCCTGGTCGAAGACCACGGAATGGGAGCCATCGATGATCTCCGCGGAGACCTCTTCGCCACGATGGGCGGGCAGGCAGTGCATGAAGATGTAGCCGGGACGGGCGCAAGCCGCGAGCTGGGCGTTGACCTGGAAGCCGGCAAAGCGCGAGACCCGCTCGTTCTGCTGAGCCTCCTGGCCCATGCTGGCCCAGACGTCGGTGTAGATGATGTCGGCGTCGGCCACGCCCTCGCACGGGTCTTCGGTGATCTGGATGGCGCCCCCGCTCTCAGCCGCAGCAGCCCTGGCCTGGGTGATCTGCTCGGCGCTCGGCGCATAGCCCCGCGGGTGCGAGACGCTGACCGTCATCCCGAAGCGCGCTCCGCCGCAGAGCAGGGAGTGGGCCATGTTGTTGCCATCGCCCACGTAGGCCAGCTTGAGGCCCTCGAGGTGACCCTTCTTCTCGCGAATGGTCATCAGGTCGGCCAGCACCTGGCAGGGGTGCGAGAGATCCGACAGCCCATTGATGACCGGCACGGTAGCGCTGCGCGCCAGGTCCTCGATGTCGGAGTGGGCGAAGACGCGGGCCATGATGCCATCCACGTAGCGCGAGAGCACCCTGGCCGTGTCGGAGATGGTCTCGCCCCGATGCAACTGGATGTCCGTGGGCCCCAGGTAGAGCGCCGCGCCCCCCAGCTGGTTCATGCCCACCTCGAAGCTGACCCGGGTGCGCAGCGATGGCTTCTGGAAGATCATGGCCAGGCTCTGCCCTGGGCAGGCCTCGCGGAAAGCGTCCGGGTAGAGCTTGATCTGGCGCGCCAGGTCCAGCAGGCTGCGCAGCTCCTCTGCGCTGTGGTCAAGTAGGGACACGAAGTGTCGGGCCATTCGTCCTCCGCCACCTGCAGTCAGGGGAAAAAAGGCTTGACCAGCGTACTTCTACAGCTTCCGTTCCACGTCGCGCCGGAGGTGACGGGCGCGGCGGGGCCCTGTACGCGGCCCTCTTCCCTAACTCGGCGGCGGGGACGGGGCGAGATGCCAGGACGCCCGCAGCGGCCGCTCGCCTCATGGCGCTGCCGGGATTCCGGCCTGCTCGTCCCGCTCCCTCCCCGCCTCCGCCTGCCGCTCCATCAAGCCGCGCACCTGATCGCAGGTGGTTCCATCTGGCAGTCGCCGCATGAAAAAGCGGCTGGCGCCCGGCTTGGGCCGGCTGGGGACATTCCGCTCGAACAAGGGATGGCTGGCGCCGATGGTCTGGCGCTGCTGGCGGTGGGCAACCAGCTCACCTGCAATACGCTCCGCATCCAGCACCAGGCCATGCAGGCTCAGGTGGCTGACCTGGGTGATGTAGATCTCCACCGGCTTGAGCAGGGGGAGGTCCAGCAGCACCGTCGCCCCGGGCTGGCCGTCCTCGTCCCAGTCGTAGACCGCAGGGTCGTCGACGCTCGTGGGCAAGATGTCGGGAGATTTTTCCAGGTCGTACCCCACGCTGACGACACCCAGATCCGCCAGCCACGACCACCGCGCGTCGTCGCGGGTCACGACGGGGCGCAGGCTGCGCCTGGACATATGGTCTGTGTATGTCTTGGGGATGATGGTGTTCACCAGGCGTCCGGTGCCTCGCACGTGGGCCTCGCAGACCCTGTGCGTCTGAACCCAGCCTCCCTCGTCCCGCCCCACCTGGGCCAGAGCCCAGGCGATGGAGGTGCTCTCGGACTCGGGCAGCGCCCGTGCCTTGATGACGGACACCAGCTCGAGCCGCACTCCCCAGGTTCCGCTGCGGACCGGGGCCTGCAGGGCATCCTGCGCCCAGGCGGCGTGGCTCGCCAGCGAGCCCAGGGTCAGCGAGAGGAGCAGCGAGCCCCAGCGGCGGGCCGCGCCCGGCCGACTTTCGGCCCGATGGAGAGCCTCGCCGGCAGCCCTTCTCCGTTCCGGGGCTCTTTGCGCGGCGCCCGGCCCCCTCGCGTTCTCCCTTCGCATCACCATCGCCCGCATCCACCACCGACATCGTATCAGGCGCTGCCAGCGCCAACGTGGCCAGCCAGATCCCGCCGGCGCAATCCCCGCGGAGCGGGCCGCGCGGGCGGCGCCGTGCAACCAGCCCTGCATCCACCAAGCTAATGCAAGTGCTCGAGCTCTCGCCACTACCCAGGCCAGCACCGGACCTGCGCAACCTCCTACGCAAGACGCGAAGACCCGCTGAAGAATTTCTCTCCAGCGGGTCAATCGTAGAAGGCGACCCCAACGGGATTTGAACCCGTGTTGCCGGGATGAATAACCCTTACGCGCCCGTCGTCGGCCTTTTTCGGCTCTTTCCCGTTGACTCGGGACACGGCCTGTGCACACATAGTACACAATCCCCGGAAAGGAGGTCAGAACATGGCGACGTACCGAAAGCGCGGAAAAAGCTGGTTGATCCGCTGGCGTGAGCTGGAAGTCATCCAGGAGGAGGACGGGAGCCAGACCCGTGTCTGGAGGGGCCGCGGGTACACCGTACCCACGGAATCGGCGGCAAAGAAGCTGGTGCCGGTCATCGAGGAAACCGTCAAGCTCCACGGCCGCTGGACGCCGGAGCAGGAACGCGCGACGGTGACCATGGGCACCATCGGGCAGGCCTACGTGGCTGCAGCCGTGGACGCAGGCGCGCCCCTGGCAACGCAGCGCTTCCGGTCCACGATGATCAGCGCCTGGTACAAGTTCGTGGGCGAAGAGGAGCCGGCCACGTCGCTCTCGCTGACGCTGCTGGGCAACTACGCGGCCTCCCTGCCCTCCGAGGGCCGCAAGGCCCACACACGGCACCGGAAGCTGGCGGAGGTGGAGCGCATGTGGACCTGGGCCCACGAGCGCCCCGAGCAGTTCCCCGGCGTGCCCCTCCCGCGCAAGCTCACCGGCAAGGACGCCGACCGCATCAAGCCGCCCCCGCCCGTGGTGGCGGTGGCCGCGCCAGAGTGGGGAGACGTGGATGCCATGATCGCGCAGCTCACGAGGCGCCGCTGGCACCGGCAGCTGGCCACCTTCCTGCGCTTCACGGGCCTGCGCGTGTCGCAGGCGCTGGGGCTGGACTGGCAGGACGTGCACCTGGACCGCGAGCAGCCCTACATGCTGGTGCGCGCGGGCACGGCCGGCGCGAAGAGGGGCAGGGCGCGGGCGCTGCCCATCCACTCGGCGCTGGCCGCGGAGATGGCCGGCTGGGGTGTGCGCGAGGGGCTGGTCTTCCGGCGGCCCGATGGGCGCCCCTGGCGCGGCGACGCGCCCGTGGAGCCTTTCCGCCGCGCCTGGAAGCTGTCCCAGGTGGCGACGCGCAAGTGGGGGGCCTCCGACCGCGCCAACGGTCTGCCCGGTGACCGCGCCCACGCCAGGCCCACCCACGCCTTCCGCGCCTGCGTGGTGGCGGGCCTGCGCCGGGAGGGTGTGCAGGAGCAGTACGTGCTCTACCTGACCGGCCACGCGCAGGGGGGAACCATCGCGGCCTATGTGCCGGAGGGCAGCCCGGAGGACAGTCCGTACTGGACGCACCTGGTGGCTGCCATCAAGAAGATCCCGGCTATGTCGGATTCCAGCCAAGTCCTGCGCCTCACTTCCGAGCAGCCATGACGCGGGCCAGGGGACTGCTGCCGGTCGTTGTCGGTGTGGCTGGTCCCCGACGCTTGCGGCGGCGGCGCCGGGGGCGCGCCGATTTCTTGGCGGGCTCTTGCTGCGACTGCATCTGTCGCTCCTTCAGGTGCCAAGCATCCCAGGCCGCAAGGTATTCGTGGACGCGATCCAGATCCCAGCGCAGGTGGCGCCGCTCCGTGCCGCTCCCGCGCGTCACGGGCGTACCGGGCAACTCTACGCCGGCCTTCTCAGCCACCTTGCGCTTCCTGTCGAGGCTGTCCCGGGAGATGTCGGCAAGGCGTGCGGCTTCGCTGGTGCTGCCCCAGCGAGGGCCTTCACTCCCCTCCGCTAGCATCGAGTGGCCTGTGATGAAGGCCCGTTCCCTGTCCCGACAGTAGTCGATGTAGAACACGCCCCTACCGCCCCCGCCGCCCCAGCCACCTCGCCAAGAGCCCCCCCCCCACAATGCCCCCTAGAAAGACACCGGCCTTCACCTGCGGCGAGGTGGGCGGCTCGCGTTGCGCGTCAGCCCGCAGCTGCGCAAGCATGGCCGCCTGACGCCGCCTGGCCGCCTCCTGGCGCACAGCTGCTCGCGATAGACGCGCCCTGCGGTTTCGTTCGCGGACCACGGCCTCAAGCGCCTCACGGCCCATTCGACGCGTATGGCCCGGGATCCGGCGCTGTCGCGGCGGCTCCGGTGGCGCCACGTATCGCCAGCCCGGCCCGCGGCCGATGGGCTCGCCGTTAGGGCCGAAGCCACCGATCTCACTATCGTCGTGGTCGAATCCGAAATCGACGTTCCGTCTCCTCGATGGCATCGTCTATCTCCTCTTCCCGCGAGGTCTCGATGTCGGCCCGCCGCCACTCCGGCCGTAGACCCTCGGCAGAACCAGCAGACCCGTGAACAAGCCCCCAAGGATCCACTTGGCCAGGGTGCGCTTGCGCTGGGAGAGGTAGTCGAACGCCCCCAGGGATTCGCGCTGGGCGAAGTCCGCGAGATCGCGGCGAAAGCTCTCCTCCGTGGCGGCTTCGCGTTGGGCCTCGGTGAGGGCCTGCATGGTCTCCTTGGCCTTGATGCTGCGCGCAAGCGCGGCGACGTCGATCTCGTTCGGCTGGGGCGCCTGGGAGGCCTGACGTTGCGTCTGCCGGTCCATGCCTACCCTCCTCCACCAGCAGCAGCTGCGGGTGCATCGAGGGCCGCCAACACCTCGCGGCGGTACTGGTCAACGGTCTGGCCACGGCTGCGTAGCAGTGTCGCAAGCTGCGGGGCCAGTGAGAGCGTGCCCGTCAAGGCCTCGCGGGTGTGGAAGAAGCTGCGGCTGCCGCAGGCCATGCAGACCACATAGGGCCGGCCCTTGCGGTCGTAGCGCAGGCGGGCCAGGTCTTCCGCCAGGCAGTGGACGCAGCTCACATGCTGATCGGACATGGTTCCTCACCTTCAGCGCCAACGGGCGCGGGTTCACCGACAAGGCCCACCCGGCCGGAAACGCCGGAGGGGCCATAGCGGTTCTTCTCGACGGTCCAGCCGCCATCCGCGACCTTGACCACGACGTCGGCCTCGTGCGCCAGAGCGCGGGGGCCGGCGTGCTCGCCACCCTTGGTGGCCTGGGCGGTGACGAGCAGCAGGCGCAGCCCGCCCACGTCCACGAGGCGGCGCAGATCCTGCGGCTGGAAGAAGGTCGCGCTCACGGAGTCGATCACCAGCACGGGCTCGCGGCGCCCGCGGGCCCAGGCCACCAGGTCATCGACGCCACCGCCGCGCAGCACTTCCACGTCGGGCCGGTCCAGGCCGCAGGCGCGCAGCCGCTGGCCTACCGCGGGGCCCTGATCCTCCTCAGCCAGGTAGAGGCCCACGGGCCCATCGGCCTCGCCCGCCGCCCGAAAGGCCATGGTGCTCTTGCCAGCCCCAGGAGGCCCCCAGACGAGCACGAAGGCGCCGGGTGACCAGGCCAGGCCCGGGTAACTGGGGAAGCTCTCCAGGCTCCAAGAGGCGCGCACCAGGTCCCGCGCCTGCCGCACGACGAAGGCCTGCAGGCTGGTGCCGAAGTCGCGTCGGGCTTCGGGGACCACCAGTCCCTCCGTGGCGCATGCGCTACACCACGGAACGTGAAGCGAGTAGCGGGCCGAGCACTGGAGGCAGATGAACATGGATGGACCTTCGGACTTACTAGTAGTCCAAGAAGGTCCCCGTGCGCAATAACCCTGTTTCCTTGGGGGCTAAGTAGAGCCCCGAAGACGCCGATAAACAACATTTGGGTCTTTCGGCGTTGGTCAGCGTGCTTCCAGGCGTACCGCAAGAAATCCCCTCGCGCGTCCCCCAGCGCGACGAGGCCGATATTTTTTCTGGGCTCCGTGTAGTCGCTCCCCGCTCCAAGGGATCGTATGCCTCCAGCCTGACTGTCACCTGACAGCCACTCGTGCCTGTGTGACCCGCCAGGTAGATACGGACGTGGCCGTGTTTGGCGTGCTGCTCGACTCTGGGGCGTGCAAAGACGAATAGCCACGTCAGAGGTCTACCAACTACACAACCGGCCTTCCTTCTCGGCGACTGTCAAAGAGGAAGCTGCTTCTAGCGCCGTGCTACTCTGTCACCATGTCCCTTCGCGACGAGACTGAGGAACTGGAGCGCAGGATCGCAGCTCTTGAGAGCCGCGTCGCCACGCGCTTCTGGGCAGAATGGTGTATTCGCCTACTCCAAGTTCTACTGAGCCCATGGGTATGCGCCCTTGTGGCAGCCCTCATCGCAGGACCGCAGTTCTTCAGCGGTATCGCGCGCTGGATGTCCTTCATGGAGCCCGATGCGTTCTTCGCGACAATTCTAGACTGGCCCGTGATCGTTCTTGTAGGGGCAATGCTCATCGGACGAAGGGCTATCCGTGAGTTCATCCTTGGTATCGAGAAGGTCTTTGGCGTTGAACGACGCGTGAATCGTGGCGCTGGACATGGTAGGGAGCCTCCAGAACCACCAAGCATTCCTCCCCAGCCGCAACCACCGCCGAACGACCTATGAACTACGAGACATCCGTTGTCGCTGCTGGAGGGTACAGCTACTGGGAGATGTGGATTTCCTTGGGAGGAGTGGCAGGCTTCTCGTATTCTGTTTCTTCAACGGTCACTGCCTTCATCTTATCTTCGGAGAGATTCGACTCATGGGTGGAGGGGGGGAGCGCCCGTGCAGCGTGGTACGACGAGGGAACACAGACACAGCACCTTTTCCGCCCGCCCCACGCAGGAGAGTGGGTCTTGGTCATCATGAACCGCAACGACCATGCTGTCAGAGTGCGCCTCTCTCTTGAGATAAGGAAGCATAGTCGCTTCGGCAGCCCGTTCTGATCGCTCCAAAGTATGAGGCGCGTAGTCCGCGATGGGGTCCACGGAACTGGCACCCTGCATTAGGTAGCAGGCCCGCCCCCTCCCCGCGCCGGCCTGCCCGCCCTGTACTTGATGCCGAAGTGGCTTCTCGAAACTACCGTACAAAGGGGGATGGGCGATGCGGGAGCATCGTTGTTGCCAGAATCTTCGCGATATCCTCGCCCACCTCACACACGGCGCCATTCGCTGGAATTGGCTGCGGTTCAAGCCGAAGATCGCAGTGCGAGGATGACAACTCGATGACATCCGATCCCGGCCGCGCGACCGCTTTCACCCGCTGTCTGCGTGCGTAGAAATCAACCACCCAGCCTTCAACTGTCTGTCCGAACCTCAAATCCGCAGACTCTCCGAACTCCCGCAGTTCATACGCTGCGTCAGACAGGCCGCGGTAGACGTAGGCTAGAGTGACAGCCGCGCGGAAATGGCGAAGTTCACCATCCTGCGCCATTTGCGCCTTCTGACGCCGTTCTTCCTTGATGGAGTCTATCATTCTTCCTCCAGGAGTAATACTACTCACAGCGGCTTCGGCGTCCACTGCACTGCTCTGCTTCTACGACTAGGCCCGCCCCTCGCTGCGCTCGGGGCGGGCCTACGCCAGGCCACGTCCCCCGCCCCCTCCCCGTGCCGGCCCTCTCACCCCGCCCCGCGCCCGTGTGCGTGCGCGGCGAACTGCACAGGGGAGTACTAGAAAGCGGTCAAAGCGTCCCATATGCACGATCAAGGCATACTTTCCATGGGACGCTTCGGTTTCGAAAGCGTCCCATGGACCGGCGGAAGCGTCCCAAGCGTCCCGCGGCGCTACGCCAGGCGCAGCGCTGGCCGCACCTCCTCTCCCCTCGCGAAGGCGCGCACGGCCTCGGGATCCCCCTCCCAGACGTTGTCGCCCCTCGGATCGGCCAGCATGGTCGTCACGTCCAAGGCCCACCAGCGCCCGGTGCGCAGGCGCCGAACCCGCAAGCGGCTAGTGATGAAGCCATCGTACTCCCGAAGCCGACGCGCCAGCCAAGCCGGCGACTTCCTACCGAAGTCCGGATTGTCGCGCAGAACCTTGATCGCGGCTGTCGTCAGGTTGACAACCAGCCCAGATCGCTCGGTGTCGTCGTTCCAGGTAAGGCCAACGCCGAAGCCCGGGTAGTGGCCCGGGCTCTCGGCCACCGTCGTCTGGAGGCGGTAGGGCCTACCGTCGCTGGTCTCCCGCGTGATCTCGATGGGCCCGAAAAGCAGGGCGCGCACGAGCCGGGTGGGCCTGTCCTCTTCCTCAAGGCCGGAGTCGGGCAGGCCTTCCCCTAGCTGCACGTCCATAGCGATAGCCTGCAACGCAATCATGATGGACCGCGGCTTCGCGTCCTTGTCGATCCCCCACGCGAAGCGCTCCAGCGGCCCGACGGTGCGCAAGGCATCTTCGCGGAGGTGCCGCTCCTCCAGCACCCGCCAGCAGACCTCCTCTCCTGTCGGTCTCCAGGTGAACCTGAGCGCCAGAGTGGACGGCAACCAGGCCGTTCCCTGGATGCGCTCGCGGAGGTGCTCCTCCACGGCCGCGGAGATGGCGGCCTTGCCGCGCTCGTCACCTCCCTTCTTCGCAGCCTGGTTCACGGAGCGGGTGAGGGCATCGACTTCGCGCACGGGCAGGCCGAGCCCGCGCAGCTCAAGCATGGCTGCCTCAAAGATGTGGCGCTCGCCGCTGGCAACTTCGGCCAGCGCGGCAATCACCTCCGCGTTGTTCAGGGCCTCAGCGACTGCTCGCTTGGCGTCCTGCCGGGCGTGCTCCATGAGGCGGGCAAGGATGCCCTGGGGATCCTTGCCCTGGTGGGGATCCTGCGGTAGCATGACGGTATCCTCCAAGCCCCGCAGCTGATGACTTGGCACGTCTCGCAGCTGTCGGGGCTTCGCTGGTGGTGGGGATGGCGCCCAGGCAGCCCTGGGCGCACGGAGAGCCGCTCCCGCAGCACTGGGACGGCGGGGGCGGGGTGAGAGGGCCGGCACGGGGAGGGGGCGGGGGATGGCGTGTGAGGGCTGCCGCAGCGGCCCCTCAACCCCGCTGCCTTTGGCAACACCACGGTTGGCGGTGGTGGTGGTAGCCCTGCTCGAACCGCGGCAGCGCAGCCGTCCCGCAAAGGCGCCGCACGCCCCCGCACGGCCCACAGGCAAGCCACAGCGCTGCCGGGCCGCCAGCTGGCATGTCCACCAAGCCGGGACAGCCCCAGGTGGCCCACGCGCCACAGGCGCCGTCTGACGCGCCGCACGCGCCCCGGGCCGTCCGTGCGCACAGGCTGTACGCACCCCGTACACATGCTGCGGCCGATTCGGGCGGATTCGGGCCGAAACGAAAGAAGCGCAGGATGGCGATTGTCGCCTTTCCTGCGCTCTTTTGCTGAATGGCGACCCCAACGGG
>CAYVQL010000222.1:0-19132 GCA_964454135.1 uncultured Enterobacterales bacterium | reverse complement strand
GAGGAGCCCCTGCGCTGGTCCGCCGACCTGCAAGGCGCCCAGATACAAGAGATCTTGCGCGCCCGCCACCTGGCCCGGCTCTGCATGGGCCGCCCGGTCAGCGACGAGCAGGCCGACCGCTACATCCTGAAGCAGTGGCGCGCCCGTAAGCCAGGCAAAGAGATCCTGGCCGAAGCCCGCCTGCCCCCGCCCGTGCCCGATGTGGGCGAAAGCTCCTGGTGCGACGCGCCCGATCCGGCCACGCCCCTGGTGGGCCCCTGGATAGAGCCACGCGAATTGCAGCACGGCCTGCGCCAGCTGGAAGACCTGCAGCAGGTGCGCCGCCTGCGCGTGCTGGCCCTGGGGCGGGCCTACCAGCTGGCGTCCGAAGACCGGCTCTACCTCGAAATGGGCTACCACAGCCTTGGCGGTCTGGCCAAAGACGGCCTGGGCACCAGCAAACGCAGCCTCGAGCGCCACCGCGCCCTGGCCCTGCTGATCGACGAGCTGCCCCCCGTACGCCAGGCCGTGGAGCGGGGCATGGACCTGTCCCGTGCGCGTTTGGTGGCGGATATCGCCTGCGAAGAGGATGTCGAGCAATGGCTGCACGTGGCCAAGTGGACGGGCGTGGGTGAGCTGCGCCGCGCCGTTGAGCTGGTGGGAAGCAGCAAGCGCGTGGCCCAAGGGCTGCTGGCCATGTACCGGCAGGCCATCGCCGCGGCGCAGGAGCTGGTGCCCGGGGCCGAGCCCATCGGGCTGGCGCCGGCCGAAGAAGAGTCCGTGCAGGGCGAAGACGCGGATGCGACGGAATCCGGACACCAGCCCCAGGCCGATGCGACAGAGTCCGGAAACGGGCCCAAGGCCGATGCGACAGAATCCGGAAACCCAGCCCAGGCCCCTGCGACAAAGTCCGGAAACGGGCGGCGCGCCCTCAAGCTCGCCGTGGCCCTGCGGGCCGTCCTGGCGCCCCCGCCGCCGCCCCGTTGGGTCACCGTGCACGCCGATCTGCCCGCCGCGGCAGCCTGGTTCCTCGAAAACGTCCAGCCCGAGCCCCAGCGGGGCTTCGGAAAGGTGAAGGAGAGAGACGATTTCCGCTGCCAGAACCCCGAGTGCCGCCGCCGCACGCTGCGCGCCCACGCCCACCATCACCACGAGCGTCGCATGGGGGGCGATGATTCCCCCGAGAACGGCAAGACCGTCGATCCCTCCTGTCATCTCCGGCTGATTCACGCCGGCCGCGTCACCGTGGAGGAACTCCAGCTCGAAGGCCTCGGCCTCGTGGAGCTCTGGCGCTACCCGGGCCGAGTGGTGGCAGTATTTTGAACCGGGCCCACTGCACAGGTGCCCCCACCCCACCGTGCTAAGCTCCCCCCCCATGCCCCGCCCCACCCCCCTCCTCCTGCTCGCCCTGGCCGCCTGCTCCGGCGCAGACGACACAGCGGATCCCTGCGCCCACGACGGCGCCCTGGCCAGCTGCCTGCAGCCCACCTGGAGCGCCGACTACTACGCCGAAACCAGCAGCATGTACTTCGACACCATGGACTACACCGTGGAGCTCGAGGATTGGCCGCCCTACAGCGAGCTGGTGGCGCGCTGGGAGTGGCCCCCCTGGCTGAAGCTGACTGCTTTCGGGCGCGATAACATCGAGGCCACCGACACCATGCTGCAGCTCTACCCCTCGGTGGTTCAAGAGCGCGACTGCCGGGCCTTCGACAGCCAGCCCTTCGGGCGCTGCTACGTGGTCTTCTACTACGACGCCCACAAGGGCCTGGGCTGCCCCATCTACGAGGAGTTCACCTTCAACGACCAAGGGGAGATCAGCTTCATCGAGGCCTGGTCCGACGTGGACGGGCTGCGCCCCACCAGCGAAGACGATCCCTGGGGAGAGAATGGCATCGACCGCCTGTCCACCCGCATCCCGGGCCTGGGCAACGCCACGGGCCTGATCGACCTCGACAGCGAGTGGATGGAGGCTGCGGCCGCCCAGGACGAGGACGTGGCGGACTTCGTCACGCGCGCCGAGGACTGGTACGAGACCTGGCTGGCGGAGTACGCCGCCGCAGGAGGCGACCTCTGGGAGGTGGGCTGCGGCTGGTGAGGCCGGACAGTCCCCCCATGCCCCTGCGAGCCCTTGCAGCGCTGATCCTGGCCGCGCTCTGCGCATGCCAGGACACGCCCGCCCCCGACGCCAGCGAGCCCCAGCACCCCGACCTGGTGCTGCTGCTGGTGCAGGGGCTGCGGGCCGACGCCCCGAACGAGCCCGCGGCCGAAGCCGCCTTCCTGGCCGCCCTGCCCCAGCAGCGGCTGCGCTTCACGGCGGCCTACGCCCAGAGCCCCTCCCCCTTCCTCAGCATGGGCTCCCTGCTCACGGGCCGCTACCCCAGCGCCATCCCGCTCTGCGGCGCCGTCTCGACGGATCCGACGGAGCCGCAGCCCTGGTGCCACGCGCTGCCCGCCGAGCGCGCCACGCTGCCCGGCGTGCTGGGGCTCTACGGCTACCGCACGGCCCTGTTCCACAGCCACCTGCCCGACGCCGCCCTGCTGGCCAGGGACTTCCAGCTGGTGCTAGACCTGGATCAGGACAGCTGGAAGACCCCCTGGACGCTGCTGGAGCGCGAGGTGCAGGCCTGGTGGACGGCAGAGCCGGACCAGCCGCGCCTGCTGGTGGTGGTGCTGGCCGACCTGATGGTCCAGCAACGCCCCGATCTGCGCGTGGCCATGGGGCTCTCGGCCCAGCCCGGCCGCCACGAGGCGCCGCCCCCCAATCCCGCCGTCCTGCCGGACCGGGAGGAGCTGCTGGCGGACCAGGATCCGGCCAGCGAGCTGGCGCGCGGGATCGCCGATCCACGCGCACCCCGCGCAGGACCGCGGCGTGGCCGTCCCATGCCCAACGCGTGTCCCCACGGCGCAGCGCGGGAGCGCGTGCTGGGCGTCTACAGCGCCGCGGCCGCCGGAGTGGGCGCTGGCTTCGCCCAGCTGCTGGAGAGCTTGCCCTCGCCCCCGGAACGGGAGCGCTGGGTGGCCCTGTCCTCCACCAACGGCATCAACCTGGGCGAGAGCAGCGGCAGCATGTCCTACCCCAGGGCCTTCGCCTTCCACGAGGTCGTACTGGAGCGCACCGTGCACGTGCCCCTGGTGCTGCTGGGCCCCCAGGCCGCCGGCCAGGTCGCTCAACCCGTGGAGCTGGCGGACATCCTGCTCAGCCTGCTGGCCCGCAGCCCGGCCGCGCCGCCCCACGGCCTGCACGGCCAGGATCTGCTCTCCCCAGAGCTCGAGGCCGACGCGCAGGCCAGCGCCTACGCCGAGTTCGGCGACATGCTGGCGCTGCGCCAGGGCCGCCACATGCTGACGCTGCGCGCCATGTTCCACAACGCCGCCTCGCTGGACCCGGACCTGACCCGTATGCTGCTGATCGACAACATCGAGCGCCGCTACCTGCTGCACGACATTCTGGCGGATCCGCTGCAGCTGGAGAACCTGGTCATGACGGACAAGGAGCTGGCAGGCGAGCTGCGACAGGAGCTGATCCGCCTGCGCACGGGGCCCGGGGCGCCACCCGCGGAGCTGGCGGACAGCCAGGATATACGCGACCTGCGCTTGACGGCCAGCGAAGGGTATTGGTAGCATTGTTGATTTTGTGTCTTTTTTCGGAATTTATACATTTCTGATATTAGCGAGAAAAACCCGACTTACACATTCTGTCGCACACCTAGCCAGCTGTCCGGCGACTGGCGTGGCGCTGAAGGGCACCAGCACGGGGCATAGTGGGTTCCAAGCCCATGCGCCCGAGATCCCTCCCGAACGCGCTGTCCCTACCCAAGTACGGCGCACTGCTCTGCCTGCTCCTGCCCAGCTGCGGCAGGCCGCAGCTCAGCACGCAGGACAGCCCTCAGGGGTCGGGGCTGCCCGCGACGCAGGACAGCCGCACGCCCACGGACGCCCCGGCCCGGCCCCCGCAACCCGCCGAGACCCCCCACTACGAGCCCCAAGAGATCTTCCCCGGGCTCTACACGCCCGATGACTACGGCTACTCCACCTGGGCCGCCCTGGACGCCCGCGTGCGCCGCAACCTGGCCATGCAGCTGGCGGACCTGGCACGCCTGGAGGTGACCCGCGGGCATAGGGAGCAGGCCCACGCCGCCGCCGAGGAGTCGCTCTCCATCACGTTGGAGTTCAACACGCCGGCGGATGTCCTGCACGGCACGCCGGCATGGGACCTGGACCAGCGCTCCGACCTGGCCCTGGACCAGCGCCTGCAGGCCGCCCTGGCAGAGGGCTGGTTCGGCCACAGCGCCTTCTGCCACCTCAGCCTGCAGGTGGACGCCGATCCCGGCCAGGCCCTGCGTCTCGACGCCGACCTGGAGGCGCTGCCGCCCCGCCAGGCCTCGGCCGCGGGCGTGCGTTGGCTGCTGGCGGCCCGCCAGGCGCAGGCGCAGAGGCGCACAGCCGACGCGCAGGCGGCGGCCCAGCGGGCCGGCGAACGGCTCTCCGGCGCGCTGGAAGAGCGCTTGGAGCTGACCCGCCAGGGCCAGCGCAACAGGGTCACCGAGGAGCAGGTCTGGCTGGTGGGCGATCCCTTCCGCAGCAGCTCGCCCTGGGGCCTGCTCTCGCCCGACTACGTGCTGCAGGGCCTGGCGGACTACCTGGCAGAGGCCGCCGAGGCCAGCGGCCAGGCGGCCCTGGTGGCGCGGGCCGCAGAACTGCAAGCCGAGACGCAGGGCCTGCTGCAGGAACGCCGCCAGCCCGGAGTGGCCGGCGTCCCCTGGTGGACCAGCCCGGGAGGGCTGGCGCGGGTGCCTGCTTGAGACAGCAGCAATGATCTGCTTGGTCAAGCGGACGGCGTGGTTCATGTCTCGGAAGGTACGCTGGTGATGAGCGAAGCCGAGTGGCTGCAGGAGCTGGAGGATTGCGCTCAGCTCATCAACGAGGCCCTGGCCCTGGACGACCACGGCCAGGCAGCCCAGGCCCGCGCTCGGCTGAACGCTGGCTTCGAGGCCTTCAAGCGGCGCGGTGTGGCCCGGCATCAGGTGGAGATGCACCTCAAGACCACCCGCAACGAGCTGCAGCGCCTGTACATGGTGCACGGCTGGCACCAGGAGGCCATCGCCGAGGCGCGACGGGCCCTGCAGCCGCTGCGCTTCGACCGCACCTGCCCCAACCGCCCGGCCGTGCTGCGCCAGAGCCTGGCACGGGCCCTGATGGAGGCCGGCGACCTGGAGCGGAGCCGCGACGAGCTGCAGCGCGCCATCGGCGAGAGCAGGGCCTTCTGGCAGCTGCTGCGCCAGGGCTGGCAAGAGCGCCCGGACCTGGACCAGGATCCGCACCAGGGCGGCCCCCTGCCCGGTACGCAGGTCATGGGGGGAACGCAACAGTAGGAGCGACCGCTGGCGGCAGCTATACTGCCTGCTCACGTCTCCCTGGGAGCAGCCCATGGCACGCCCTCGCCCCTGCCTGCTGGCCGCGCTGCTTTGCGCCTGCGAACCCCCGCCCGCGGACTGCGAGCTGCGCACCACCTGGTATCTGGACGCCGACCAGGACGGCTTCGGCGACTCCGAAGCCAGTCTGGTCAGCTGTTCCGCCCCCCAGGGGCACGTGCCGCGGGCCGGCGACTGCGACGACCAGGACCCGGCCGTGAGCCCGGTGGCCGAAGAGACCTGGTACGACGGCGTGGACGGCGACTGCGACGGCGCCGACGACTACGACCGCGATGGGGACGGCTACGCCACGGATGAGCACGGGGGCGAGGACTGCGATGACGCCGATCCGGGAGTGCGGCCCGGGGGCTACGACGCGCCCTACGACGACGTGGACTCGAACTGCGACGGCGCCAGCGACTGGGACTTCGACGCCGACGGCCACGACGCCCACTTCTCCGGGGGCCGGGACTGCGACGACCAGGACCCGGAGATCAACCCGGACGCCGAGGAGATCTGGTACGACGGCGTAGACCAGGACTGCGACGAGGGATCCGACTACGACCAGGACGGCGACAGCTGGACCAGCGCCGCCCACGGTGACGGGGGCGACTGCGACGACCTGGATCCCGAGATCCACCCCGAGGCCGAAGAGACCTGGTACGACGGCACAGACCAGGACTGCGACGGCCGCTCCGACTACGACCAGGACGGCGACGGCTTCGACCACGACGAGTGGGGCGGTACGGACTGCGAAGACGAGATCGAGGAGATCAATCCGCGCGCCTTCGAGTGGAACGACGACGAGGACAACAACTGCGACGGCGACTGGGACCTGCTCTACCTGGAGGGAGCCACGGCGCGCTTCTGGGGAGAGGGAGAGGGCCACCAGGCCGGCTCCCGCGTGGCCGGAGCAGGCGACGTGGACGGCGATGGCCTGCTGGACGTGCTGGTCTCGGCCCCGGGGCACGCCGAGAGCGCCGGAGCCGTCTACCTGCAGCTGGGGCCCCTCTCCGGCGGGGGCGACCTGTGGTACGCCGACGCGCGCTTCACCGGAGAAACGGCCGGGGACGAGGCCGGCCTGCACGCCACGAGCGCCGGCGACATGGACGGCGACGGCTACGACGACCTGCTGGCGGACGCGCGCTACGACAGCAGCGCCGGCGAGCAGGCTGGCGCCGTCTACCTGCTGCGGGGCCCCATCACCGGCGACTGGAGCCTGGCGGATGCCGACGTCAAGCTGAGCGGCGAGGGCGCCGGCGACCGCGCCGGGCAAGGCCTGTCCAGCGCTGGCGACCTGAACGCCGACGGCCAACCGGACGTGATCGTGGGCGCCGACGGCAACGACGCCGGGGGCAGCGAGGCGGGCAGCGCCTACGTGTTCTACAGTCACTTGAGCAGCGGCGGGCTGGGCGAGGCCGATCTGGTCCTGCGCGGCAAGGAAGGGCAGCAGCTGGGCCACGGCGTGGCTGGCATCGGCGACAGCGACGGCGATGGCTTCGACGATCTGCTCGTGGGCGCGCCGGGCGACGATGCCGGGCGCGGCGCGGCCTACCTGCTGCTAGGTCCGGTGTCCTCCGACAGCGCCGCGGACAGCGTGCTGATAGGCGAGGCCGAGGGCGACCTGGCCGGCTGGGAGGTGGCGGGCGCCGGCGACACCAACGCCGACGGCTACGACGATCTGCTGGTGGCCGCTCCCTGGTCCGACTACCAGGCCGAAGACGGCGGCGCCGCCTACGTGCTGCGCGGCCCCCTCACGGGCGAGTCCCAGGAGCTGGCCAAGGCCCAGGGCATCTTCTCCGGCGACACCGACGGCGTGCTGGTGGGCTACTCCGTGGCGGGCGCCGGAGACGTGGACGGCGACGGCTGCGCCGACGTGCTGGCAGGGGCCCCCCAGACCGACATGGCCGCCGACGGCAACGGCGTGGCCTTCCTGATGCTGGGACCGCTGTCGGGCAGCTTCTGCTCCTGCGGCTCCGACGCCAAGCTCTACGGCGTGGACAGCGGCGAGGCCGCCGGCAGCAGCGTGGCCCTGCCCGGCGACCTGAACCTGGACGGCTACGGCGACCTGCTCATCGGCGGGCCCGGCCTGGTCAGCGCCCGGGGGGCCACGGGTGGCGCGTATGTGGTGTTGGGGGCGGAGCGCTAGCCACCCCCCAGATCCCGGCCGTTGTCCATCGACCCCAGGATGCGCTACGCTCCAAGCATGGCAAGCTCCCGCATTCCCCAGATAGCCCTTCTGCTCCTGGCCCTGGCCCCCGCCCCCTGGGCCGAGGCGGCCCCGCCCCCTGGCAAGGAGCAGACCTGCGGCCTGGTGCCCGAGCTGATCCCCGATTTCTCCCTCGAGGACCAGAACCCCAGCTCGCCCACCTACGGCCAGACCATCAGCCGCGACGAGACCCTGGGCCAGGTGCTGCTGATCTACTTCGCCACAGCCACGTGAAGCAGCTGCGTGTCGCAGTCTGCGTCACTCCAGGATCTCTGGGAAGAGAACGAGCAGAGCTGGTCCGGGCGCGTGCGCCTGATCATCGTCAACTTCACCAGCACGGCCTCTTCCGTGGACGACATCAACGACGTCACCGACCTGCCCGTGCTGCAGGACGACAGCGACGCCGACATGGCCGAGCGCTTCGGCGCCAGCAGCAAGTACTTCTACGTGATCGACGCCGAGGGCAGCCCGCGCCGTGTCTGGTACTACCTGGACTACGACGATGAGCGCGACCGCCTGCTCGGCGAGGTGTCCACGCTGCTGAAGGAGGCGGGATGAGCACGCGACACGCCATCTTCCTGCTGCTGTTGGCCCTGGGCTGTGACGACAAGGACAGCGCCCATCCGGACAGCCATCCACCGGGCGGGCACAGCGACACGCCCGACAGCACCGAGAGCGATCCCCCCCAGGGGGACTCGCCCCCCGACACGCAGATCGAGGACAGCCAGGTCGAGGACACGGGCGACACAGGCGGCGATGATCCGCTGCCGGGCTGCCTGGGCCAGCCCAACCCCGGCGCCCTGGGACCCGAGACCTGCGTGGCCGCCGCGCCCTGCAGCTGGCACGGCGACACGAGCTACAGCTACTTCGGATGGGGGCTCTCCGCCGGCGATCTGGACGGCGACGGGCTGGCCGACCTGGTCTCGGGCTCGTTCTACTACGACGTGCCCACCATGGACGACGACGTAGACGAGGCCGGGCGCGTGCAGGTGGTGCTGGGCGCCTCCCTGGACCAGGACGAGCCACCCCTGGTGGCCGAGCTCTACGGCGTCGCCGAGGACGACATGCTGGGCTACGACCTGGCCATCATCGGCGACGTGGACGGTGACGGACTGGACGATCTGCTGGTGGGCGCCAGGGGCGCCGACAACGCGGCCACCGACGCCGGCGCAGCCTACCTGCTGCCCGGCCCCCCCGAAGACTGGCCCTCGGGCACCATCGACGCGGCCGCCCAGGCGACCTTCTTCGGCCCGACCCAGTACGGCAACGTGGGGCAGATCCTCTGCGAGGGCGGCGACGTGGACGGCGACGGCCTGGCGGACATGCTGATCAGCGGCGAGCTCTACGACGGTGTGGACGACCGCGCCACGGGCTGCGCCTACCTGGTCTACGGCCGCGAGAAGGGTTGGAGTGGCGAGATCAGCCTGGAGGACGCCGACGCAACCATGCGGGGCACCGGCAGCCTGGACCAGGCCGGCATGGGCAGCGTGCTGCAGGGCGACTTCGACGGCGACGGCTACGCCGATCCGGCCATCGGCTCGCCCTACGGCAACGGCTACTACGCCCGGGTCTCGGTCTGGACCGGAGGACCGGGCGCGGTGGAGGGCGAGCTGGAGACGGACGAGGCCCCCGCCGTGATCGAGGGCGAGGGCTATATGGCCATCTTCGGCTGGGCCCTGGCCGCCGGCGACCTGAACGGCGATGGGACCGACGAGCTGGTCGTGGGCGCCCCCTACGAGGACAACGGCTACGACAACGGCGGCCAGGTCTTCATCTACGCCGGAGACGGCGCCTTCTTCGACGGCCCCCAGCCGCTGGGCAGCTACGTGGGCGCCTGGGACGACGAGCAGCTGGGCACGGGCCTGGCCACAGGCGATATCAACGGCGACGGCATGGACGAGCTGCTGATGGGCGCCGTGGCGGCCTACGCCGGCATCAAGACCAAGAGCGGGCGCAGCTCCCTGGTATGGGGCCACGCCTCCGACTGGGCAGAGGAGGTTCCCGTCGAGGACGCCGACGCCAGCTTCCACGGCGTTGATGTCAACGACTACCTGGGCGCGGCCACGGCGCTGGGCGACTTCGACGGAGACGGGCGCCACGACCTGCTGTTCCAGGCGGGCTGCGCGGATGGCGACGCGGGCGCGGACGCCGGCGCCATCTACCTTTTCTGGGGCGAGTAGAAGAGCGAGGGAAGATGGAACGCGCCGAGGGACCGACCACCGAGCAAGCGCTGGCTGCCAGTGCCAAGGACGACATCTACCTCTTCGGGGGCGTGGACGACCTGCGCAGCGTGCTCAACCACCTGAACGCCGGGGTGGTGGCCCACGCCGCCGACACCCGCATCCGCGTCTGCAACCCCATGGCCTGCGAGCTGCTCGGTCTGACCATGGACCAGATGATCGGCGTGGCCGCGCTCGATCCGCAGTGGATGTTCCTGCGCGAGGACGGTTCCCCCATGCCGCTGGAGGAGTACCCGGTCAGCGTGGTCCTGGGCACGCGCTCGGTGCTGAAGAACCTGGTGGTGGGCGTGAAGCGGCCGGCCCTGGACGACCTGGTCTGGGTGCTCTGCAACGGCTTCCCCGTGCTGGACGAGCAAGGCGAGCTGCAGCTGGCCATCATCACCTTCATCGACATCACGGGCCGGAAGCAGGCCGAGCAGGAGCGCGAAAAGCTGGAGGCGCAGCTGCGCCACGCCATCAAGATGGAGGCCATCGGCCGGTTGGCCGGCGGCGTGGCCCACGACTTCAACAACATCCTGACCACCATCAGCGGCAACGCCGAGCTGGCGCAGATGGCCCTGGGCCCTCGTCACCCGCAGCAGGAGGAGCTGAAGGCGATCCTCCAGGGAAGCGCTCGCGCCGCCGAGCTGACCAGGCAGCTGCTGTCCTTCGCCCGCAAGCAGATCATCCAGCCCCGCGTGGTCCAGCCCAACAAGATCCTCTCCCAGTCGGAAAAGATGCTCCGGCGCCTGATAGGCGAGGACGTGGAGCTGGTCTTCTTCCCGGGCCGCGATCTGCGCAACATCCGCTCCGACCCGGGTCAGATCGACCAGATCCTGGTGAACCTGGCGGTAAACGCGCGCGACGCCATGCCACGTGGGGGCCGCCTCTCCATCGAGACGGCCAACGTGACCCTGGAGGACGAGCCCTACCCCATGGGTGAGGGCCCTGTCTCGGGCGAGTTCGTCATGCTGGCCATCAGCGACGACGGTAGCGGCATGGACGCGGCCACCAAGGAGCACATCTTCGAGCCCTTCTTCTCGACCAAGGGAGCCGGCGAGGGAACGGGCCTGGGCCTGTCCACCGTCTACGGCATCGTCAGGCAGAACGGGGGCATCATCAAGGTCTACTCGGAGCCGGAACAGGGCACGACCTTCAAGATCTACTTCCCGGCGGTGCTCGAAGAGGCGGATCCCATCGCAGCTCCGGCCACCGGGACCGTACCCAGGGGATCCGAGACCATCCTGCTGGTGGAAGACGACGTGACTGTGCGGGAGCTGGCCAGGAAGATCCTGTCGGGTCATGGCTACATCGTGCTGGAGGCCGCCCAGGCGGACGAGGCCATCTTGCTCAGCCAGCGCTTCAGCGGCCCAATCCACCTGCTGCTGAGCGACGTGGTGATGCCCGGCATCAACGGCCGCGAGCTGGCCGAGCAGCTGAAGGCGGACCGGCCGCAGCTAGAGGCCCTGTTCATGTCCGGGTACACCGAGAACGTCATCGCGCATCACGGCGTGCTGGACGAGGGCACCCACTTCATCCAGAAGCCCTTCACCGTGCGCAGCCTGACCCTGGTGGTGCGGGAGCTGCTCGACGCAAGGCTGCAATAGCCCCGCCCACCGGACCGCAGGCCCGGCATGAGCCGCGTTGTCTCGCCCCTGGGAAACCGCAGCCGCGCCTCCAGGCGGAGGCTCCGTCCTTAGCCGGTAAGGAAGGCCACAAATACCCGCGGGTTCGCTCCTCGCGAGGCCTGGCGTGCACATGGTCTCTACAGCAGTTCCCGTCACGGAGACCATCATGGATCAGCGCAGAGACATCGCACGGAACGTGGCCACCTGGACGATCACCATCCTGCTGAGCCTCGCCTTCCTGACCGTGGGCGGCAGCAAACTGGCCGCCCTGCCCCCTGCTCCCGCCCTCTTCGCCTCCTGGGAGCTCCCGCTCTGGTTCATGTACCTGACGGGAGGGATCGAGGTGCTGCTGGCGCTGGCGCTGCTCGTCCCACGCACCGCGGGCATCGCGGCGCTGGGCCTGGTGGGCCTGATGTGCACGGCCGCCGGGGTCCACATCGTTTTCGACGAGCTGATCCGACTGGCGGCCCCCCTGCTGGCCCTGGCCCTCAGCGCGACCGTGGCCTGGGCCCGGCGTGACAGCTTCGCCTTCCTGCTCTCCCTGGGCCATCGGCCGCAGGCCAAGCGCTAGCTTCGAACGAGAGCACCGGCTGCCAAGACACGGGCATGATGACGTGGGATCCCCACCGGCACGAGGCAGGTGGGGCGTACCTCACCGTCCAATTGACGTTCCCAATCCACCTGAGGTAGTGTGCTTTTCCCTTGAAGCCCCACCTGCTGCAGCGACTGGAGATCGAAGAACACGATGCGTCTTAGAATCTCCAAGTCTTCGCTGGAGAGCGAGTTTCTCAAGGAAGTAGAGGAGCTAAGCGGCGAAAACGTCTGGGCCTGCTACCAGTGCGGCAACTGCTCGGCGGGCTGTCCGCTCTCCCACGCCATGGAACTCCTGCCCAACCAGGTCATCCGTCTGCTGCACCTGGGCCAGGCCGACGAGGTCTTCGCCGCCAACACGACCTGGCTTTGCGCCTCATGCATGACCTGCATCAGTCGTTGTCCAAGGGGGGTGGATCTCTCTCGCATCCACGCCGCCATCCGCCACCTGGCCATGCGCCGTGGCAAGGCGCCCGACCGCTTCGGGCCCGAGCAGGTCCCCCCCGACGTGGCGCACGAGGCCCCACCCCAGGCCCTGATCAGCGTCTTCCGCAAGATGGGCACATAGGAAGCGGAGGCGCCCGATGAAGTACCTCTACTACCCGGGCTGCACGCTGCACGACAAGGCGCGCAGCTTCGACGCCTCGGGCCGCGCCGCCGCCCTGGCCCTGGGGGTGGAGCTGCAGGAAATGCCCAGCTGGACCTGCTGCGGCACGACCTTCCCGCTCTCCACCCGAAAGCTGGCGGGCGTGCTGGCGCCAGCGCGCACCCTGGTACAGGCCCGCGGCCTGGGGCACGACGCGCTGCTCACCCTGTGCTCTTTCTGCTACCACGTGCTCAAGCGCACGGACCACGCCCTGCGCAACGACGCCGAGCTGGCCCGGCGCATCGACGCCTACCTGGGCGACGAGCACGAGCGGCAGGGGCTCGAGTACCAGCCCTACGGCGGTCCGGATGCCGAAAACGGATTGCAGGTGCTGCACATGCTGGAGCTGCTGCGCGACAAGCTGGGCTTCTCCACGGTGGAGCAGGCCGTGCGCCGCCCCCTGACCGGCCTGCGGGTGGCACCCTACTACGGCTGTCTGCTCTTGCGTCCGCAAGCCGAGCTGGGCTTGGACGACGCCGAGCATCCCACGGTGCTGGACGACCTGTTGCGCGCACTGGGCTGCGAGGTGATCGACTTCCCCCACAAGGTGGAGTGCTGCGGCTCCTACCTGGGCGTCTCGGCCCCTGACACAGCCCTGGACTGCTCCCACGACATCCTGCAGCTGGCCCAGCGCATGGGCGCCGACGCCTTGGCCCTGGCCTGCCCTTTGTGTGCCTACAACCTCGACACCCGCCAGCGCGACATGCTGGGCCGCTACATGGGCTTCCGCCCCATGCCCGTGCTCTACTTCACCCAGCTGCTGGCCCTGGCCCTGGGCCTGGGCGCGCAGCCCTGCCACTTCGGCCAGCACCACGTGGACCCGGCCCCCCTGCTCGGTGAGCGACAGCTGTTCTGACATTTCTTCCCCCCACCCAACCCCCCCCCGCCCCCCTATGTCACGCACCGCGATCTTTCTCTGCAGCTGCGACGGCGAGACCGGTAAGAAGATCGATCTGGACCGCCTGGCCACCGGCCTGCGCACTGTACCGGGCGAGGTGCGGCTGGTGGAGCACGCCCAGCTCTGCGCCGAGGAGGGCCTGCAGGCCTTGGACGAGGCCCTGGCCGAGGGCCCCTGGGACCGGGTGCTGGTGGCGGCCTGCAGCAAGGATCTCTTCGACGTGGCCTTCCTGCCGCGCCTGCAGGCCCGCAGCCTGCTGCCGCAGCAGTGGGGCGTGATCGACCTGACGGCGCGACTGGCCGCGGCTGAGCCGGAGCGCACGCGGCAGCTCCTGCAGCGCGCCTATGGCTGGCTGGGCAAGCCCGGCGGAGAGATGAACCACGCGGTGCCGTCCCACGAGGTGGTGCGCCGCGCCCTGGTGATCGGCGGCGGCATCGCCGGCATCCAAGCCGCCCTGGACATCGCCAACACCGGCTACGAGGTGGTGCTGGTGGAGCGCGAGCCCTCCATCGGCGGGCATATGATCCAGCTGTCCGAGACCTTCCCCACGCTGGATTGCTCACAGTGCATCCTGACTCCCAAGATGGTGGCCGCAGGCCAGCACCCCAGGATCCAGCTCAAGACCTGGTCCGAGGTGAAGAAGATCGAGGGGCGCGCCGGCCGCTTCCAGGTCGAGATCCTGCGCAAGCCGCGCTACGTCACGGATACCTGCACAGGCTGCGGCGACTGCAGCAAGGTCTGCCCGGTGGCGGTCACCGACCAGTTCAACACGGGGCTGCGCTGGCGCAAGGCCATCTACCAGCCCTTCCCCCAGGCCGTGCCATCCACCTACACCCTGGACGAGGAGCACTGCCTGGGGCTCTTCCCCATCGCCTGCGGCAAGTGCCAGGAGGTCTGCGAGGTCGGCTCGGTGGACTACGACATGGTCCCTGAGCTCGAGACCGTCGAGGTGGGCGCCGTGGTGGCGGCCACGGGCTACGAGCTCTACAGCCACGCCGACATCTCCGAGTACGGCTACGGCAAGTACGCCGATGTCATCAACGGGCTGCAGTTCGAGCGCCTGCTGTCGGCCTCGGGCCCCACCATGGGCCAGGTGGTGCGACCCTCCGACGGGAAGGAACCCAAGGAGGTGGTCTTCATCCAGTGCGTGCGCAGCCGCGACGCCCAGCGGGGCATGCCCTACTGCTCGGGCATCTGCTGCATGTACACCGCCAAGCACGCCATGCTCTACAAGCACCGCGTGCACGACGGCCAAGCCTACGTCTTCTACATGGACATCCGCGCCGGCGGCAAGGGCTACGAGGAGTTCGTGCAGCGCGCCGTGGAAGAAGACGGCGTGATGTACCTGCGCGGGCGCGTCTCGCGCGTCTTCGAGCAGGACGGCAAGGTCATGGTCTGGGGCGCCGACACCCTGACCGGCCGCCGCATCGAGATAGCCGCCGACCTGGTGGTGCTGGCCAGCGCCATCGTGCCCAACGACGGCCACGAGCGGATCGCAGAGGTGCTGCAGCTGGACGCCGACGAGCACGGCTTCATGGAAGAAGCCCACGAGAAGGTGCGCCCGGTGGAGGGCTCCATCCCGGGCTTCTTCTCGGCCGGTTGCTGCCAGGGCCCGCAGGACATCCCGGACACGGTGGCCCAGGCCAGCGCCGCAGCGGCCAAGGTCTGCGCCATGTTCCGCACGCGCGAGGAGGACTGAGGTGGCGCGTATCGGGGTCTTCGTCTGCTGGTGCGGCCGCAACATCGCGGGCACGGTGGACGTGGGCGCCGTGGCCGAGGCCATGCGGGGCTATCCGGGCGTGGTCCTCGCCCAGGACTACACGTATATGTGCTCGGATCCGGGCCAGAGCATGCTACGCGACGCCGTGGCCGAGCACCGCCTGACCGGCGTGGTGGTGGCCGCCTGCTCGCCCCAGCTGCACGAGCCCACCTTCCGCGACGCCAGCGCCAAGGCAGGCCTAAACCCCTATCTCTGCGACATGGCCAACATCCGCGAGCACTGCTCCTGGGTGCACATCCAGGGCCAGGCCACGACAGAAAAGGCCATCGCGCTGACCCGCCAGGCCGTGGAACGCGTGCGCCACGCACGGCCGCTGCAGCCCGTGGCCATCCCGGTCACCCGCCGGGCGCTGGTGGTAGGCGCGGGCGTGGCCGGCATCCAGGCCGCCCTGGACATCGCGCGCAGCGGCTACGAGGTGGTGGTGGTGGAGCGCAAGGACGGGGTGGGCGGTCGCATGGCCCAGCTCTCGTCCACCTTCCCCAAGCTGGAGAACGCCCGCTACCTGCTGCGACCGCGCATCGTGCAGCTGCTGCGCCACCCGCGTATCCGCGTGCTCACCAACAGCGAGCTGGTCCAGCTCGAGGGCTACGTGGGCAACTTCAAGGCCACCGTCCAGCGCCACGCAGCTCCCGAGCCCTCAGGGCGGGTGGGCGGGGGAGGATGGCGGAAAGACGCCGACCACTTGAACCACGAGGTCTTCCCCGCGGGCCCGCCCGCTGCCGAAGAGAGCTTCGAGATCGACGTCGGCGCTGTGGTGGCGGCCTCGGGTTACGGCCTCTACCCGCTGGAGTCCATCCCCGAGTACGGGGCAGGCGCGCACCCCGACGTCTTCACCAGCCTGCAGTTCGAGCGCCTGCTGCGCGGAGCCCAGGGCGGCCAGCTGCGGCGCCCCTCCGACGGCCGCGTGCCCAAAGAGGTGGTCTTCATCCAGTGCGTGCGCTCGCGCGACCGCGAGCGGGGCGTGCCCTACTGCTCGCGCATCTGCTGCATGTACACCGCCAAGCAGGCCACGCTCTACAAGCAGCTGGTGCCCGACGGCCAGGCCTACGTCTTCTACATCGACATCCGCGTGCACGGCAAACAGCACGAGGAGTTCGTACAACGCGCCATCGAGCAGCACGGCGTGATGTACCTGCGAGGCCGCGTCTCCCGCATCTTCGCCGAGGGCGATCGGGTGATGGTCTGGGGCGCCGATACCCTGGCAGGCTGCAACGTGGAGATCCCGGCGGATGCGGTGGTATTGGCCAACGCCATGGTGTCCCGGCCGGGGGCGCGGGATCTGGCCAAGCGCATCGGCATCTCCTGCGACGAGCACGGCTTCTTCACCGAGGCCCACCCCAAGCTGCGTCCGGTGGAGACCAACACCGCCGGTGTCTTCCTGGCGGGCACCTGCCAGGCCCCGCGCGACATCGCCGGCACCGTGGCCCACGCCTCGGGCGCGGCAAGCAAGGTGGTGGAGCTCTTCTCCTCCGACAAGGTGGAGCGCGCGCCCGAGATCTCGTTCGTGGACGAGGGGCGCTGCATCGGCTGCTTCGCCTGCCGCGAGGTCTGCCCCTACCGAGCCGTGGGGGAGAAAGAGATTCGCGACCGCGAGGGCGCCTTGATCAAGCGCGTGGCCGACATCAATCGCGGGCTCTGCCAAGGCTGCGGCGTCTGCGCCGCCACCTGCCGCTCGCGCTGCATCGACCTGGACGGCTACACCGAGCAGCAGGTGCACGCGGCCATCGGCGCGCTCTTCGCCGGCGGAGATGGGGGCGCTCATGTCTGAGATCCGCAGCTGGGAGCCCCGCATCGCGGCCTTCGTCTGCAAGTGGTGCACCTACGCCGGCGCCGACCTGGCGGGCACCATCCGCCTGCAGCACCCCGCCAACCTGCGCCTGGTCAAGCTGCCCTGCTCGGGCCGCATCGACTGCTTCTTCATCGTCAAGGCCCTGGAGCAGGGGGCCGACGCCGTGCTGGTCTCGGGCTGCCACCCGGGCGACTGCCACTACAGCAGCGGCAACTACAGCGCGCGCCGGCGCTTCACCCTGTTCCGCCAGGCCTTGGATTTCATGGGCGTGGACCTGCGGCGCGTGCAGTTCGCCTGGGTCTCGGCCGCCGAGGGCGCCAAGTGGGCGCAGCTGGTCAGCGACTACACCGAAGAGGTGCGCGCCCTGGGTCCCTACGACAGCTTCCACCAGATGTGTCGCGGCAAGGAGTAGCCCAGCATGTCGATCTCCCACGCCCAGGTCACGCAGCAGCTGCAAGCGCTGGCGCGCCAGCTGCTGGAGGCGGGCCAGATCGGCGTGGTGATCGGCTACGGCGAAGCCGGCATCGACGGGGCTGCCCGACCCATCTTCGTCACCTCGGCCGCGCAGGCGCATCAGCTGCGCTGGGGCCCCGACTGCCTGATCAACCTGGCGGTCTACCTGACCCGCGCCGACGTGCGCGCCCTGGGCCGGCCGGCCGTGGTGCTCAAGGGCTGCGACGCGCGCGCGGTGGCCGTGCTGCTGGCCGAAAACCAGCTGGATCGCGAAGACCTGGTGTTGCTGGGCGTGGGCTGCGAGGGCGTGGAGGTCGGGGGAGCTGCCGCGCCCAAGTGCCACGCCTGCCAGGTGCGCACGCCCTCGCTCTACGACCACCTGCTGGGCGGCGAGCCGGAGGCAGCGGGCGGCCAGCCCGACTTCTCGGGTGTGGATCGCCTGGAGGCCATGGACCTGCAGCAACGCTGGGACTTCTGGCAGGGCGAGCTCTCCCGCTGCCTCAAGTGCTACGCCTGCCGCGCCGCCTGTCCCCTGTGCTGCTGCGACGGCTGCTTCACCGACCAGACCCGCCCGGCCTGGACCAACAACAGCCAGAGCGCCAAGGACATCTTCCACTTCCACCTCTTCCGGGCCCTGCACCTTGCAGGCCGCTGCGTGTGCTGCGGCGAGTGCGGCCGCGCCTGTCCCCAGGGCATCCCGCTGGGGCTGCTGAACATGAAGCTGGCCCGCGAAGTGCGCCAGCGCTGGGGCACGGTGCCCGGCATGGACGCGGAAGAACGCACACCCCTGCTGGCCTTCGATCCCGACGATCCCGAGGATTTCATCCGCTAGGAACCCCTGATCATGTTGCGAGCCGCCACCACCTGGGACCGCGTAGAGCTGCTGCTGCAGCGCCTGCTGGACGAGGGCCAGCGCCTGGTGGCCCCGGTGCGCGAGGGGCCGCGGGCCCGCCGGCGAGGCAAAAGCGGCGTGAGCTTCGCGCCGGTGGCTGCCGTGGCCGACATGGAGCGCAGCTACGGCAACAGTGGCATCTCCCCGAAGGAGTGGCTCTTCGCGCGCAGCGAACCCGTGCTGGAGTATCAGCACCAAGGCGAGGCGCTGCAGCTGACCGGCGCCCAGCCCACCTTCGAACCCACGGTGCTCTTCGGCCTGCGGCCATGCGACGCGGCGGGCCTGGCCATCCTGGAGCGGGTCTTCGCACAGGATCCGCGCGACGAGTTCTTCCTGGGGCGCCGCGCGGCCACGCTGCTGGTGGCCCTCTCCTGCCAGCAGCCCCAGCCTGGCTGCTTCTGCACGGCCGCCGGCTATGGGCCCTCCAGCGCCGAGGGCAGCGACCTGCTGCTGACCGAGCTGAGCTCAGGCGAGCTGCTGGCCGAGGCGGACACGGAGAAGGGCCAGGCCCTGGTTCGGGCCCACCCCGATCTCTTCGAGCTGGACGGCCTTTCCCCCCCCCCCCCCCCCCGCGGGGGGGCGCCCCCGCCCCCCCCCCCCCCCCCCCCCCCCCCCCCCCCCCCCCCCCCCCCCC
>CAYVQL010000221.1:17959-19164 GCA_964454135.1 uncultured Enterobacterales bacterium | reverse complement strand
CCCACCAGCTCTGGGTCTGCCGTCAGGTGCTCTCCGACTGGCCCACGCGCTGGCTGGTGGCAGACGACGTCGGTCTGGGCAAGACCATCGAGGCCGGCCTGATCCTCACCCCCCTCCTGGCAAGCGGGCGCGTGCAACGCCTGCTGATCCTGGCGCCGGCCAGCCTCGTGGGGCAATGGGCGGAGCGCCTGCGCGAGATGTTCGACATCCGAGTGCAGACCTACAGCAAGGAGGCTGACCGGCCCCGCCTGGACTACTGGAACACCGTCCACATGGTGGTTGCATCAGCGCACACGCTGCGCATGGACCACAGGGGCCGCTGGGAGCGGCTGCTCTCTGCGGATCCCTGGGACATGGTGCTGGTGGACGAGGCCCACCACCTCCATGCCCCAGAGCGCGGCGGCACACTCGCCTTCCGCCTCGTGCGCCGAATGATGGAGCAGAGACGCGTGAAGTCGATGGTCTTCTTCACGGGTACGCCCCATCGTGGAAACGACCACGCCTTTCTGGCGCTGCTGCAGCTGCTGCGTGACGATCTCTTTGATCCGCGGGAGGACGTGGAAAAGCAGCTCCCAAACCTGAGGCGTGCCATGATCCGCAACAACAAACAGCGGGTCACGGACATGCAGGGTGAACTGCTCTTCGCTCCTGTGCGCAGCCACTTCGAGTCGTACAGCTACAGCAGCGCCGAGGCCACCTTCTATGCCAAGTTGACCGAGTTCATCGCCAGCGGAAGGATGTACGCTTCCACGCTCAGCCAGGTTCAGGGGCAGGCCGTGCAGCTCGTCCTGGTCAGCATGCAGAAGCTGGCTTCCAGTTCCGTGGCTGCTGTTGAGCGCGCCATCCGGGGTCGCCTGGGTCGGCTCAAGGCGCGGCAGCAACAGGCACGCGACACCATGCGCGAGCTGGCACAGCTCCAACAGGAGGGCAACTGGGACCAGAGCGCCGAGGACCGTCGGGCCCAGCTCATGGAGAACCTGCCGGAGGACGCTGCAGCACTCGCCCTCATCCCCCAGGAAATACCCGCTCTCGAGGAGCTGCTCACCTACGCCGAGGCCGTGCAGAGTGAGACCAAGATCGCCCGCATCCTCGAGGTGATCGACGAGCGCTTCTCTGGGGAGAACGTGCTCTTCTTCACCGAGTACAAGGCCACCCAGGCGCTCCTCTACTCGGCGCTCGAGGGCAAGTATGGCCGGGGATGCGCC
>CAYVQL010000221.1:0-17949 GCA_964454135.1 uncultured Enterobacterales bacterium | reverse complement strand
GGCGACTGGTGGGTGTGCAGAGCCGCGGCGGCGCGACCATCGAGGAAGACAGGAGCAGCGCCTCGAAGCGCTTCCGGCGCGGTCGCGTGCGCTTTCTCGTGTCCACCGAGGCCGCAGGGGAGGGCGTGGACCTCCAGGATCGCTGCTCGTCGCTGATCCACGTGGACCTCCCCTGGAACCCGATGCGCCTGCACCAGCGCGTGGGCCGCATCAATCGCTACGGGCAGCGCTTCCCGGTGGACGTGGTCACCATCCGCAACCCCGCCACCATCGAGAGTCGGATCTGGGAGCTGCTGGACGAGAAGCTTGCCCTGATCACGCGCGCCTTTCGCTCCGCCATGGATGACCCGGAGGACATGCGGCAGCTCGTGCTCGGCATGGCCTCCCCGGCCATGTTCGAGGAGCTCTTCTCCGAGGCCGAGGATCTGGAGGGCGAGCGCCTGGAGCAGTGGTTCGACCGGAAGACCCGGACCCTGGGCGGCAGGGATGCCGTCGCTGCCGTGCGCGAGATCTTCGGCAACGTGGCCCGCTTCGACTTCGGCACTATCAGTCCGCTCTTGCCTCGCGTCGATCTCCCGGATCTGGTGCCCTTCTTCAACGCTGCGCTCGCCTTTCACAACCGGCGCCCTGACATCGCAGAAGATGGCTCGTTCTCGTTCAGGACACCTCGGATCTGGCAGAACGCCGACATCGCGGTGGCCGAGCGGTACGAAGGACTGCTGTTCGCGCGCGAGGAACCTGGAGGATCCGATGTAGAGAGGGACATCGCCGGCGTTGGCCATCGCGTGGTCAACGCTGCGCTTGGCTCGGCGGAGAAACTGGACTCCGCGTTCGCCGTCGTCCCTGGGCTGGAGGCGCCCATCGCTCTCTTTCTCGTCCGGGACCAGGTGACGGATGCCGCGACGAGTGTGCGGAGGGTGCTGGTGGGGGTGCGAGGCACACCTGGTTCCTTCAAGCTGATGAAGGACTGGGAGGTGGTCCACGCCATCAACAAGCTGGCGGCACGCCCGAGGTCGCCGGTCCTGGCGAGGTCAGGGAGTATCGAAGGTGGTGTCGGCCAACTCCAGGATCACGTCGCTGCCGCTGGGGCGTGGATTCCAGGCGCCATCGGCCCCCTGGGGCTCCCCTTCCGTGTGCCGGTGTTTGAAGAGGCCGGGCTCTGGTGGGCCGAGAGAGCGGAGGGGAACACGGACGATGCGAACCTTCCCGGGTGATGGGCGAACATTTCGGTGCGGGCCGCCCCGCAGGCCCGGGAGCGTGCCTGTGCTGATAATCGGCATTTTTGGATGTTTATCACGAATTATCTTGGCGGGCGCATTGCCTGGCACTCCCCTTGCGATGGCAGACCACCGAAACCCGGACCGGAGGTCCCATGCCCAGCCCAGCCCCCCACCACGTCCAAGACATCCCCCTCACGCACCACGCCTGGCGCCGCCTCTCCCAGCGCGGCGTCCACGCCGCCGCTATCGACGCCGCCTTCACCCACGGCCGCGAGGTCTACCTGCGCGGCGCCTGTATCCGCGTCATCGGCCGCAAGGAGGTGGCCCGCGCCGGCCGCCGCGGCTGCGACATCGCCCGCCACCAGGGCGTGCACCTGGTCTGCGCCCATGACGGCCAGGTGCTCACCCTCTACCGCAACCAGCGCCTCGACATCCGCCCGCGCCGCCGCCGCGCGCGCCGCGCCGCCTGAACCCCATCCCCGGAGCCCCGCCCCATGAGCAAGCTCAGGTCCTTCACCGCCAGCGTCGCCCGCCCCCTGCCCGTGCTCGTGCTCGCCGACATCAGCGGCAGCATGAGCGTGGACGGCAAGATCGACGCCCTCAACAGCGCCCTGGCCGACATGGTCGCCGCCTTCTCCGAAGAGGACGACGGCCGCGCCGAGATCCACACCGCCTTCGTCACCTTCGGTGGCACGGCCCAGGTCCACCAGGAACTGGCCTCGGCCTCGCGCACCCAGCTACAGCCCTTCGTCGCCTCCGGCATGACCCCAATGGGCGCCGCCTTCGACCTGGCCCGCGCCATTGTGGAAGATCGCGAGAAAATCCCCAGCCGCGCCTACACCCCGGCCATCGTCCTGGTCTCCGACGGCCTGCCCACCGACGCCTGGGAGCCGGCCCTGGAGCGCCTGCTGGGCTCCGAGCGCGCCCGAAAGGCCCAGCGCTTCGCCCTGGGCATCGGCGAAGACGCCGACGCCGACGTGCTGCGCCGCTTCCTGGCCGATCCCGAGGCCAAGGTCTACGGCGCCCAGGACGCGCGCCAGATCAAGAGCTTCTTCCGCTGGGTCACCATGAGCGTCACCAGCCGCTCGCGCAGCATCAACCCCGACAGCGCGTTCGCCGACGACGTACCCCCCTCCGACCTGGACGAGCTGCTCTGACCATGCCCATCCAGCTCTTCGGCGCCTCGGTCACCGGCCCCGCCCACCAGCGGGCGGGCCAGGCCAACCAGGACGCATGGGGCCACGCTCGCGTGCGCGATCACCGGGTCGTGGTGGTGGCCGACGGCCTGGGCTCGCGGCCCCACGCCGCCCAGGGCGCCCGCGCCGCCTGCCGGGCGGTGCCCGAGGCCCTTGGCCGCTGGCTGCGTCATCCCCATGCTCCGGTTGAGGTGCTGCTGGGCCTGGTGCACCTTCTCTGGAGGGCACGCCTGGCCCCCCTGGAGCCCGCCGACGCCGCCAGCACCTGCCTCTTCGCTGTGCTCGATGTGCGCGGAGCCGGCATGGTGGCCCAGCTAGGCGACGGCCTGGTCCTGGTCCAGGACGACGAGGGCACCCGCGCCCTCTGGCAGCGCCCGGCCGATGACTTCAGCAACCGCACCCTCGCCCTGGGGGCCTCGCCGCGCATCGCGGCCTGGCGCTTCCAGGAGCTGGAGCCCGGCCATCGTAGCGTGGTGCTCTGCAGCGACGGCGTGGCCGACGACCTGCTGCCCGAGAAGCTCGACGCCTTCGCGGCCTGGCTGCGCGACGACCTGCTGCCCATGGAGCCCGCCGTCCGCTGGCGCGCATTGGCCCGCGAGCTGCGCGCCTGGCCCACCCCCCGCCACAGCGACGACAAGACCATCGCCTTCATCAGGAGCACCCCGTGACCACAGAACATCCCACCGTCGTCCAGGACAGCAGCGGCGCCCGCTACCCGCTGGGGGCCGTGCTGGGCAGGGGCGGCCAGGGCACCGTGCTGCAGGTGCGCGGCCGCGACCTGGCCGTCAAGCTCACCTCCGCCGCCACGGAGCCTGCCCGCCGCCGCGTGCAGGAGGAGATCGCCCGCGTCAAGCGCCTGCCCCTGGAGGGCCTCAAGGTGGCACGGCCCCTGCGCGCCCTGGCTGCGCCCCACGTAGGCTACGTCATGGAGCTGATGACGGGCATGGAGCCCCTGCAGGGGCTGGTGAAGGTTCCCAAGGAGCACGCGGCCGACTTCGCCCCCTGGTACCTGCAGAGCGGCAGCCTGCTGCGCCGCCTGCGCCTGCTGGCCCACAGCGCCGACCTGCTGGTGGCGCTGCACGGCCGCGGCCTGGTCTACGGCGACCTCTCGCCGCACAACGTCTTCGTCTCCTGTCACCACGACAGCCACGAGGTGTGGCTGATCGATTGCGACAACCTCTCCCCCGGCGTGCGGCAGCGCGCCATCTACACGCCCGGCTACGCCGTCCCCGAGCTCTTCCGCGGCCACGGCTGCGACTCCCTCACCGACGCCTGGTCCCTGGCCACCATCGCCTTCCGTACCCTCTGCGTGCTGCACCCCTTCGTGGGCGACGCGGTCCACGACGGCGAGCCGCAGCTGGAGGAGCGCGCTTTCCGCGGCGAGCTACCCTGGGTGGACGATGCTTGTGGCGACAACGCCGCCTCGCGCGGCCTTCCCCGCGACATGGTGCTCACGCCTCAGCTGCGCGCCCTGGCCCAGGAGTGCTTCGGCACCAGCCGCATGGATCGCCTGCAGCGGCCCGGCGCCGCTGCTTGGGCCGACAAGCTTCACCGTGGCGCTGACCAGGTCCTGGTCTGCCCCGGTTGTGGCAGCAGCTACTACCTGCTGTCGCGGGCCTGCCCCTGGTGCGGCGACCCGCGCCCCGCCTTCGCCACCGTCTCGGTCTACCTGCGCGATCCGGCGCTGGACGACGCGCGGCGCAATCCCTTCCAGCTGGTGGCCCGGCAGGCGGGCCGCCCCAGCCCGGTGATGCGCCTGGTGGTGCAGGCCGGGCGCAAGACGCCCCTGGGCGACCGCGTGCTGCGCGGTGAAGGCGCGGGCCTACTGCAGCTCGAGGCTGAGATCGAGGGAACCACCCTGCATCTTCGTGGCCAGCCAGGCTGCGCCTGGGAGCTTGTCCAGCGCGGCTGGAGCAGCATCGGATTGGACGGCCGCAGCCAGCACCTGGACCTCTCCTCCGGTCGCTCGCCCTTCTGGCTGCTGCCCGTGGAGCGGCCCGGCCTGCACCGCGCGTTGGCTTTCGAGGTCTGGCCTGGAGTGCAGCCATGAAGATCCATCAGCTTCAGCACGGCGAGCCCTTCACCCTCACCCTGCTATCCGAGGGGGGCGGCCCCTTTGCAGAGGCGCCGGCGCAGAACGAAGAGGTGCGCCTGGTTTTCCCCAGCGGCACCGACCTGACCGTACTCTCCTGGCAGGGCCACAGCGCGCAGGTGCTGGGAGCGGACGACGTCAGCCGCCGCCGCCTGCGCCTGCTGCGCCAGCAGGAGCCGCCGCGCCTCTGCTGGCTGCTTCGCCATGAGACGGAGCGGCTGATCCTGAGCGTGCATCGTTTCCGTAGCCACATCCGATGGGACCAGGAGCTGTCCCTGGCCGTGGACGAGCGCGTGGTGGAGCGCGTCTCTGCCAGAGCGCGGCGGCGCCTCGACGTGGAGGCGGCCTGTGCCTGGCTGGCCGAGCAGGTCCTGCTGCCCGAGGCCGACGGTCTGCCGCGCCTCGTGGCCACCGGCGCTCCAGATCGGGGTGGGCGCTTCCGGCTGCTGGGGCGCGGGGTAGGCGTGGACGTGCAGCCCGACGACGCGCTGCTGCGGGTGGACGCGGTGGTGCCCCTGCGCACCCGCCGCGGATTCCGCCCGCCGGAGTTCCTGGTACAGGCGCGGCTGCAGTTCGCGGACGCCACCGCCGCGGGCCAGGTGCGCCAGTCGGTGCGCGGGCAGCTGCAGGCCATGGTGGCCGAAGCGGACACCAGCTACCTGCAGCTCTGGCAGCGCTACCAGGAGATCGAGCGCGGTCAGATCCTGAGCCGCGCCCGCGCCCTGGGCTGGCTGCGTTTCGAGAGCCAGCAGCCACGGCCCGACGGTCTGTGGTGCTTCACCGTCCGCTCGAAGGAGAAGCTGCGCGCCTTCGTGGACCGGCTCTACGCGGAGGACCAGGAGCTGGAGGCCGCGAAGGATCTGCCCGCCGAGCTGGTGGACGCGGAAGCCGACGCCGCGCCCGCGGACCGCGGCCAACAGTGCCCCTTCGTCGGCCTGCTGCAGCGTGTCGACTGGGGGCGCAAGCAGCTCTTCCTGCGGCCCCTGGACGAGGAGCGCGACTTCGTCGTCCCGCGAAAGGGCTACCTCTTTGCCGCCCTGCAGGGCGACCGTACGCGCCTGCAACGCCGCGAGGACGCCCTGCGCCGCCTGCTGGCCGCCGACGCCCGCCTGCCCCAGCTGGCCTTGATCATCGAAGGCCGGCCCGCGCCCATGCGGCGCAGCGACCGTGTCAAGGCCCTCACCTCCGCCGCCCGCGCCCACTTCGCCCACGAGCCCACGTCTGCCCAGCGCGACGCCCTGGACCGCGCCCTGAACACGCCGGACATCGCCCTGATCCAGGGGCCGCCTGGCACGGGCAAGACCACGGTGATCGCCGCCCTGGAGGCCCGCCTGTCGGAGATCGAGGCAGACACGCCCGACGTGGCCGGCCGCACCCTGCTCACCAGCTTCCAGCATGCCGCGGTGGACAACGCCGTGGAGCGCTCGTCGGTCTTCGGCCTGCCGCCGGCCCGCTTCGGCGGCGCCCGCGGCTCGCGGGCCGTCACCGACCAGGCCGATCGGCACGCCCAGGAGATGAGGGAGCACCTGCAGGCGCAGCTTGCCGCGCTGGATGACGAGCGCCCACGCGCCCTCTACCGCGCCTTCCGCGACCGCGTGGCCGCCCACGCCGCCCGGCAGCCCTCCGAGGAGGAGGAGCGCCAGCTGCTCGACGATCTGATCGCCCTGCCGGCGGGCGAGCTCAGCACGCCGCTGTGGGAGCGCCTACGCACCCTGCGCCAGCGCCGCACCTCGAGCGGAGCGGCCACGAGCCTGGATCAGGCCCTGGACCTCAAGGCCGCGCGCGGCATCCTGGTCACCGCCGTCTCCTTCGAAGACGGCGGTCCCGTGCGGGCCCAGCGCGCCCTGCGCCAGCTGGGGGAGCGGCTCTCGAAGCCGGAGCGCGCCCTGCTGCAGCGCGCCGCGGACATTCCTCTGGGCGTCACTTTCGCCGAGCTGGAGGCCCTGGCCGCGTTGCGCGAGGCGCTCATCGACCGCCTCACCGACCAGCCTGTGCCCGGCGAGGGCAGGCGGCGCGATCCGCGGATGACCGAGGCCCTGAACCAGGCCGTGGCCGAGCTGTATGCGCGCATGGAGCAGAGCCCCGACGGTGTGGCCGACGCCCTGCAGGAGCTGGCCGAGACCCTGCAGGGGGAACCCGGCGAGGCGATCCGTACCCTGCGCCACTACTCGGCGGTCTACGCCGCCAGTTGCCAGCAGGCGGTGGGCCGCCCCGTGCTGCTGGCCAAGGTCGTCGAGGGCACCCTGCAGTTCGAGAACGTGCTGGTGGACGAGGCCGCACGGGCCAATCCGCTGGACCTCTTCATCCCCATCTCCCTGGCCGGGCGGCGTGTGATCCTGGTGGGGGACCATCGCCAGCTGGCCCACATGCTGGAGCCCGACGTGGAGCGAGAGCTGGACGAGGGGGTGGACGAGGCCATGCGCCGGGCGCTGAAGCAGAGCCTCTTCGAGCGCCTCTTCGCCGACCTCAAGCGACGCGAGCAGGAAGACGGCGTGATCCGTGTGGTCACCCTCGACCAGCAGTTCCGCATGCACCCCGTGGTGGGGCAATTCGTCAGCGACGTCTTCTATGCACCCTACGACGAGGCCTTCACCTCGCCGCGCCCTGCCGAGGACTTCACCCACCGCCTGCCCACCTGGAGCCGCGGCGGGCGTCCCCTCTGCGCCGCCTGGAAGGACCTGCCCTACGTACACGGCGGCGAACGGCGCGACGGCACCAGCTGGCAGCGCCCGGAGGAGGCCCACTGGATCGCCCGGCAGGTGCACGAGCTGCTCACCGGGCCCGGCCACGACCTTACCGTGGGCGTGATCAGCTTCTACGCCTCCCAGGTGCAGGCCATCCTGCAAGCCATGCAGTCCCCTGGGCTCACCGAGCGCGACGCCGACAGCGACCTGCTGGACATCGCCCCGGACTGGCGCACCCTGGAGCGCGCCGACGGCCGCCGCGTGGAGCGCCTGCGCGTGGGCACGGTGGACGCCTTCCAGGGCATGGAGTTCGACGTGGTCTTCCTGTCGGTGGTGCGCTCCAACACCGTGCAGGCCGAGGACCCGCGCGGCCTGCGCCGCAAGTACGGCCACCTGCTGCTGGAGAACCGCCTCTGCGTAGCCATGAGCCGCCAGGTGCGCCTGCTGGTGGCGGTAGGCGACGCCGCCATGTTCGAAGACGAGGCCGCGCAGCACGCGCTGCCCGGCCTGGCGCGCTTCCTCGATCTCTGTGGAGGGGAACATGGCCTGGTCTGCTGACGCCGTCCTCGACTACCACCCCCGCACCCACGGCGGCGTGCGCTGGCGGCAGAAGCGCCTGCTGCTCTGGCCGGCCTGGGCCTGGCGCGTGGTGGTGCCCGTCACGCGTGACCGCAAGCTCAACCCCCTACAACGAGTGGTGCTGCGCCTGCATGTGGCCGGCCGCTCGCGGCCCGACGAGGTGGCACCCCTGCTGGGGCTCCACGAGCAGCTGGTGGCACTGGTGTCCAGCGAGCTGCTGGCCATGGGGCTGATCGACCGCCGCGGGCGACCCACCGAGCGCGGGGCCCGCCTCCTGGATGAGGCGGAGCCGCAGGTGGACGACCTGCAGGTGGGCTGGGTCTTCCAGGGCAGCTTTGACGGCCGGCTGATGCCGCGCTTCGTGGAGGGCCTCTCCGCGGCCACGGTGGATGAGGACGGCGACGGCTGGCCTCTGGTCACCACCGGCACCAAGGGCCGCCCCCTGCCACAGCGGGCCACCGTGCTCAAACACGGCCCGGCCGCGCCGCTGCAGCCTGGAGCGCGCGACATACTGGAGGCCGCCCGCCGGCACCGGCTGCACGGCCGCCGCGCCCGCCGCGCCCAGCAGGACATGGGGCTGGAGGCGCCCGCGGTGCTGGAGCGCGTCTCCCTGGTGTCGCCGCGGCCGCAGCGCGTGCACCTGCTCTCCTTCGTCTACGTCGCCGAGGACGAACACGAGGAGGAGCCCTGGTACGTGGCCGAGCCCTTCGGCTTCGGGGCCTCGCCCGAGCTGCGCGGGAAGCTGCAGCGGCTGCGCAGCCAGGCCACGGGCACCTTCCGTGCCCTGCTCGACGGGCTGGTGGGCGAGCAGCTGCAGCGCCACCGCGACCGCTGGCTGCAGATGCGCAAGCTGATCGAGGAGGAGGCCCGACTCCGCGTGGACCGAGACTTGCCGCGCGGTGCCATGACGGGTGACGAGGCCGTGCGCGAGCGCCTCTTCTCGGCCCAGGTGCAGCTTGTGTCGCTTGAGCAGCGCGAGAGGGCGGGAGCACGGTCGCCCGAGGTCCTCAACGGGGCCTATCTGAGTCTGCGCCAAGCCCTGGAGCAGGCCCTGGTGCTGCTGATGCGGCGGCACCCGCCCGGCGAAGCGTGGAGGAAGCTCGATGGGCTCCCTGGGCGCGCCATGGGCAGGACCATCCGTGGCTGCGGCCTGGAGCTGGGCTTCCCCGAGAACGGGGTGCCCCGCGCCATCAGCAAGGCCAAGCTGGGCACCGTCCGCTGGATCTGCAGCCACAGCCAGAGCGCCAACCTGCGCCCGGCGCTGGCCACCCTGCTGTTGGCGGCCGTAGACGACGCCCACCACCCGCTGCGCGTCGTGGCTACCGGTAGCCCACGCTGGTTGCACGAGGTCAACGAGATCGCCCAGGCCGCGGGTGGTCAGGTCCACAACGCGGGCAACGCAAACTTGAAGCGACTGCAAGGGGACGCACAGCGCTGCATCGCGGCGCTGAGGTCGATCCTCGACGCGATGGGAAACACATCAATGAGGAAAGAAGGGAGAAATCATGGGCGGAAGTAGGAGAAGAAAGAACAAGCGCCAGAAGAAGCAGAAGCCGAAGAGCGCACCGAGGCAGCAGACGCCGCGGGCGGAGCAAGAGGTGAGCCAGGCCGAGACAGCCGCCAGGCAGGCGGGCCTCGATCCTACGCCTTCGCAGACACCGACAAGAGAGGACACCCCAGCCCTGAAGCAGCGCCTGGCGGGGGTGATCGAGGCCTACGAAGCGGCCACCAAGGCCGCGGACACCCGGGAAACCGAGGCTCTGGGCTTCCAGGAGGAAGCCGAGAAGAAGATGGAGGACCTGTCGAAGCGTGAAGAGGACCTGAACGTGTGGTCCCATGCGCTGGAAGAGCAGGACCTGAAGCTGAAGGCCGACTCGAAGCGCGCGGAGGTCGATCGACAGAGCCTCGACGAGGAGCGCTCCCAGCTCGACGCCCATCGTCGTTCCGTCGCCGAGCGCACAGAGGATCTCACGAAACGCGAGGCTGAAGCCGACGCCGGCTTCCTCACCCGCCGCGAGGAGTCCATCGCCGCCCTGGAGCAGGCCCATCGCCAGCTGCTTGAGCAGAACCGGGAGCTCGCCGAGGCGCTGGAGTCCGCGCGGCAGCAGCACCACGAGCAGCTGCTGAAGCGCGAAGAGGCCCACCGTCAAAAGTGCGCCGAGCGCGAGCAGGAGCTGGAGCAGCGCTTCGCGAGTCGTTCCAAGGAGCTGGAGGACGGCGTCGATGAGCGCCTCCAGCGGCTCGCCACCGAGGAGAAGAACCTCCGTGAGCAGCAGACGAAGCTGAGCCGCACCCAGCAGCAGGCCGAGCTGGAGCAGGCCGAGCTGCACGCCCTGAAAGACGACATCCAGGAGCACATCGAAGACTGCGCGCGCGAGCGTGTCCAGGCACTACAGGCGGAGCTGCAGGCCGAACAGGAACGATGCACCGCTCTGCGTGAGCGCATAATCGCCTTGGAGCAGCAGCTCGAAGAGCTGCGCCGCGCCGACCGCGCCCTGGGGGGCGAGAGTCGCGAGATCCTCAATCAGCGCCTGGAGGCCCAGCAGAAGAGGATCGACGAGCTGCGCGCAGACCTCGACGAGCGCCCCAGCGTCCAGGAGGGCGAGGAGCTGCTGGCACTGCGCAAACAGCGCGACAGCCTCCAGGACGAGCGCCGCACCCTGCTGGAGGAGCTGCAGCGTACCAGCCGCCAGCTGCAGACCCTGCGCATCTCCGTGGACGAGAACGAGGTGCTGCGAGACCGAAACCGCGCCCTGAAGTCAACCCAGGAGCTGCTGCGCGCCGCCCTGGACGACCTGCGCGCCGACATCGATGAGCGCCTGGATAAACACCGCGACCAGCCCGTCTTCCCCCAGCTGCTGGAGATGGACGGTGAACCCGAGCTGCAGGTGACCTCCATCAGGCTCTACCCGGGCGGGCGCGAGCTGGAGCTGCCCCGCTTCGCTGACGATCTGCGTCACCGCATCGGCCGCTCCAGTGACGAGGACAAGCCTCTGCTCTACTACAGCCCACAGGACGTGCGTGCCTTCCTGGGTGGCTTGGCCATGAGTCGCCTGCACCTGCTGCAGGGAATCAGCGGCATCGGCAAGAGCAGCCTGCCGCGGCGCTTTGCCGAGGCCGTGGGCGGCCACTGCACCACGGTTTCCGTGCAGGCCGGCTGGCGCGACAAGAACGACCTGCTCGGCTACTTCAACGCCTTCGAGCGCCGTTACCACGAGGCGGCCTTCGTGCAGGCCCTCTACCGGGCCCAGACGCCGCGATGGCAGGATCGGCCGGTCATCGTGCTGCTGGACGAGATGAACCTCTCCCACCCCGAGCAGTACGCTGCCGACATGCTGGACGTGCTGGAGCGCGCCGATCGCGCCGACCGCCGCTTCGAGCTGATGCCCGCCAAGCAGAAGGGCCAGCAGCCCGCCGGCATCCAGGAGGGCCGCTTCCTGCCCCTGCCCGACAACGTCTGGTTCATGGGCACCGCCAACCACGACGAGACCACCAAGGACTTCGCCGACAAGACCTACGACCGTTCCTTCGTGCTGGAGCTGCCGGGCAAGCCCGAGACCCGCAAGCTGCGCGCGCCGCGTCCCAGGAATCCTCTGTCCTGCGCCGCCTTGATGGCCGCCTTCGACCGCGCCGCAGAGCAGCACTCCTCCTCTGCTGACCAGGCCTGGACCTGGCTGGACGACAACCTCAGCGAGCCCATGCGCGAGCACTTCGGCGTGGGCTGGGGTGGGCGCCTGGAGAAGCAGCTGCGCCGTTTCGTGCCCGTGGTGGTGGCCTGCGGCGGGCCCCTGGGGGAGGCCCTGGACCAGCTGGTGACCATGCGTGTGCTGCGGCGTATCCGCGGCCGCCACGACCTGCTCGAAGAGGACGTGCGCGATGTGCTCGACGTCCTGGAACACCGCTGGCCCGACGACGCTGCGCCTCCCGAGGCGGGCGTCCGCCTGTTGAAGCGTGAGCTGAAGCGCCTGGGGGCCGAGGTTTGAGCTGGACTGACCGCCTCACGGGCAGCAGCATGAGCCGCCCCGAGGCACCGCTGGCCCACGGCCAGTGGCGCTACTGCGGCCGCAGCAGGCTACGCGTGCGCCAGGCCGAGATGGAGGCCGGCGAGGTGCTGCTGGCGGCCTCGGACGGTAGCTTCCACGCGGCCGGCCTGTCCGGGCTGCGCCTGGACGCGGGCACCGTCCCCGACGACGACGCCCTGCGCACCCTGCGCGCCATGGGCCACGGGCTGCGGGATCACGTCGTGGGAAGGGGCTGGCTGCAGTGGCTCGACGAGCCACCCCTGATGCCGCCCTCCGACGAGGTGTTGGACGAGACAGAGATGGAGCAGGAGCTGAAGAAGCGCCTGGGCCACCTGGAGGCCGTCTGCCGCAGGCCGCGCACCCACCTGCACCTGGAGGAGGAGCGCCAGCTGGTGGCCCGCTGCCGTCGCCCGTCGCCGCGCGCCCCCATGGAGCTGGCGGCCCGCTCCGAGGACTGGGAACGGCGCACCCTCTGGGGCGTGCGCCCCAAGCGCGTGCTGGGCATGGTGCGCGAGGACCTGTACGATCTCTACGAGAACCGCCTCACGGTGGCCCTGGTGGACCGCCTGGACGAGGCCCTGATCCAGCGCATCCGCGCCGTGCGGCGCATCGTGCTGGCCGCGCGCAGCATGGAGGAGTGGAGGGAGGCGCTCGAGGGCGGCAACTACGTGCGCGCTGTGCGCGTGAGCGAGCTCTGGGGCTCGCTCTGGAACGACCAGGGCCTGCTGAAGCGCGCCGAGGAGGCCCTGCGCCGCCTGACCCTGTTGCGCCGGCGCGTGCTGGGGCTCAAGGACTCGCTGCTCTACAAGCAGCTCGGGGGCCACCGGCGCAGCATCGGCCTGCGCATGACCAACGTCTTCGTGCACGACGGGCTCTACCGCGCCGTGGCCGAACTGTGGCAGGCCTGGGAGCGCCACGTGCGCGAGGGGGTGGAGACCGCCCAGTCGCGCTGGCTCTGGGAGCAGGAAGCCGCCAGCGGCTTCGACCTCTTCGCCGCCCTGGTGGTGGCCCGGGCGCTGGAAGCCCTGCGCCTGGATCCCGTCGACCTGGAGGCCCCCTTCGGTCCTGGCAGCGCGTTGCAGCTGGATGGAGCCTGTGGCCCTGTGGAGCTGACTTGGTCAGGAGAGACGTTGGAGATCCGGGCGCCCCACACCGAGGGCCCGCTGCGCATTGTGGGCTTGCCCAGCATGCTCGAGGGGAGCGCGAGGCCCGAGCGCTGGCTAGAGACCCTGCCCTTGGAGCGCCTGCTGGTGCTGCACCTGGCCACCGACGAGCCGCGCGCCCCTCGCCACAGCCGCGTGGTGCTGAACGGTCCGGGGCCGGGCAAGCGCTGGCCGCTCTTCGTGCCCATCGCTCCCTGGGAGCTGGAGAGCGTGGAGCGCGTGGCCCGCGCCCTGCGCTGGGTGCTGTGGGGTGCGCTCTACGCGGCCTTCCCCCCTACCGTCGCGCGACCTGCGCGGCCCTGGGAGCCCCCCGCTGGGAAACCCGATTGGATCGCAGTCGAGGACGATCACGTCCACATCCTGGAACCGCCGAAGAACGGCACAGGCTGGCCCCAGCTACAGCAGCGCATCGATGACAACGAGGTCCACATCCATCGCGTCCAGCGGCGCCTGGCAACCCTGGATCCAAAGAAACGAGGGGACCGCAAACAGCTCCGTCATCAGCTGCAACAACACACAGACGCCCGCGATCGGGATCTCGCCCTCCAGACATCTCTGGATGAGGGCGCACAGCGCATCCGGCGTCTGCTCCCCTGTCCGGTCTGCCCCTCGGAGTGCACTCCATGGGACTTCGAGACTGTCGATGGTCGCTTTCGTCTGAAGTGCAAGTCCTGCGGCGCCCAGTGGGGCCTCCGCGACTGCCGCGCCTGCGGGCGACGATTCCCCTACATCCGCTTCCAGACCCCAGACGAGGGCCTGGACGTCCTGGACGTTGACTGCGACCTCGGCTGCGACGTGTTGGCCTTCCCCGTCGAGCCTGACGTCTTCCTCTGCACTCGCTGCGGCGCCCGCAGCGACGGAGCCGAAACATGAGCACCCGCGACGCCGTCCTGCTGAGCTGGCTGGCCTACAACCACGATCCCTTCGAGCGCGACAAGGAGGGGCGCTATCGGAAACGGAGCGACGGCAGCCACATCTGGGGCCCCACGCTCACCTTCCTCTTCGATCCCGATTCACCTTTCCGAGGCAAGGTGGGCCAGGTGCGGATGCTGGTGCGCCGCGATCCCGTCTCCGTAGAACGCGCCCAGCAGACCTTCCGCGAGATCCGCCGCCGCGACGACGGCATCCAGTGCGAGCTGCTGCAGTGGCGCGGCGAGGATCCCACCGACCACCGGACCATCTTCGGATTCCTGCGCCGGGAGCTGCCGGCCATCCGTCGGCAGCACTCCGATCAGCAGCTGCTGATCCATGCCAGCCCCGGAACCCCCTCCATGGCCACCATCTGGGTGCTGATGGCCGAGACCGGCTTCATCCGCGAACCCTTCCAGCTGCTCAAGTCCCTGCGCCCCCACGAGCGCAAGGGCCGCTCGGCGGTGGAGCCCATCCGCCTCGACCTGGACACCTTCTACAAACGCTATCGAGAAAGCCGCCCCCAGCGCGTGGCCACCGAGGAGCAGGGACTCTTCTGGGATCCCGCGGAGTTCCGCAGCCCGCTGCTGCGCGACCTCTACGAGCAGGCGCGGCGCGCGGCGCGCCTGCCCGTACCGGTGCTGATCCTGGGTGAGCGCGGCACCGGCAAGACCACTCTGGCCAGCTGGATACGCCTCCACAGCCCCTTCCACCGCAAGGAGCTGGACACCGACTGGCCCTCCCTGGCCTGCGGCCAATACCAGCCGGCCACCATGCGCGCCGAGCTCTTCGGATACAAGAAGGGCGCTTTCACCGGCGCCAACGAAGACCGTGACGGGCTGCTGGCCCGCGCTCACCGGGACACCCTCTTCCTGGATGAGGTGGGCGACCTGACCCGCGACGTACAGCGCCTGCTGATCCGGGCCATCGAGGAGGGTCGCTTCCTGCCCCTGGGCTCCACGAAGACGGTGGAGAGCCGCTTCCGCCTGATCACAGCCACCAACATACCCCTGGACGAGCTGCGCCAGCGGCTGGACGCCGACTTCTTCGACCGCATCGCCACCCTGCGCCTGCGCGTCCCCTCACTGCGTGAGTTCCGCCACGATCTGCCCTGGTTGTGGCACGACGTGCTCTCGCGCGTTCAGCAGCAGGCCGGCTTCGGCCTGGAGCTCCGCGCCCCGCACCACGAGCGGGTGCTGCGCTTCCTGGCCGGCCAGCCCCTGCCGGGCAACGTACGCGACCTCTTCGCTCTGGCCTGGCGGGCCATGGCCCGCTGGTCCGAGCAGGCCATCCCCGAAGAGGAGCTGGCACAGTGGCTGCCGACCGCCCTGGATGCAGCAGGGGGCGCCGTCACGGGAGACCTGGCCCGCGACGTGGCAGGGCGTTTCGCCAACGGTGAAGCGCTGGACGACCTGATCGGTGATGAACCTCTGCCCACCAAGGACGTGCTGCGCGCCCTGCAGATCTGGATGGCGGAGGAGGTGGGCCGCATCGCACGCCAGCGCGGCGTGGCCCAGGACAAGCTGGTGGACGTAACCGCCAAGACCTTGCGCCAGTGGAGGCGCAGCGATGGCTGAGCCCGGCCCCGTCCTGCTCTTCGCCGACCGCCTGCCGCCGCTGACCGGTGGCATGGAGATGCACGCCCGCTACTTCATGGAGCACTTCCATCAGCATCCGCGCTGGCCCCTGCTGGACGTGGTCACGCGCAACACGCGCGGCGAGGACTGTCTGCTCCAGCATGGCGAGCGCGTCCCTGTGCCGCTGGAACAGCTACCTGGGGCGTTGACCCGCCCCCCGGCCATCGTCTTCTTCAACAGCGGCCGCTGGATCGAGGACATGGACCGCATCCGTGCGCTCTTCCCGGCGTCCCGCTTCGTCTACCGCACCGGTGGCAACGAGATCATCAAGGCGCCCCTGGAGCGTCTGCGGCTGCCCGACCACGGCCAGCGACAGCGCTGGTGGGGCCTCACCCTGGCCCGCAACCTGGACCTGCTGATCACCAACTCGGCTTTCACCGAGGAGCGGCTCACCGCGCTCAGCCTGCCCCGGCGTCTCTTTCGTCGCTGCGTTGGCGGCGTGGATGCCGACCTGGCCCGCAGCCTCGTGCAGGGATTCGAGCCCGGCGCCCGGCCACCCGTCCTGCTCTGCGCCGCGCGCTTCGTGCCCTACAAGAACCACGATCTCCTACTGCGCGTCCTGGCCCTCGTGGCCAGCAGCGGGCTGGAATTCCAGCTGCACCTGGCCGGCGACGGCCCCCTGGAGGATGACCTGCGACGCCTTGTGCTGGAGCTGGGCCTGCAGGAGCGGGTCTGCTTCCTGGGCCTGCTGGACAACGAAGAGGTACTGCGCTCCCTGGCGCGCTCCGACCTCTACATCCAGCTCAGCACGGAGCGGCACACCGCAGTCCCTGGCGGCAGCTACCTGCACGCCGAGGGCATGGGCCGCTCGGTGCTGGAAGCCATCACCTGCGGCGTGCCGGTGATCGCCGTCCGGGCCGGAGCGCTGCCCGAGATCGTCACCGCAGAGCGCGGCCTGCTGGTCGAGCTCGACAGCGCCGAGCGCATGGCTTCCGCCATCGCCGACTACCTGGCGCTCCGTCCGGGCCGGGGTCCGTTCACCGACCGCTACGCCTGGCAGCGCATCTTCACACGCTACGAGAAACTCTGGGAGGGGATGGATGATGAGGTACCTGCTCGTCACTGAGAAGTGCGCTCCGCGGGACGACCAGCGCGATGGCGGCGCCCGCCTCGTCTGGAGCCTGAGGCAGGCGCTGGGTGACTCCATGGACATCATGCAGTTCGAGGTGGCCCCCCTTCCTGGGGCATCACCGGCCCGCTACCGCCACAGCTATCCACATCGCCATCCCTGTCGCTTCCAGAGGCGCATCCTCAACGCTCCCTTCGTGGCAGCCCGCGTCCGTGAGGTGGCCAGACACTACGACCAGCTGCTCTTTGTCCACGTCTCCATGCAGTTCGGCCTGCGGACTGACGATCTGCCCTGCCGGGTGCTGTGCCTCCCCATGCTGCTGACGCCCTCATACGAGGCGGCCGGGGAGCGCGTACCCGGCGAGTACACCCGCCTGGAGCAGGCGGCGCTACGTCGTGCCGCCGCCGTCATCACGCCCAGCTACCTGGAGAAGCGTCTGCTCCTGGAGCGCTATGGCGTTGAGCCGCAGCGGGTGAAGGTGGTGCCGCGCGGCGTGGACGTGGAGCGCTTTCCCCACCGCGCCCGCGTACTGGACGGCCCGCCCCGCTTCGCCAGCGTGGGCAGCATCAAGCCCCAGAAGAACACCCTGGTCCTGCTGCGCCTCTTCCACGCGCTGCGCCTTCGCCATCCTGGCGCCACGCTGCGCGTGGTCGGCCCCGTGCAGGACCAGGCCTACATGGAGCGCGTCCAGCGCATGGTCGGGGAGCTGGGGCTGGCCGAAGCCGTGACCTTCACCGGCTTCGTCGCCCACCAACACCTGTGCGGGATCCTGGACGACGCCCACCTCCACCTCAGCATGGCGGCCGCCGAGACCTTCGGCCGCTCCATCTTCGAGACCCTCTGCGCGGGCCTGCCCAACGTGGTCTCCCGCCGCTGCAACGCCGCGGCCGACTACCTCTCGGGGCGCCCCTATGTCGACTTCGTGGACGGGCAGGCCGAGGCCGTCGTGGCCGTCGAGCGGCTGCTGGAGTGCTACGCGCCCCTCTCCGCCATGGCCGCAGAGGTGGGCACGCTCTTTGACGACCGTGTCCTGCGCCGCCTGCTGGCCGCGGCAGTACGCCCTGACGCCGAGGCGCTCTGTGTCTGCGACTGGGACGGCACCCTCTTCCACAAGGACGACGACGCCAGGACGCGGCGCTGCCTCGATGCCTTCGCCTCCCACCCGCGGCGCGTGGTCTGCACTGCCCGCATCCTGGAGGACACCCTCCATCAGCTCGCACAGTATGACCTCACGGCAGACTTCCTTGTCTGCTTGAGCGGCGCTCTGGTGGCCGACGGCAGCGGCCGGGTGCTGCTGCGGCGTGGCTTCGGCCAGCAGGAGGCGGCCCGCCTATGTGGCCAGCTTCCCGACGCCCGTGTCATCTCCCATGACGGTCTC